>NZ_JARVTG010000001.1:1622500-1980000 GCF_029846635.1 Pokkaliibacter sp. MBI-7 | reverse complement strand
GTTGATAGGTGGGGTGTGTAAGTGCTGTGAGGCATTGAGCTAACCCATACTAATTGCCCGTGCGGCTTGGCCATATAAGCTAAGAGACTTGGTTAAGCACTGGATAGACGAAGAGATTTTGTGATCGTCGCAAGCGCATGAAGATGCGAATAATCAAATTAGAGCCACCCTTATTTGAGTAAACCGGCGGCTGTGAGCGAGCGAAGAGTGAGCGAGCAGAGGAAGTAAGTCCGAGAGACTCAGCCAGAATTGCCTGGCGACCATAGCGACGTGGAACCACCTGATTCCATCCCGAACTCAGAAGTGAAACGCGTCAGCGCCGATGGTAGTGTGGGGTTTCCCCATGTGAGAGTAGGTCATCGCCAGGCATTGAAACACAGCAACCCCTGATCGGTAACGGTCAGGGGTTTTGCTTTTGCGGCGAAAAAACGCTGGCCTTGCTCGGCTTCCCGAAATGGGTGAGGGAGTGGGGGAAAGGCGCATCGTATCGGCCGCTTCCTCTCCCCCAGACAGCAGCGTTATCCCCAGTAACGATCCACATAGCCCTGAATTGCTTGCCGCATGAAACGGCTGGAGGCTTCCGCCTGCTCCTCCCAGGCAAAGACACAGCTGGACAGCCACATTCATGCAATGTCCTCTAGTATATGTCCCTCTGAGCGCATAGCTGCCCTTACGCCTCTCTTCATCTAAAGGCTTTCTTCCTATTCTGTTTTAGTCACTTGCTATCAAAAGGCTCATGGGGCTGTCCTTGGTAATGCGGCTGCATACCCTGTTTATTCATGCTAGGAGGTAAAAATCATTTAGATGGTTGCGGAGAGGGTGATATGGCCAATAGATGATGTGTAAGCGCCGTGTTGTGAGTCTCCTTTGTTGATTAACGTTTAGAAATTAGTAGAAGGGCTGCGGTAGTAAAGTTTTCAATATGAATCAGAAATGCCAGAAACGTCATGATATGAGACAGTTATATAAATAGTTTTCTATATATAAATCTCATAAATAAAGGGTTTTAAGGTAAGTGAGTGCTATTTTTAAGAGATTTAGTGCAACAATTGGATTAGGTTTTTTGGGCTGGATTTCATTAGACTGCCTGCGGTAGTGATCATGCTATATCACTGTCTAAACAGTTGGGGGAGGAAGATTTTCCGAGAAAGTTTACCCCCGATTCGAATTCAGGATTAAGGAAGGCCTTTCAATGAAAAAATCCCTGCTAGCTGTTGCTGTTGCCAGTGCTGCTACTCTGCCCGTTCTGGCGCAGGCTGATGCTACTCTTTATGGTCGTCTGCACTTTCAGATGCAGTTTGATAAAAACCAGGACATGAACATTGCCAACGCTGGCCATCGTCTGGGTGTGAAAGGTGAAAGTGAGCTGGACTCTGGTTTGACAGCTTTCTATCAATTGGAAACCCAGTTTGGTAATGACACTGATGGTACCTCCACTGAGGGGACTACCGACGCCAACCTGAAAGTTCGTCATGCAAACGCAGGTGTGAAAGGTGATTTCGGTAAAGTGACTGTAGGTCGCTTTGAGAACCCGATGTACAAAACTGTAGTAGGTGACGTATTCGAGCGTACTTCTGCTGCCTTCACCCAGACTCAGGAGCGTATCGGTAACTCTCTGGCGTATGAGTCACCCAGCTATGCAGGCTTCAATGGCTACGCTGCTATTACTGGTGACGGCGGAAACGAAGATTTTACTGATGAAAATGGTGTAAAACACCGCTACAAGGATGTTGATGGCTACGTTGCCGGTGTGAACTACGAAGCAAACGGCCTATACGCAGGTATTGGCTATGCTCAGTCCCAGTATGAAAAAGATCAGGATAGCTATGATAAGCATGACTACTCCGTAGGTGTAAGTTACACCTATAACAATGCTTTCGTAGGTGCAAACTATGAGCATAACCAACAGTTGGCCACCTCTGCAGGTGCTACTGACGGTTCTATCGATGTGTACGATGTTGCTGCTACCTATACTATCGACAAAACCACCATTGGCGTGAACTACAGCCAGGCTAACCCTGACAACGCTGATAAGCTGAAGCGCAGTCTGGTTGGTGTTTATCATGATCTGGGTGGTGGCGCGGATGTGTACGCTGAGTACTACAACGTGAATGGTGCTGCTGAGCAGGGTGCATCCGATTACGGTATCGATGCTCTGAATGACGGCTTTACCGTTGGTTACCGCGTGAAGTTCTAATAACTCGCACTTCTACGCTTGGATAGACCGCCCCGCTGGTCGGGGTGGCTATCTGCTGCTCCCCTTCAAGCTGCAGATGGCCTGCATTTTCAAATTAACGTGCTGATAATATTGAAACGACCTGTTCGAGCTAGCCAAAACCCTGATTTATCAGGGTTTTTTATTGTCTGAAAATTAGTATTCAAGCACCCGTTTTGCTTTCAGATAGCTGCGCTGCCAGTAGCTGGTTTTCAGGCTATCAATTCTTACTCCACCGCCAGAGCTGTTGGAGTGGATAAATTCGTTATTGCCCAGATAAATACCTGCATGACTGACTCTTCCTCGTCCATTGTGGTTGAAGAACAGCAGATCCCCTGGCTGTAGTTGATTCTTGGCGATGGTCGCGCCAGGAAGTTTGATCATCTCTCTGGTGGAGCGTGGCAGTTTGATACCTGCGGTTTCGTTAAATACGTAATTGATCAAACCACTGCAGTCGAAACCTGAAGAAGGGGTGTTACCGCCAAAATGATAAGGGGTGCCCATCAGGGTCAACGCCTTTTTGAGGACTTGGGTGGCAGGATCGTCGCCGTGCAGATTGTAGTCACTGCCGGGCAGGGCGGAAGTGCGTTTTTTCGTGAAGGAGGAGGGTTGGTCGATAGAGCTGAGGTCTTGATTCTGGCTGTCATCATCAGCAATTTCGCTCTGCGCTGTCTGATCGCCGGAAACATCATAACTGAGGGAGGCTTGATTTTTACTGGGGTTGCCCGTACATGCAGTTAGCAGGACTGAAAAACTCAAGATGATCAATGGTGTTAGGCGCTCGCGCATCTGACCAACCCGCCGCAATAGAAAATGCTAATAACATGGGCTAAAAACTATCTTCCCTGATTGTGTGTTGCGATCAGATGAAGTGGCCCTACCAGACAGAAAATTACGCTAGAGGTTACAGCAAGATCCCTGCCATTGTCGCGAATTTTATTCATTCAATCCGTATCTGGGTCAGTTAGCGTCTGTGCTTTATGGTTCTGGCAAGGATCTATGCCACTTCACGAAGCAGAGAATGTACGTGATTCGCATGATTTTGGTGCAGTTTACGCTACTACAGCGACGCTGCTGCGCGGGAGGCCTGGTCATAGATACCGGATAACGCACGTAATAACGTGCTTGTTGCTCCCATCTCTTCACCGGCGAAACCTAATGTCTGTACTGCATCCAGTAGGCAGTCCCTTCTTACAGCAGCATATTTTTCACAAAGTGCGCGACCTTCTTCAGTGGTAAGGAAATAGGTTTCCTTACCACGTTTTTCTGTAGCAACCAGGCCAAGCTTGAGCAGTTTTTTTAACGCGTAGGTCACGGTATGACTGTCTTCAATATTGAATACCAGGCAAATATCCGCGGCCCGCTTGGGACGATGACGGTGGTTGACACTGTGAAGTGCCAGGATGTCCAGCGAGCCTAGTTCGGGCATGCCGCTTGCGCTCATGCAACGAACTATCCATCTGGAGAAGGCATGGCTTGCCATGATCAGGCCAAATTCAAATTCAGACATTTCTACTGACTGAGTAGACAGATGATCTGAGGAGACGATCGCATGGTGCGCGGGAGTCTGTGGCATGGTTATTGTCCGTCGTAGGGTGTCCATGTATTTTATCGATAAATTATTTATAAAATGCTGATGTTGTCGAGTTTGCTTTGTTTGCGAATAGGGGAGCGTATGCGATGTGGTTGAACTGCGATATGGGTGAAAGTTTCGGTGCCTGGAAAATGGGGATGGATGAAGCCGTCATGCCTTTCATTGATCAGGCCAACATCGCCTGTGGCTTTCATGCTTCGGATCCCCTGATTATGCAGAAAACGGTACGTCTGGCACTGCAGCATAATGTCATGATCGGTGCCCATCCCTCCTATCCAGATCTGGTTGGCTTTGGCCGCAGGTCAATGAGTTGTACTCCGGCAGAAATCACCGCCTTTATTCGTTACCAGTACGGTGCACTGCAGGCTATTGCTCGTGCTGAAGGTGGCAAGGTTGCATATGTTAAGCCTCATGGCGCCTTGCATAACGACATGATGAAAGATGAAAAGGTACTGCGAGCGGTCATGGCTGCACTGGCCAGTGAGCCTGAGCCGTTACCGCTTATGATCATGACTACGGCAGATAACTCCAATGTTAAGGCATTGGCTGCAGAGTATGGCGTGACGTTGTGGCTGGAAGCCTTTGCTGACAGAGGCTATGACGCAGAGGGCTATCTGATGTCTCGAAGTCTGCCTAATGCAGTGCATCACGATGTGGATACTATCGTGCGGCAGGCGCTGACGTTGGCGCGAGGCGAAAGTATCCTGGCGAGCTCCGGAAGTCCGCTCAAGCTGGATGCCGTTACACTTTGCGTTCATGGTGATAACCCGGAATCCATTCGCGCGGTACAGGCTATTCGTGAAGGCATCGATGTCCTGACTACAGCTAAGTAACGTGAGCTAAAAGCCTGCGGGCGTAAGGAGTAATTATGCTGTGGCGAGCACAGATCGTAGGCGTGGACGCCCTGATGCTGTATTTCGGGGATAGGATTGATGAAAAGCTCAGTCCATTGATTCTCGAAGCCAAGCACAGGTTGCAGTCTGGTCTGGCGGAGCGTCTAGTCGAAGTTGTGCCCTCATATACCAGTTTGTATCTCCAGTACGATCTGCTGAGAGATGATCACGCATCTTTTCTGAGTGCTGTTGAGCACTGCCTCCGTAGTCTGGATGTTGATTCTGCAGACAAGGTCGCAGGCGTCATTAAACATATTCCGGTCTATTACTCGCAAGAGTCGGGACCTGACCTGGGTAACCTGGCTCAGAGACATGGCTTGTCGGTTGAGGAAGTGATTGCGCTGCATACCAGCAAGATATACGTCACCTTTGCGATAGGGTTTACCCCGGGCTTTGCCTTTCTTGGGCAAGTGGACGCACGGATTGCTACTCCGCGCATCTCTACTCCACGGACCAAAGTACCCATGGGATCGGTGGGGATCGCTGATACTCAGACCGGAATCTATCCCTCAGTCACGCCGGGTGGCTGGAATCTGATAGGCAGAACACCTTTGCTGATGTTCGATGCAGATCGCTCTGCGCCTGCATTCCTGCAAGTGGGAGACCGGGTACAGTTCACGGCTATCGACAGAGATACCTACTTGCTGCAAGGAGGCATGCTATGAATCAACTTGCTGCAATTGAGGTGCTTCACGGTGGCATGCTGGCCTTGTTACAGGATGCTGGCCGGCGCAGCGTCATGGAGTCAGGTCTGGCAACAGGTGGAGCTGCTGACGGGCATGCTTATGCCTGGGTTAATCGGTTGCTGGCCAACTCAGCCGATGCCAGTGTGATTGAGGTGACGTTGGGAGGGCTACAGGTCCGTTTTGCTGCGGCGACCACGATTGCACTGACCGGTGCGGACTGCCAGCCCCGGCTTAATGGTGATGTCATCCCCATGTGGCAGACCGTTGTGGTGCCGGCAGGAGGAGAGCTGCATTTGGGTCATGTGCGTAAAGGCTTACGCAGTTATTTGGCCGTTGCTGGTGGCTTTCATGTGGAGCGTTCGTTAGGTGGAAGCTGCTCGACGGTCCTGCGCGAAGGGATGGGAGGGCTGGATAACACCGGGCGTCGGCTGGAGGCTGGCGACTGTCTTCACTATGAACCAATGGTGCGTCCGCATCAGGCGGTCAGTAGTCGTTTTATTCCTGACTATCAACAGCCATTAACGCTGCGTGTTGTGCTGGGGGCGCAAGTGGACAGTTTCAGCAATGCCAGCCTGAATACTTTTTTTAGTTCGAGCTATATATTGTCGCCTAAAAGTGATCGCATGGGCATTCGTCTGGAAGGGGCATCCATTGCCAGTTTACGTACAGGGTTGATATCAGAGGGAATCGCCTTGGGGGCAATACAGGTACCTGCAGATGGTCAGCCAATCATCCTGATGCAGGACCGTCAGACTATTGGTGGCTATCCCAAGCTGGGCAGTGTGTTACCTCTTGATCTCTATGCGCTGGCACAGAGACAGCCGGGAGCAGAGTTGAAGTTCAGCCCGATCAGCTTGTTCGAAGCGCAGCAAACTATGGTGACGTTTCTAAAGTTTTTCCGCTAGTCTGCTGGTTTTGATACGCCAGAAACAACAACACCCCGAAAACGGGGTGTTGTGTTAGGCGCTGGCTAACGCTTAGCGCTGGCGAGGACGGAAGTCGTCACGACGGCTGAAGCGCTCACCGCGATCTTCATCACGGCTACGACGGGGAGCAGGACGATCTCCGCGATCTCCTCGGCTACTGCTGCGACGTGGACGGTCAGCATAACCACCTTCTTCACCATTTTCTGCCCAGGGAGACAGTTGCATGGACTGGTTGCGGATGCTGCAACCGGCCAGCGCAGAACGCTGAGCAGGGTTCAGGTTTTCAGGCAGATATACAGTTGAATAGGTGCCGTACAACTTGATATGGCCAATGCGGCTACCGGAAATGCCCGCTTCGTTGGCGATGGCGCCGACGATATCGCGTGGCTCGACGCGCTGTTCACGACCCAGGGCAATACGGTAACGAGTCATTGGCTCGGTGTCCTGGGGACGCTCACGACGCTCGGTGCGTTCACCGCGCTCGCCACGTTCATTACGGTCGCCACGGCGGGCTGCACGTGCTTCGGGTTGTTCAATTTCAATGTCGGCGCTGCGCGGAGCTGCTTTTTCGTCACGAGCCATCCAGTAAAGGGCTGCTGCAACGTTTTCCAGTGCCACACCGTGTTCTTCGGTCAGACGCTGAACGATGCTGGTGCCTTCGCTCACGCGCTCATCCTGCATGGCTTCCAGAATCTTGTTAACAAATTGCTGTTCACGCAGCTGAGCCATCTCTTTCTTGGTGGGCAGCTTGTAGCGTTCCAGTGAGTGACCAATGTGGCGCTCAAGACCCTGCAGTGTGCGGCGCTCACGTGGAGTGATCAGTACCAGTGCGCGGCCTTCACGACCAGCACGGCCAGTACGGCCAACACGGTGTACATAAGATTCGCGGTCCATCGGCAGATCGTAGTTGACGACGTGGCTGATGCGCTCAACGTCCAGACCACGGGCAGCTACGTCAGTGGCCACGATGATGTCTACTTTGTTCTGTTTCAGGCGATCTACTACTTTCTCACGCAAAGGCTGGCTCAGGTCACCGTGCAGAGCAGCGGCGCGATAGCCGTAGTGATCAAGTTTGTCGGCCAGTTCCTGAGTGGTGGTCTTGGTACGGGCAAAAATGATCAGACCATCAAAGTCTTCCACTTCCAGCAGGCGTGCCAGTGCATCAAACTTCTGATGACCGCTTACTTCGATATAAGCCTGAGTAATAGAGGATACGGTGGCCGTCTTGCTGTGGATCTTGATCTGAGCAGCATCCTGCAGGTGGCGATCGGCTACTTCACGGATAACCGGCGGCATGGTGGCAGAGAACAGTGCAATCTGACGAGTGCTGGGGGTCTTTTCCAGAATCCACTCAACATCATCAATAAAGCCCATCTTCAGCATTTCGTCTGCTTCGTCGAGTACCAGCGTCTGCAGGTTGTCGAGATTCAGAGTGCCACGCTCCATATGATCCATCACGCGACCTGGAGTACCGACAACAACATGCACGCCATCACGCAGACCGCGCAGCTGAGTACGGTAGTCCTGACCACCGTATACGGACAGAATGCGGATGCCACGCATGCGCGCAGCATACTGCTCAAGTGCAGTGGTCACCTGCAGGGCTAGCTCACGGGTAGGAGTCAGAATCAGCGCCTGAGGGGCGCTTACTTTCAAATTGATACGCGCCAGCAGGGGCAGAGCAAACGCGGCGGTTTTACCAGTACCAGTCTGTGCCTGGCCAAGTACATCCTTACCGGACAGCAATACGGGGATACTCTGCTCCTGAATAGGAGAAGGATTTTCATAACCCATCTCTGCCAGAGGGGTCAGCAGAAATTCAGGCAGGCCAAGATCAGCAAAGGTCATAGTCGTTGCTTGTGCAGACATTACGGAGTTCCGAATAAAAGGAAAAACTAAAGCACCCAGCGAGGGCATGAAAGGATATATCGGAACTCACGGAAGGGCCCGGGCCCGTCATGGAAGACTGGGCAACAACGCCTGAACCAACGGTACAAACCTGTGGGTTGAGACTCTATCAGCAGGGATTAGGGCGGATCACACCTTCTTTGAGGCGCCGCAAGAACCGGACTGAACGGGAGTGCGATACATCGAGGTGGCGCATTCTAAAGAAAACCCAGAGGGTTGGCAACTGCTGTATATAAAATAGTCAGTACTAAAGTCGAATGCGTCAAAAATCAGGGTGTGCACATTATTTGCTAAGACTAAAAATAACTGTCTTGCGACTGACGACAGTCATGAAAAATGACTGTTGATCAAAAAAAGTACAGTTAACTGACTTCTTTATAACAAAAAGTCGGTTGGTGCTTTGTCTAGAGGCGGTTATACTCGGCCTTTGACTTTGGTGACAAAGTCAAAATTTTACCTTGGCAGGGTAACCTGTGAGGTAAAGCTTCTTTTCCGTCGACCTCGGTCGACACTTTATATAGATAAGAGAGTTATATGTCTCAATTAGTTACCGGCGTCGTTAAGTGGTTTAACGAAGAAAAGGGCTTCGGTTTCATCGCTCGTGACGGTGCTTCTGATGTGTTCGTTCATTTCCGTGCAATCAACGGCACTGGCCGTCGCACTCTGCACGAAGGTCAGAAAGTAACTTTCGAAGTTACTCAAGGCCAAAAAGGTCCCCAGGCTGAAAACGTCACCGTAGTAGCCTAAGACCGCTTTTTCCCTGGCCCAATCTGCATCGCCACTTTGTTGTAAGCCTTGTTTTTTGCCCAGGTAACTAAAAGCAAACCAACCCTGAATGATTGTCCGAAAGGATAGGCGTTCAGGGTTTTTTATTGCCTGCGTTACTAATGGTTACATCGCATTTTGAACTTGTTACCAGAGGAAAGGTTCTGCGTAATCTGACCATGCCTTTGTGAGCGGGCACAGACAGCTGTTTGGAAGACATCGACATGGAGACATGCAGAGCAGTCAGGTGCTGTTTGATCTCTTTGCAAAAAATCCAGCACCTGTAGCGCGTTTCAGACTGCACTATTGCAGTGCAGTGATCCAGTCTCGATCTTCAAACCATTTCTGATACAGGCGGTCATAGCTGCCATCGCCTTTGATCTGGCGGAGGAAGTTGTTGAGGAAGTTTAGGAAATCCGCATCACCCTGACGGACGGCCCAGCCTAAGGGTTCATAAGTGAACGGGGTGTCCAGATGAATAAGCTTGTCGCCATTCTGTGCTTTGTAGAACGCATTCAATGGCAGGTCATAGATGAAGGCGGTTGCCTTGCCATTTAATACTTCCATTACCCCATCTGCTTCGCTTTCAAAGACCCGGATCTGTGCTTTGTCGAGCATCTTTTTGGCGACGATATCTCCCGTTGTACCCAGCTTGGTAATGACGATAGTGCTGGGATTATTCAGGTCTCTGAAATTGTGCACCTTGTCTTTGTAGGCCGGTGACAGCAGGACGGTCTGCCCAACCACGATATAGGGGTCAGCAAAGTTCACCTTGAGATTACGTTCTGCGGTGATGGTCATACCCGACATGACAATATCGCATTTGTCGGTCATCAGTGCGGGAATGATGCCATCCCATGCGGTGTTAACCGGGGTATAGTCCACCGCCATGGACTTGGCCATCAGCTTGGCGATGTCGATGTCAAAGCCAATATCCTTGCCATTCTTGTCCTTCATTTCAAAGGGCATATAGCCCGCTTCAAAGCAGACACGCAGGGCATGGTTGTTCTGGATAGTCTCCAGTGTACCTGCATGGACACTGGCACCAGAGCCTAAAGCCAGGGCGAGAAGAGCTGAGCGGAGTCGTAACATGCTGGTAATTCCTTTTCCGTCAGAAGCGCAGAGACAGGCAGCTGACGCCACCGTCGAGTTTCTGAAACTCACGGGTATCTACTTCGATCAGTCGATAACCCAGCTTGCGGACCTGTTCAGCGGTGTATGGATGGCCAGCAGGCATGATCACGCTGTCGTTGACCCAGATGCTGTTGGCGGCGTAAGCCTCCTCTGCAGGGACTTCAATGCGGTTGAATGGCTTGAACTCATCCAGGTGGAGAAATTCGCCAGTAATCAACAGGTGGTTGTGTTCCAGATAAGACAGCCCTGTCTTCAGGTGCAGCATTTCCGCCATCTTGACCATGCTGCCACTCATACCGTGACGTTGCAGAATCTGAATCAGCTGACGAGCGCCTTCCTCGTTGGTGCGCGCTGACAGACCGATATAGAAATGGGTGCCGACCATCATGACGTCACCTGCTTCCAGTGTGCCGGGAGCGGTGATGGACTCCAGCGAGGAATAGAAGCGTTGCAGCGTGGTACCGATCAGTTCGGCTTCGCCACGTCGGCTGTCTGCCCCCGGACGGGTAATGATGGCGCAGTGTGGTGTACACAGTGCGACATCCTCGACAAAGCAGGAGTCGGGGAAGTCTTCACGTGGAGGCAGTACGGTCACGTCAACGCCGCAGCTGAGCAGGGCATCGATATAGCATTGATGCTGGACTTGTGCGGTCAGGTAATCGGGACGACCGAGGTCGACAGACGTCAGGCCGTGCATCAGTGTGGCAGCAGGGCGACGAACAATGGTGTGTTTGAACATGGAGAATCCTTGAGTCAGGAACGGGCTTAATTGCAGTGAGTATGCCTGTTGTGACTATTTCAAGGACTGTGCCACGCCTATGTGTGAAAAAGGCTCGGACGAGTGGCTTAAAAGACTACTTTTTCGCGTAAATGGATCGAAATGCAGGGAGTGTTGCTTTAGATAAGGTGTTCTTTTGATGATATTTCGTCATTTGACCAAATATCGTCTCTAATGCTGGTGTATTGAATTTAATGAGCTTGGGGGCAGAGGATTCGTTATGTTGAGCAGGGTGTCCGTGCTGGACACCTAAGATTGACGAAAAATCGTCAGGTAGCGGATGAAAAATGGTGAATAACCGTCTGGAGGGGTAATGACAGTGTGGCGCGAGCCTGTCTCGACGGAGTTGCAGGGAGTATTGGCTTGTCTGCGTGAGTTTCTCGATAGTCTGGAACAGCCGGTTACCATCGTCGATCAGCAGGGAGTCTTTGTTTATTACAACCGCTACAGCGCAGCTATCGATGGTGTGGATGCCGCTCAGGTACTGGGCCAGCCTTTGGCCTGTCCCAGCCTGACCGCAGACACCAGTACTCTGATGCGCTGCCTGACACAGGGGCAGCGATTCATTCATTGTCATCAGCGTTATGAAACACCATTGGGGCAGGTTATCGATTACCTGCATACCGCCTTGCCTCTCTATGGCGCCAGTGGCCAGATCATCGGGGCGATCGAAGTTGGTCGGGATCTTAGTCATTACCGTAGTCTGACCAATCAGGTGCTGGACCTGTCAGCACGGCTGCTGGAGGCTGGTAGTCAGCGCCAGCAGGGGGATGCCATCATCACGGCCGATCCGCAGATGCAGCAGCAGCTGGGTCATCTGGATGCGTGCGCCGGAGCCGATGTACCGGTGCTGATTTACGGCGAGACCGGCACCGGTAAAGAGCTGTTTGCCCGCCGTGTCCATCAGCGCAGTAAGCGCGCAGAAAGAGCCTGGATTACGCTGAACTGTGCGGCCATTCCTGACACCTTGCTGGAAAGTACACTGTTCGGCACGACCAGAGGAGCCTTCACGGGAGCGGAGACCCGTAAGGGGCTGTTTGCTCTGGCGGATGGCGGCAGCCTGTTTCTTGATGAGCTGAATTCCATGCCCATCGAGCTGCAGGGCAAGCTGTTGCGAGTGCTGCAGGATGGGCGTTTCTCACCACTGGGCAGCGGACGTGAGCAACAGGTCAATGTTCGCATTATTGCGGCGATGAATACGCCTCCCTGGGAAGAGATTCGAGCGGGCCGGTTGCGTGAGGATTTGTTCTATCGTCTGAATGTTGGATTTATCCGGGTGCCACCTCTGCGCGAGCGGCGCAGCGATATTACGGTGCTGGCAGCACATTTTATCCGTATGCATGCAGCCGACATACGGCCGGACATTCAGGGTATCAGCGAGCAGGCATTGCAGGCGCTGCAGCAGCATCCCTGGCCCGGTAATGTACGCATGCTGGAAAACGTGATTCAGCGCAGCTTATTGTTAGCGCCGAGTGGGCAGCCGTGGCTCGAAAAACTGCATTTTCTGGATGAAAGTGACGTGGTGCGGACATCGGTGAGCCCGGTGGCCACCAGTGAGATTGCTCAGGCGGCTGATCACTCCTCTCAGGCTTCGAGCACTCCTTCACTGGCAGCACCAGCGGCTCCGCTGGGGGCACCGTCACCGGCTTCTCTGCCGGTACAGCTGGCTGCACTGGAGCGTGAGCTGATTCAGCAGGCTATGGTCACAAGTGCGGGGCATATTGGTGCCGCCGCAGAGTTGCTGGGGATTCCTCGGACCACATTGCAGTCTAAATTGCGTAAATTAGGCTTGTGAAGATTTCCTATAATTATCAAGCATGTAGGTAATATTACTGAGTGGTAAGGTGCGGATTCAGACTGAATCATAACAGTCGCCATCTGTGCTGAAACGATATTGCGTAATATTTCCAACTCCTTAATCTCTAGCGCCGCCGGGCAGGGATCGCCTGACAGGTGCTGATACAGCGCCGGACTACTCCAGGGATAGACAGACAAGCATAACAAGATGCTGAAGGAGCGCTGTATGGCCCATGCCCCCATGGTTGACCGCAGTAAATCGTTTGCCTCCGATACACCAGCCAAGCTGGTGCCTATGGTCTGGTTTACCTGTTTCCTCGCCGCACTGGCAGGGTTGTTGTTTGGCCTGGATATTGGCGTGATCTCTGGTGCACTGCCATTTATCGCCAGGGATTTCCAGATTGATGATTCCATGCAGGAGTGGATTGTCAGCTCCATGATGTTCGGTGCCACCCTTGGTGCACTGACGGCTGGCATGATGTCGCAGAAGCTGGGGCGCAAGTATGCCCTGATGGTCGGTGCTGCCTTGTTTGTGGTTGGTTCACTGCTGGCTGCAGCGGCCTGGACGCCGACTGTGCTTATTGTCGCTCGGGTGATTCTCGGGCTGGCAGTCGGTATCGCCTCCTTTACCGCGCCACTCTATCTGTCGGAAATCGCTCCGGAGCGGGTGCGTGGTTCGATGATTTCCATGTATCAGCTGATGATCACCATCGGTATTCTGGCAGCGTTTCTGTCCAATACGGCCTTTAGTTACCTGCAGAGCTGGCGGTGGATGCTGGGAGTGATCACCTTCCCGGCGCTGGGCCTGTTGCTGGGGGTCATGGTACTGCCCCGCAGTCCGCGCTGGCTGGCCACTAAAGAGCGTTTTGAAGAGGCCCAGAGTGTGCTGCGTCGTCTGCGTGGCAGCGATGAAGAAGTGCACAGTGAAATGACCGAGATCCGTGCCAACCTGAAAAAAGGCGCCAGTGGCTGGGAGCTCTTCCGTCAGAGTCCGGCGTTCCGCCGAACTGTGGCACTGGGCATGGTACTGCAGGTTATCCAGCAGTTTACTGGCATTAATGCGGTGATGTATTACGCGCCGCGTATCTTCGACATGGCTGGCTTTGCTTCCACTGAAGCTCAGCTGTGGTCCACGGTTTCTGTGGGGCTGGTCAACGTACTGGCGACCTTTATCGCCATTGGTCTGGTAGATCGCTGGGGCCGCAAGCCCATCCTGTATACCGGCTTCCTGGTGATGGGCATCGGCATGGCGATTCTGGGCTACCTGCTGAATATGGGCACGGGTACTGCCAGTATGCAGCTCTTTGCTGTCGCCATGTTGCTGGTCTTCGTGGCCGGGTTCGCCATGTCTGCCGGCCCGCTGATCTGGATCCTGTGCTCCGAGATTCAGCCACAGGCGGGGCGTGATTTCGGTATTACCTGCTCCACCGTAACCAACTGGGCAACCAATATGATTATCGGGGCCTACTTCCTGACGACACTGAACACGCTGGGTGGCCCTGGCACGTTCTGGGCCTTCGCGGCACTGAACGTGGTGTTTATCCTGTTCACCCTGTTCTATGTACCGGAAACCAGAGGGGTCTCTCTGGAGAAGATCGAGCAGAATCTGATGCAGGGCAAGCCGCTGAGCAAGCTTGGTCGCTGAGTCAGGCAGCGTCGGCCCGGTATGACATCACAACCGGCATCGCAGATCAGAAACAACAACGGCACCTCAGGGTGCCGTTGTTGTTTCTGTGTCCGGCGATAATGCTGAAGCAGTTACCGCCGGATTTCAGCCAGTATCAGCGAATGACTTCCGCAATCGCCTGAGTGACCACATCCAGATTGCCGTTGTTGAGGGCGGCCACACAGATTCGGCCTGAGCCTACGGCATAGATGCCAAACTCGGCCCGCATACGTTCCACCTGATCGGCGGTCAGGCCGGAGTAGGAGAACATGCCACGCTGTTGCTTGACGAAGCTGAAGTCACGGGCGGCGCCCAGAGCGGCCAGCTTGTCGACCATGCTGATGCGCATGTCACGGATACGCTGACGCATTTCGCCCAGCTCCGCTTCCCACATGGCGCGCAGCTCATCGCTGTTAAGTACGCTGGCCACCACGGTGGCACCGTGAGTGGGTGGGTTGGAGTAGTTGGTACGGATAACACGTTTCACCTGTGACAGGACCCGGGCGCTTTCTTCGCGGCTGGCGGTCACCAGTGACAGGGCGCCGACACGCTCGCCGTACAGGGAGAATGACTTGGAGAAGGAACTGGAGACAAAGAAGTTCATGCCTGAGGCGGCAAACAGGCGCACTGCTTCTGCATCTTCATAGATACCGTCGCCAAAGCCCTGATAGGCGATATCCAGGAAGGGGACATGATCGCGTGCCTGCAGCACTTCCAGTACCTGTTTCCATTCGTCGTTGCTGAGGTCTACGCCGGTAGGGTTATGGCAGCAGGCGTGCAGCACGATGATGGAGCGGGCGGGCAGGCTGTTGAGCTTTTCCAGCATGCCTTTGATATCAGAGCCATTGCTGGCGGCATCGTAATAGGGGTAGTTCTCGACATTGAAGCCTGCTGACTCAAACAGGGCACGGTGGTTTTCCCAGCTGGGGTTGCTGATGGCTACGGTGGCATCAGGCAGCAGTCGCTTGAGGAAGTCGGCACCGGTCTTCAGTGCACCGGTGCCTCCCAGCGCCTGAGTGGTTACCACCCGGCCTGCTGCCAGCAGTTCAGAATCGCTGCCGAACAGCAGTTTCTGCACCGCGCTGTCATAAGCGGCAATCCCTTCGATGGGCAGGTAGCCACGGGGAGCGGCAGCCTGCAGGCGAACCTTTTCGGCTTCCTGCACGGCGCGCAGCAGAGGAATGCGGCCCTCTTCATTGAAGTACACACCCACGCCCAGGTTGACCTTGTTGCTGCGGGTATCCGCAATAAAGGCTTCGTTGAGGCCAAGGATGGGGTCGCGGGGGGCCATTTCTACGGCAGAAAACAGACTCATGATGGTAACTCGATCGCTAGGGCGGAAGTGATTAGGGCGTATGGTGAGTCATCAAACAGCTGACTGCATTTTGTCCTGAAAATGCACCGACCAGTATAGCGGAGTGAGTCGGCGGATAAAGGCGCCTGTCGGGGTAAATTTCTATCATTTGCCAATATGGATGGTGATTGTCCGGTCATCTGCGCCGAAACAGCAGCATAGTGCGTTTTTCTTACCCATCTGGATCAGTTATCTGGCTGATTGGCAGGCTGTCTGGCTGAAGCTGACCTATAGTGAATGCTGGTTGGTTATTGCAGCATCGGGAACGTTTGCACGTTCTACCAGCGGAAGGACAGCAGAAGTGGGAAGGACTATAGCAGCACCGATCTGACCACGAGGTGCAGGTCATGGCAGAGCTGGTTTCCGTGATTACCCCGGTGTATCAGGGGCAGGGGCATGTACGCCGGGCAGTGGATTCCCTGTTGCGACAGACTCATCAGCATTGGGAGTGTCTGTTGGTATCCGATGACGGCACGGACTATCTGGGCTGGCTGCGTCAGCAGGGGGTCAGCGATCCGCGTCTGCGTCAGCTGTTTTCCACCCGGATGGGAAGCGGCCCCAATCTGACCCGCAATCTGGCGCTGGGCGCTGCGCGCGGACAGTGGATTGCTCCTCTGGACGCTGATGATTGTTATGACCCACAGCGACTTCAGCGCCTGCTGGAGCTGGCCAGAGATACCGGGCTGGCGGCGGATAACGCCCGGGTGGTGGACGATAGTAATAATCGCGTACTGCATCTGGCTTTCAGCAATCACCCGCAGGGCCGGCTGGAGCTGGATGATTTTTTCCACACCCACGTGCCGCTGTTGTTTGTCTTTCATCGCCAGCTGATCCAGCGTGGCTGGGATGATCTGCCCCGTGGAGCCGATACACTGTTTAATCTGCGTGCACTGGAGCAAGCAGGCTATGCCCGTTACTGCACTGAGCCCCTGCATGATTACCGGGTGCATCGAGCCTCCCTCTGTCACAGTGCCGACGCCGGTGAACGTTTTGCCGAAGCCTATGCCCTGACCCTGCAACGTCTGCAGGAGGATGGTCTGGGGTTCGGCTCCCCACAGATGCGACAGCAAGTGATGGCGCTGATTCATTTCAAGCAGCAGCTTAACCAGCTGTTCAGCCAGCGATGCGCGCAGGGTTATGTGGGCACCTTCCAGAACTTCGTGGATGACTTCCCCCCCGCCGAGCTGCAGCAACTGCGGCAGTGACAGGTGGCTCGTGCCTGTGCGAACAGGTTCTGTTGCTGGGGCGAATAACTAAGTACAGGTCGTATTCAGGCCTGTACATCCCTGTTCATGCACTAGCATGCGGAAGGAGGGTTTTTGGTATAGACCAGATTCCTGCCTTTCGCCTTTCATGATCAAGGGAGCCTGTGATGAAAAAATCGACGACCTGGCTGGCCGCAGCGGTGTTATCGGCGCTGAGCTGGCATGCCTGCGCTACTGAACTCAAACACTGGCCGGAAGCCCAGGCCAGGCAGTTGGATGCCATGATCAGCGCCAACGCCAACAAGGGTGCCTATGCGGTGTTTGACATGGATAACACCAGCTACCAGTACGATATCGAAGAGGCGCTGTTGCCCTATCTGGAAATGAAAGGGTTGCTGACGCGCGACACCATGGACCCTTCCCTCAAGCTGATCCCGTTCAAGGACACCCCGGAGCACAAGGAAAGCCTGAACAGCTATTACTACCGCCTGTGTGAAATCGACAATCTGGTGTGTTACCCCTGGGTGGCACAAATCTTCGCCGGTTTTACCCTGCAGCAACTGAAAGGCTACGTCGATGAAGTGATGGCCTATGACCAGCCGATCCCGATCAGCTATTACGATGGCGACAAGGTGGTGGAAAGCAGCGTCAAGGCCCCCAAAGTGTTTGCCGGGATGACCGAGCTGTACAACCGTCTGCAGGAAAATGGCATTGACGTCTATGTGATGACGGCCGCCAGTGAAGAGATCGTGCGTATGATCGCCAGCGATCCCAAGTACGGCTACAACGTCAAACCGCAGAACGTCATCGGCGTCAACATGCTGCTCAAGGATCCGCAGACTCAGGCACTGACGACTTCACGGCTGCAGATCAAGCAGGGCAGCTATGACCCGGCGAAGAATATGTCGCTGGTGATGACCCCTTATCTGATGAACCCCATGACCTGGTACGAAGGCAAGCTGGGTTCCATCCTCGGCTGGATTGATCAGTGGCGTAAGCCGGTGCTGGTGGCCGGTGACTCACCGCTGTCAGACGGCTATATGCTGTTCAACGGCACTGATGTGGATCAGGGCGGCGTGCGCGTCTGGGTCAACCGCAAGGCCAAGTACATGACGCAGATGGAAAAGTGGTGGGGCGAGGCAGCCAAGAAGCAGGCTGATCTCGGTCAGGAAGTCACCGCTGATAAAAACTGGGTGGTGGTCACCCCTGATCAGCTGCACTGATTCGGGAGGTTATCCAGCGACCTGTGATCCGGCCCTGAGGGGCCGGATTTTTTTGCGGTGCTCAGGCGGAAATATTGAGCATTGCCCCCATACGACTGTTCTGGTCACTGGGCAGGTTGGAGGAGAACTGGCTGAGCAGATCGGTCAGAGACACATTGCTGCCTGATACTCCCAGCGCCGCGAGCAGATCGGCGTACTTGGTTTCCAGTTCGGTAGTGGCGCTGCTTGAGTCGCCTGAGTTGATCTGAGTAATCAGGCTCTGCAGGTCGTCCTGCATCGGATTCTGAGAGCCGTAACCGCTGTTGCTGGCACTGCTGTCGGTGCTGCTGACGCCCTGATCATGCAGGGTGGCCAGCAGGGTCTGCATAAAGTCCTGCAGCGCCGCCGTCTGTTCATCCGTCGATGTCGCCGACGCCGCCGTCAGGGCATCGTAGGTGGAGTCATCGGTACTGCTGTCATCGCTGCTGGTCAGCCCGGTATCGGACAGCGCGCTGGTCAGTGCCGTCAGCAGACTGTCCGACGATTGCGGGGGCGGCGGAGGCGGCGGCTCGATCTGCTGGGTGGTCTGGCTGTTACTGGTTCCCTGAAGTCGCAGTAGTTCCGAGGTGTATGCACTGGAACTGATGCTGCTTATAGATGACATGGTAACGCTCCTTCTGCCCATCCTCAGGCAGGGGTCATGGCATTGGCATGGTTAAGGTCTCGTGTCGGTACAGGCTGGCATATCACTACAGCGAGCCTGATACAGGCTCTTGCATTAAATGCGGGCGGTGCAGTGGATTGGCCACGGACAACTGAACAGATATAAGGCAATTCACTTGCCAGAATAGAAAGGATGAAAATAACTGGAATTAATTTCCGCGAAATGGAATGGCTGGGTAGGGTATTGGTAAGGCTAGTGTAAATATAAGGTAAATATTTAATTTCATGGAAATCGATAGCAAAAATGTTTACCTATTGACAAGGTTTTATGGACATCCTGCTGAATGGGCTATTAATGCGACGGCAATTCATCTCAGCCAGGCGGCATGAAATTGCCGCCCAGTGAGATGAAAAAGGGCAAGAGTGGCACCTGCTGGCGGATCGCTGACCGCCGGACAGGCGCAGGCAGGCATGCATGTGAGAGGATGCAGGCAGCATCAGCTTATGCCGAGGTGTTTACCATGCTGCCATTGGGCATGCCCTGCAGCGCACTTTGCAGATAGCTCTGGGCCGACGCGGTATCGCCGGACGACAGTGCGCTGCCCACCTGACTCAGCGCCTGTTTAAGCGGGTTGTCATCGTCGTCATCGCTATCGCTGTCGTTGGTACTCAGCGCAGACACCAGGCTGTCATAGGCGGTCTGGGCGCTGTCGGTGTCACCGGAGTCCAGCGCATCCAGCAGGCTGGTCAGGCTGTCACTGGAGTCCTTGTCCATCATGCCGCCGGGTGGAGGAGGTGGCATATCACCGCCACTGGGAGGTGTAGCACTGGCAAAGTCGCTGGCGGCGCTCTGAATGGAGCTGACATCTCCACTGGCCAGGCCGGCCTCGACCTGTGACAGCAGAGTGCTGATGGGATCGTCGCCATCTCCTGCACCGTCCGGCTGATTGGCCGTCATGGCATCGTAGGCGCTCTGGATAGCATCAACATCGCCTGAGTCGATGGCGTCGGTCAGGGCGCTCAGCTGGTCTTCAAAGCCCCCTGATTTCTGTGTGGAAGAGCTGCTCGATGTACTGTAGCTGTACGAGGAGCTGGATATGCCAGAAATACTCATCTTTATTCACTCCATTTGCTGTTTTCGAATTGCCTTGGTAAATGCCTGAAATAAAAGGCTGATTTAACCCCGACGCATTCCTGTTACAGCAATTATCAGACCCCGGGATTAATGTCTGACTATATCGGCCGCAAATGACGAGTATTGGGTGAGAAGGGTGTAAAACTGAAGTAAAGATAATGTCAGGCTAACTGCACATTGTGCATATTGAAATGGCGTTGATGAAAAAATGAATTGTGCTGATGTATGAGCGGAATATATCGGCAGAATAATGATTTATTTAGATGAATATCAATAATATAAGCCGATGAACTGGGTTGGTAAGGCTCTCCGGGGGCCGATGTGCTTCTCTGGCTCAGTAGCTCCGTAGCTCCGTAGCTCCGTAGCTCAGTAGCTCAGTAGCTCAGTAGCTCAGTAGCTCAGTGGCTCAGTGGCTCAGAAACCTGAGCCTGTCGCCGAACCCGCCGCTGAGCAGTGCAGACCAGGCGGTCATGGCAGATGGCCTCAGGATGATCAGTTCAGCAGGGCACGCAGGATGTTCACTCCCAGATCCGTCATATCCTGACGGCTGGGGCCTTGCGTATTAGGGTCTGTGGCGGGGTGTTCAGCTGGCAGCCGATACCAGGCGTATTGACCGGCGGGCAGACGGCGCTGCCAGTTCCCGGCCTGTGCCAGCCAGCTGTTACCTTGCTGCTGCAGGCTGAGGTAGTCACCTTTCGGAACCTTGCGCTCGGCAATCAGCCGCGGTGGCTGCACATCAATCTGCTGCAGACGGAAGGTGCCCTCTTCTTCGACTTTACGCATCACCAGGGTGCTGTCGCGGTCTTGCCAGGGCAGGCTGCTGCAGCCGCCCAGTATGGTCAGGAGCAGCAGACTAGGCAGGGAACGTCTGATTCTCAAGAAACACCTCCGCATCTTCCTGGCGGAAGAAGATCAGGCGAACCTGACGGATCTGGCTGTCGAGGGGCGGCTGGAGTAATCGTTCCGTCAGAACGTGGGAAACCACCTGCGCGGCCTGTTCACGGGGGAAACCGTAGACACCGGTGGCGATGGCGGGAAAGGCCAGGGTATGCAATGACCGGCTGAGTGCCAGATCCAGTACATTGCGATAACAGTTACCCAGCAGCAGGGCAGCCTTCTGCCCGGCAACATGATAAATCGGCCCAACGGTATGAATGACCCAGGGCGCTGCCAGCTTGCCACCGGGCGTGATGACCGCCTCACCGGCAGGCAGGCCCTCAGGGAAGCGGGTCTGTCGCAGGCGCTGGCATGCGCTGAGGATGACCGGCCCACCGGCCAGATGGATGGCGCCATCGACGCCACCGCCGCCCAGCAGGCTGCTGTTGGCGGCATTGACGATGGCATCGACACGGGCAGTGGTAATGTCACCCACTTCGACCTGTACCCGGCCATCAAGAAAGGCCACTGGCTCCATCACATACCTCGCTGTCATCGCTACGCGGGCGGCAGGGACGTGCCGTCAGCGTTCCAGAGTATAGAACACATCGGCGCCACTGGAGGTGGTGCCGGTCTGGGACTCAAAGCTGACGTTACGGGTCAGCTTATAGCGGATCAGGAACTGGCTGCTGGGTTCGATCAGCCCCATGCCGTACTTGATGTACAGGTCCGGGGTCAGGTATTTGCCGATGGACAGGGAGGCCTCTTCCAGCGTACTGCCGGTATCAATACCGATGGTATCCAGGTTCAGTGCCTTGCCGACATTGCCCAGCAGCGCATTGCCGCCTTTGGCGCCCAGTGCCAGTGCCGCATGCATCATCATTTCCTGTTCAGAGGAGGAGGACGCATCCGGGCTTTTGCCAAGAATCAGATAGGACAGCAGGGAGCTGTCCGGCATCGACGGCGTGGAGATCAGGGTCATCTTCGGACTGCGGATCGTGCCACTGACCTGAGCGCCGACAGTGACATTATCTTCGTCAAATTCACGGGTGACGCGCATATCCAGTCCGGGGTTATCGACCGGGCCGCCGGTGTAGACCAGACTGCCGCGGTTGATGTTCAGATCCTGGCCGTAGATGGTGTACTGACCGGCGGCGACATTGATGTTACCGGTAGCACTGGCGGCGCGGTTGCTGGTCTGGCTGACCAGAATGCTGCCCTCCAGACGGCCTTTGAAGCCATAGGCATTGACGTTGACGTCCTTGCCCAGGGTCAGGCGCAGATTGACATCCAGCCCCTGTTTACCGGGCAGGGGGGAGCTGTCCTGCTTGCCGGTGACGATCACGGTGTCACCCGAAGAGGTGACCGCTGAACTGAGCTGAGGCGGCTGAATCAGTGCTTTGGGAATACTCAGCTCACCACGTACCTGCACTTTTTCCGGGTCGACCCGGATGGACATATCCGGTGAAATCCACGTCTGAATATCCTCGGTCCCCATGGCCTGGAAGTCCTGCCCTTTGAGGGTCATGTCGACCTTGCCCGCCAGGGGCGCCAGACTGCCGCCGATGGTGATAGTGCCCTTGCCGGAATCGACTTTGCCGTTGATGGTCATCATCTCCGGATTGTCCGGCGCATCGGCCAGTTCCAGCTGCATGTTCTTCAGCTGCAGTCCGGCGACCGGTACTGCGGCGCCAGCATCATACAGCCCCAGTTTGCCGCGAATGGCCGGTTGCTGCAGGGTGCCGCCCAGATTCAGGTTGCCCTGCAAACGGCCAGACACATCCTGCAGGTCGGGGACGAAGACGCTGACGATGCGCAGATCCTGCATCTGGGTGGACAGGTTGCCACTCAGTAACTGCTTGCTGCTCATCCCCTTGATGGCGACGTTGGCCTGCACATTACCTTTGACTTCGGCCAGCTGTAACTGCAGCTGAGCATTGAGGTTGTCGTTTTCGCCGCTGGCGGTCAGGCTGACCTGATTGAGGCTGACACTGAGGCCGGGGTCATCCAGCGTGATCTTGCTGTCCTGCAGGGCCGCATTGGCGGTAAAGCGTGGCGCCTTGCCCGGGGCCTGGCTGAAGTTGGCATCGGCATTCAGATAACCGGCGATGTCGCTGGTGCCGGGCAGGAAGGCGGTCAGCATGTCGAGCGGCAGCTGGCGCAGGTCAACCTTGCCCTGACTGCCTTTGCTGCCTGACCACTGGCCGCTGCTGCACAGGCTGGCCTGACTGTGTTCACGGTTCAGGCAAAAGCTGCCAAGGCTGGCGGCAGTGGCGCTGGCCTTGAGCGCGGCGGGCTGGCGCAGCTGCCAGTGACCAGCATCGTCGTTACGCAGATCAAACTGGCTGATCTGGCCGCTCCAGCTGTCTTTATTCCAGCCACCGCTCAGTTGGGTCTGCAGTTGTAGCATGGGGCCTTTGGCGGTGAGATTCAGGCTGTGTTTCTGTTCCACGCCCTGTCCTTTCAGCACCACGCTGTCCAGACGCTGACCACCGGCGTAGATCTTGCTGGCTTCGATATCGATGGCTGCCGCCTGCTGCCAGCTGAGATCAAGGGCAATATCGGCCTTCAGACTGTCCAGCCGGGAGTCGGTGTAACCCAGCTGGCTGGCACTGATTTTGGCCTTCACTGCCGGGGTCAGACGCTGGCCGGACAGGGTGCCGCTGGCATCGATGCTGCCGCGTGCCTGTGGCAGCAGTTTATTGAGGTTGCTGGCTTGCAGTTTCCAGTTCAGATCGAGCTGGTCATTGACCCGTCCGGCGGTCTGCAGACGGGCATTGCCCCAGCTCAGATCCAGTCCGTCGATGTTGATGTCCTGACCGGCCATGGCCACCTTACCCTGACCTTTCAGCGGCTGCTGGTGCAGGCTGCCTGACAGCTGTTCGATCACGGCGGTCAGATGGGGGCCATCAGCCTGCAGTTGTCCTTCACTGCTGAGGGCGAAGCCGACTGTGCCGGCCAGATCCGGCCATTGTTTGCCCGGATTGAGCTTGTCACCCTTGAGTGCGAGCTTCCAGCCAGGCTGAGGCGCCCAGGCCAGCTGGCCCTGGCTGCTGAGTGTGCCGCCCAGCGTATTGATCTGCAGGTTCAGATCCCGCAGTGCGGCGGTACTGCCCTGGCCCTGCAGGCTGATGGTCGCAGCGGGAATATCGGTACCGGCGACTTCGGTATGCAGGGCCAGCTGATAGTTATCCAGCGGGCCACTGAGGCTGACTTCACCCTGCGGGCTCTGATACTGGGCCTCGCCCTGCAGAGGGTAGCGCAGGCGCTGCCAGTGGCCCTTGAGATCAAAGGTGGGAGTCTGCTGCAGGGCGGCAATACGGCCTTGCAGCTGAACCTGACTGTTGCTGTCCGGCAGCAGCAGCTGTAACTGCTGGATGCTGACCTGCTGCATGTCGGTCGTGGCCGCCAGTTGCAGATCGGTCTTGCCCAGCTGTGGCAGCTCGGTATGCAGACTGGCATTGGCCTGAATGTCCTGCAGGGTGCCACTGCTGGTCAGCTCGCCGTTCAGCAGGCGGTCCTGCAAGTCCGCTGAGACCGCACCCAGCTGTATATCCTGCAAGCCTAGTTTGACCTTGAACGCCAGTTTGCCCAGTGGATCGCTGGCCTCGGCATCAAGCTTGAGCTGTCCGGGGCCGCTGATCAGCTGGGTCAGCTGCAGCTGCTGCAGATCACCACTGAGCCTGCCGCTGCCATCCAGCACCGGCTGCTGCGGTAGGGCCAGATGCCACTTCATCTCCAGTGTGAGGGGGTACTTACCCACTGGCTCAACCTGACCTGTGATACTGGCACTGGCGATGGGGCTGTCGAGAGACAGGGTCTGCAGTTTCAGAACGCTGCCTTCGTTGTGGGCACTGAGCAGCAGCTGTTTGATCTGCTGGGTCGCGGGCGGTTCGCCGCTGCCCGTGGCGGCGGGGGTCAGACTGGCATCACTGAGTTCAATATGGTCCAGCTGCACGCCCAGCGGTAAGGCGATGTCAGGCAGCGTCAGCGGCTCGGTGCCGGGTTCACTGGGTGATGACGGTGGCAGCTGAACCTGCAGACCGCTGGCCAGCAGGTCTTTCACATGCAGGGTCGGTGCCGACAGGCTGAGCAGGGCCGCAGGCTGCCAGTTGAGGGTCAGCTGCTGCAGGCTGACCTGCAGCTTGCCGGTGGCATCCTGATAACGAATATCACTGAGCTGCAGATGGCCGAGCAGGGTGCCTTCTACCTGACCGTAACTGAATTGTCCGGGGATAAAGCCTCGGGCCTCATTCAGCAGGGTGCGGGTACCTGAGGTGCTGCCAGCCAGCCAGCCAAGGGTGGCGAGGAGCAGAACAAGCAGCAGACAGAGTACGGCCAGCACAATGCGCAGCAGTCGCCAGGGCAGCGACAGGAGCGTAACAGAGGGGGAAGATTTCGGCGGCTTGGCAGCGTCAGCACTCACAGATCAGGACCCAGGGTAAAGTGAATTCGGAACGAACGCTCGTCATTGAGCGGCTTGGCAAGATCAATGCGGACCGGCCCGACCGGAGACTGCCAGCGCAGCCCGACACCGACCCCGGTGACCATCGCTTCGCGGTAGTCATTGAAGGCATTACCCGTGTCGACAAAGGCTGCCACGCGCCAGTCTTCCCTGAACTGATAATCCGTCTCCACACTGCCTACCATCAGATATTTGCCGCCAATCACCGTGCCTGAGGAGTTGGTTGGCCCCAGCTCTTTGTAACCGTAACCACGGATACTGTTGTCGCCACCGGCGTAAAAGCGATGGGTGGTGGGGATTTGTTCAAAGTCCCCTGCCCAGGTGGCACCTAAATCGGCACGGGTCAGCAGGCGGGTGCGTGGCGTCAGGGTTGTGACGTATTTGCCACTGGCCTCGGCCTGCACAAAGTTGGTGTCAGACAGCACGCTTTCTGCCGCACCACGCAGGGCAAAGGACAGACGGTAACCCTCGGCCGCACGCAGCGGATTACGGGAGCGAGTGACACTCCAGGTGCTGCTCGGGATCAGGAACAGCGAGCTGTATTCCTCGTCATCAAGGGTGTAATCCTCCTGCTCAAGGTCAAGGGACATGATGCGCTGCCAGCCGTTATCCAGCTTCTTCTGCCAGCTGGAGCCCACTGCCAGGGTAGTGGAGTCAGTGGTGTCGGAGTTCTCGGTACTGTACTGGGTGCGGAAGGTGTACTGATCGGTCTGCGGGTGCTTGCCGGGGATGATGTAATTCAGCACCAGATCATTGTTGACCTGTGACAGCAGGATCGAGGTGTTGAAGCGATGGCCTCGGTCATTGATCCAGCGGCGGGTCTGGTCAAAGCGCATGCGTGCACCGGTATCGGTGCCATAGCCGACCCCGAAGCGGTAGCGTGTGCGCTTGTTGGGTTCCAGCACTACATCCACCGGTACCTCGTCGCCCTGGGCTTCATCCCATTGCGGCTGGACTTCCACCCGGCTGAAGTATTCGCTGTCGACCAGACTGCTCTGCAGATCCAGCAAGCGGCGGGTGGAGACGTAGTCGCCACGCTCGAAGGTGACGTAGCGCTCCAGCAGCGACTTGCGTACCGGTGCATCAGCGAAGCGGACCTCGCCAATGCGGTAGCGCGGGCCGGTGTCCAGTATCAGATCGATATTGGCCTGATAGTCGGCCATGTCGATGGCCAGCGTCTGGGTAGTGAAGTGGGCATCGTAGTAGCCCCGGTCCGCTGCCTGTGACTGCAGCTTGGATTTCAGTGCCTCGTAATCGGCATGGCGCAGGGGCTTGCCGCTCTTCAGGCCGCTGTCTTTGATGATGCTCTGCAGGACCCGGTCTTTCTCCCCCGGGCCGCTGATCTGCACATTGATCTTGCCGTAGGGAACGGCGGTACCCGGATCGATCACATAGTGGGCGATCCAGTTGTCACCCTGCTGTTCCAGGTCGCTTTCAATGTGGGGGCGATAATAACCGAAAGGCGCAAGTGCCTGAGTAATCTGCAGCTCAGCCTGACGATGCAGGTAGCGAATACGTGCAGGGCC
This sequence comes from Pokkaliibacter sp. MBI-7, assembly GCF_029846635.1. NCBI lineage: Bacteria > Pseudomonadati > Pseudomonadota > Gammaproteobacteria > Oceanospirillales > Balneatrichaceae > Pokkaliibacter > Pokkaliibacter sp. MBI-7. The sequence continues at coordinate 1,953,212 of NZ_JARVTG010000001.1, read as the reverse complement.
AGGCAGCGTGCCCTTGGTCAGCTTTTCGATACCGAGGTATGCTTCGACGTTGTCGGCCAGCTCGCCCTTCACCCCTTCAATCTTGACCTTGAGGGAGGGCGCGTCGGCAGCCCAAGCGCTGTAACTCAAGGTCAGCGCCGTGACGAAGCTGAGACGCCTGATGAGATCCTTCAAACCCAAATCCTTGCTCACTGCAATATTGTCAGGACAGCGTAACCACTCCGGGCGCAGAACGTGACCACGTTCTTACGCCGCAACCTTGCAGCTGGGCAGGGTACAGAGCAATCACACTTCTTATCCAATAGCACACCATTGTGCGAGTTTCAGTAAAGCAGTGTAAAGGCTGAAAGTGTAAGGGCATGTTTGGCGACATGCCCTGAGGGCTAGCGAAGAGGGCGGTTAGTTGAAGCTGATAGCCGCCAGCCCTGCCTGAGCACACTGCTCGTCCTGATCCTCACTGCCTCCGCTCACACCAATACTGCCGATGACCTGACCGTGGGCATCGGTAATCGGCAGCCCACCGGCGACCACGGTAATGCCGGGGATATACTGCGCTCCCTGATTACTTTTTACCGCCTCCCTGACCTGTCGGGTCGACAGGCGTAAGCCTGCTGCGGTATTGGCCTTCAGCTGGGCCACACTGGTACTGACCGGCAGGGCATCGTCCATGCGGGCAAAGTGCAGCAGCTGCCCCGTCGCATCATCAATGGCCACCACCATGTGCCAGCCCTGTTTGAGGGCGAAGGCTTCACAGCCCGCAGCAATCTGGCGGGCACTGGCCAGATCCAGCGTGGGTCGCAGTAACGGCTGGGCAATGCTGGCACTGCTCCAGATCAGGATGGTGCTGGCGCACAGCACCGTGCGCAGGGAAGAAAGGCGGGCAGACATGGCAAACTCCTTCTGAACAGGAAAGAACAAGTCGCAGTATTCCAGCTGGGTAAAGGCAGAAAAATGCGCTAGGGTTTTGCACATTGCTAACCCGGAGTTTGGAATGATGGACCGTCTGCTGAGTATGGAAGTGTTTGTCGCCGTGGTTGATCTGGGCAGCCTCAGTGCAGCTGCTGAGCGCTTTGCCCTGTCGGCACCGATGGTGTCCAAACACGTGCGGCATCTGGAGCAGCGTCTGGGTGGGCGGTTATTCAACCGGACGACACGGCAGCAGAGCCTGACCGCCATGGGGCAGAACTATTACCAGCGCTGCCTGCTGATTTTGCAGGATATTCGCGCCGCGGAAGCCAGTGCTGCCGAACAGCAGGAGGAGCCGCGCGGGCGGGTGCGCATCAACGCCCCGGTCACCTTTGGCAGTCTGGCCCTGACGCCGGTACTGACCGGTTATCTGCAGCGCTATCCGCAGGTCAGCATCGAGCTGGATCTGAACGATCAGCAGCTGGATATGACGGCGGTGGGGGCTGATCTGACGGTGCGCATTGGCCGTCTGGCCGACTCCAGCCTGATTGCCCGTTCCCTTCGCCCCTACCAGATGCAGATTGCCGCATCGCCAGCCTATCTTACACGCCATGGTGAGCCACTCACTCCCGCTGATCTGTCGCAGCATCAGTGCCTTGGTTTCAATTTCTGGCGCAAAGGGCGGGGCTGGCAGCTGGGCGGGCAGGCGCAGGAAGAAATCCGCAGTCGCCTGCGCAGCAATCAGGGGCAGGCGCTGAAGACAGCGGCACTGGCGGGATTTGGCATTGTCATGCAGCCTGCCATTCTGCTGCAGGATGCCATTGACGGTGGTCAGTTGCAGCCGCTGTTACAGGACTATGTTCCGGCACCGCGGCAGATCAGCCTGCTTTATCATCAGGACCGTCAGCGCCAGCCGACGCTGGCGACCCTGATTGACTGGATAGTTAAGGCGCTGGCGGACTGAGAAGGTATATATGAGTGCTAATATGCGTCTTTTTCTTGTAACTTTGCCTTATCGCAGATTACTTATTCCGCACTCAGATATGGATCAGGCTGGGATATAGCCACCCGTTTTGCTTTTGAGGAGTACAGCATGATCAGGACTATTCAAATCGATGGATTCAAATCGATAGCCACTGAGTCAGTTGACCTGGGCAGCGTTAACTGTTTTATCGGAGCCAATGGTGTAGGTAAAAGTAATATTCTTGAAGCAATTGGGGTCTTGGGTGCCGCAGCAAATGGCAAAGTGGATGATGAGTCTTTACTGCGCCGGGGTGTTCGACCCGGTATGCCGAGGTTATATAAAACTTCGTTTGATGGGCACAGAACACCTCCCGCCATCGGCCTTCGGGCTAGCTCTGATGGTGCAGAATATAGAGTGTCATTGCTGAATCCACTGGAAGCTCCTGAACCCGCCTGGACATACAAGACTGAGCATTTGTCTGAGGGAGGTCGAACCCTGATATCTGGAGGGGTACGGAACCGTGGGCACTTGTCAGCCACCGCTGGGCTGGCGGCTTTGAAAATGGCAGACATCCCACCGGAGACCGTAAGTGCGCAACTAATGCTAAGGCTTCAAAACTACGCGATCTATTCGCCAAACACTCCAGCATTGCGTGCAATGGCGGTGGATCCCCAATCTCGCAATCCCGTAGGTTTATCCGGTGGGCGATTGGCCGAGGCCTTTGCTGAGTTGCGTAAAGTCGTGCTAGAGCACGATGAAAGCTTGCTTGATGATGTTCTAGAGTTGATTGACTGGGTCGCAGATGTCGACACAACAACGTCTGCAGGGCAGATACTATCGCCGTCGGTGGCTCATAGTAAGTATCTGATGAAGTTCACTGATCGATTCATGGGGCGTAGCCGCAACGAGTTAACGGCCTATGATGCAAGTGAAGGAGCGCTTTATATCCTGTTCTGTGCAGTACTTTGTTTATCTCCCGTCGCTCCCAAAACTTTTGCTATAGACAACTTGGATCAGGCACTTAACCCTCGCTTACTGACACGACTGACCTCTAAACTTAAGTCTTGGTTAGCGCATGCTGATAACCAGCGTCAGATGCTGTTTACAGTTCATAATCCAGCAGTATTGGATGGCTTAGATTTGGATGACAATGAGGTAAGGCTATTTGTCGTTGAGCGTAATAACCATGGTCATACCTGTGTTCGTCGCATAGAGCTGAATGACGATCTGCGCGCTCTAAATGCAACATACCCTCTTTCTCGGCTTTGGTTGATGGGTAGTTTGGGGGCCGTGCCAAATGTCTAAGCCTTTGCAGATTGCCCTTGTAGCAGAAGGAGTTACCGATCTAGTCGTTATTGAGGCTGGCTTAAATGCCATCCTTGCGCACCGCCGAGACTTTAAACTAACTCTGTTGCAACCTGAGGAAACTCGCCCAGATATGGGCGGTGGTTGGGGTGGGGTGTTCAAATGGTGTAAGGAGTTTCGAGAGCGAGGATTTGCCTCTTTGGAGCATGATTCGACACTTTCGCTATTCGATCTGGTTATTGTGCATTTAGATGCCGATGTTGCAGACAAGAACTATGCAGACTGCGGCAGTGCTGTTGAGAACTATGCTCGTTCAGCATTATTGCCACCACTCCCTTGTTCATTACCCTGCCCACCTCCTGATGATACCGTCATGGTTTTAGAAAGAGTGCTACTAGGTTGGTTGGGTAGTATTGCAACAGGCAGCAAAAGTGTTGTTTGTATCCCCTCTAAGTCCACGGAAGCATGGGTGGCCGCTGCATGCTTACCGGTCGGTCATTCTGCTCACTATGGTCTCGAATGTAATGCTGATATGGAAGGCATATTGGCTAGGCTACCGAAATCGCTGCGTATTAAGAAAACTCGGCGAGAATATAGCCTCAAGGCCAGAACCATAACTGAAAACTGGCCGCAGATTGTTCAGCTATGTGTGCAAGCCGCACGTTTCCAACGAGATATCAATCTGTTACTGATTTAGACGATTGCAGCATCCCGGCCATCACCGCCACGTTATGGCGCAGATGCCCCGCATTAAGCGTGCCGATGATCACAGAGGTGACGCCGGGACGGGCAAAGATCAGCTCAAAGCTGGCCTGCACCGGGTCTTGTCCCGGCTGCAGACAGACATGGCCGGAGGCCAGCGCCTTCTTGATCAGGATGCCCTTGTCGTGGCTGGCCGCATAGTCAATGACCGGCTGTTCATCCTGCTGATGGAGGTTGAGGGTGACCATGGCGCAGTCGCTCTGTTGCAGCGCCAGCAGGCCACCTTCCACCGTCTTGCTGGAGATACCGGTGGCGCGCAGCTTGCCCTGCTGCTTCAGCTCATTCAGCACCTGCAGTGAACCGTAACGCTGGATATTGTCGACGTCGTTACCGTCGGAATGCAGCAGCATCAGATCAATCACATCGGTGTTCAGTCGCAGCAGTGAGCGCTCCACCGACATGCGGATATGCTCCGATGTATAGCAGTAGCTGGACTCGCCGTCGCTGAACTCTTCCCCCACCTTGGAGCAGATCAGCCACTGCTGTCGCTGGCCACGCAGCAGGGTGCCGAGGCGCAGTTCACTGCTGCCATAGGCGGGGGCGGTATCCAGCAGATTGATGCCCAGCGCCTGTGCTTCGGCCAGCAGGTTAAGAGCAGTACGGTCATCAGGCAGCTCAAACCCGGCGGGATATTTCACCCCCTGATTACGGCCCAGTTTGACGGTGCCAAAACCCATCGGCGATAGCATCAGACCGGTCTGGCCAAGAGGGCGGCGCGGCAGATCATGCAGAGTATCAGTGGTCATTTGGCTGCTCCTGTGGCTCACAGTAACTGATCCCAGATGGGCAGGCTGACGTCCGGCTCGGGCAGTCCGGCAGGTAGCGTGACCACTTCACCGCTGGGGGCGGGCAACATGGCCAGTACCTGATCACTCAGATCGGCAGACAGCGCCAGCTTGGTCGGCCAGCAGACGATCATTTCACCGACTGCCTGAGCATAGGCGGTATCGGGACGCACCAGACCGGACTGCCTGGGCTCCGCACGGTTGATGGGCAGGGTGGCCCACTCTGCGGCACCCAGATCGACCCAGGGCAACAGCTTACCGACGACTTCGCGGGCATGGGCGATCTGCTCAGTGGCGCTGCGCTCAACGCCGCTTTCGGCCACTTCACCACCGATATACCAGACCTGACTGCCATCCTGATGAGGATGGGTGGTAATGGTCGCCAGTGGTTTGCTGCTGGCACCGATACAGTGGGCATAAATGGGATGAGGGTAGCGATGCTTGGCCATTACCATCTGCAGGGGGCGGCGCTGCATGGGGATATCCAGCCCCAGCTGCCGGGTCAGGGCCTCGGTACCTTCACCTGCGGTCAGGACGGTACGTCTGGCACGAATCTGCAGATCGCCGTCTGTCAGTGTCCATACGCCATCGCTGAAGATCAGATTGTCACCGGCACGTGCCCTGAGCTGACGGCCGGGCAGACGCAGGGCGCGCAGGACGGAAGGGACATCCAGCACGATTTCGTTCAGACGATAGAGGCTGCCGCGAAACGCCGGATCCTGAAAAATGGCGGGTTTGTCGGCGTCCGGGGTATCCACCCGGCCGCGCAGCGCCTTGCTGGCGAAGAAGCTGGTGAGCTTGCCGCCAAGACTGCCGCTGGACCACATATAGTGAGCGTCACTTAGCTGCCGTGCCGCGCGCAGATCGACATCGCCTTCCCCCCGTAGGGCGGCCTGCCAGCGGCCGGGCATGGCGGCGATGGCATTGGCGGCCTGTGTCAGCATGCCGTTCAGCGCGTACTTGGTGCCGCCATGAATAATGCCCTGAGAACAGACGCTCTGCTTGCCGCCCAGGGTATCGGCTTCCACCAGTACGGTGGCATAGCCCTGACGATGCAGCCGGTTCTGCAGCCACAGGCCTGCGATGCCGCCGCCAATAATCAGTACGTCCAGGTCCAGGGTAGTCATAGCCAGTCATCTGCCTCGGAAAAACAGGGCACAAGACTACCAAAGTTAGGGCGGTGGCCAAAATCGCAAGCAGACAAAGTGGCGCAGTCGCACGTCGGTCAGTCAGAGCAGGCAGGGTTTCCCCTTGCTGGGGCTGGCTCTTCGCGGTATGTTGCCGGGCATCACGGATGATGAACACTTTTTGACCCCGGCGGACTGCCAGCAGGATGGCTGAGCGCCTCCCTTCCCCCATGACGTCGATGTCGACTGTTCAGCTGCTGTTCCGCGATCCGCACGTGCTCAGGCACGTTTTCTGGCTTTATCCGGGCAACAAGGACAGACCGATGGCCAAGCTCTATCGCAATAATCGCGCTCCATTAGGCAACAAGATCACACTGGTGGCGGGCAACAGCCTGCCGATCAAGGTGGAAGGACTGGGCAGCAACCGCCGCCATATCGTTCTCAAAAGCCGTAATCCACAATTGCTGACGGTCTCCGCCGTACAGGTCAATGACCGGATGCTGGAGCAGTCACTGCGCATCGAGGTGCGTCGCGATGGCATCGTCACCAGCCAGCGTACCTTCGTCGACGCTTTCCTCAATGACGGCACTCCTACACTGACCAAAAAAGACCAGACCACGGCACCGCTGGAGGTGGAAGTACTCCCCGAGATCAGGCTGCCGGCAGACAGTACCGAGGTAGGTATGCTGACGCGGATGCTGCTGGTGGAGAATATTACGCCGGGTTTACCGGGTTACAGCAGTAGTGAGGTTGAAGAATGCATGAAGTGGATGCGGTTTGTATTCATAAACAGAATGCAACTAGGGTCGGAGTTCTTTGGTGCTGGAAAGAATATCAATAATTTAGTCGAATTTGTTAAGGCGCCAAATCAAGTCGAAGGTTTTTCCAATTATCCGAAACTCTCCACTGTGCTAGGTGATAATCTGGCCAGATATATTGCGATAGCCAATGATGGAACTCATGTGAAAAACAAAGCATTTAGAGACTACATTGCACTGGCTGTTGCTACTGCACGCTTAAGTGAAAGTGAGCTTGGAAAAGATCCCTGTACTACCAAATTGTATGCGTGGCGCACTAGTGGTGCTGCATCTCCGGGGAAGAATTTTGTTCTATTTTCCAGTAAAGGCGGGCAGGATTTTTACACGTTGACAGAATTTTTTATTAAAGATTCAGGTAAGGGTAGTAAGTGACATGGCGTTTTGTCTTTTATTTAAAAAGTATAGTTTACTTTTTTCTTATCTTATCTTCTCTTTGATGCTTAACACTGCATTTGGCAGTGATATACCCAGTTCTCCATTTAGTGATGAAAATCAACCTGCAAGCCGTTTTGATACATCAGCAAACAGCTATTTTTCTTTTCCAGAGCCCTCTATTCAGGCAAGAATTGCCAGATCGAGTAAGAATGATCAGACAAATCATTTCTGCATTGTTGGCTACCAGTGGAGTAATGGAAACATGCAGGTCTGGGTGCACTGGCAAGAACAGAAGGAGATTATCCTTTGGCAAGGGGGCGATGATGAAGAAACACAGATTGCCAGCATGGCATTAGCGAGGAAAGAGCTCGTGTTGGGGCGGGATACGGTCAAATCCAAAGAGGAAGTCAACGGCAGCTCCTATCTGATTACTGCATCAGCGTGGCATGACATAGTGAATGATTGTGCAAAGAATGGCAGACAGTTCACTATTGACCCCTTTGTCAGCAATAACTGAAGCTCAGTGTCGGTAATGCAAAATGGCCCGGAGGAAAACCGGGCCATTTTTATGTTAGGTGGTATGACAAGATCGTTCTTTCACCTTGTTTTCCTGCTTGTGCTGTTAATAAACATGCGTGGATTACCTGTCAGTCTGGTTTGTATTCCTGGCGTACTACCGGCTCAGACAGCCCGGGATCAAATTTCGTCTTTTTTGCAGATAAAGGTGGCCAGACGTTTTATACGCTCTCTGATAGTTTTCTCTCTAAGGCAAAAAAATAATATGCGGTGGAAGAAAATGAATAATGTCCGTTGTTATATTTTGTGCACTGTTGCCGCCTTTTTCTCCAGCATCAATGTCAGTAAGGCTGATCAGTTACCCGATGTTTTCAATAAAAGTGCCAAAGAAAGAGTGGTTCTTTCAACTCAGCCGTATTTTACCCGGCCACAATCAGCGATTGCTGAGCTGATAGCGCTTTATGAAGAGAATGGAAAAACTAATCATCTTTGCACGGTAGGGTATCGCTGGGATGATGGGCATATCATTGCCTTTGCTCACTGGCAGGAAGCAAAGATGCTGGCGCTGTGGGAAGGTACGGTAGATGAGGACCGACCGGATACCAGTCTGGCGTTGTCCCGGCGTCACTGGATCTTCGGAAAAGATACCGTCAAAACACAAGCCGACATCAACGGCAGCACCTATTTAGTTACTGAGAAATATTGGCAAACGATTGCTGCTGACTGCGAGAAAAACGGCGAACAATATACGGTCGCCTCTTTTGCACTAAACAGCAGCGAATAGTAAATGCACGCAGGTGCTGGGGCGGGATACGGTCAAATCCGAAGAGGAAATCAATGGCAGTACCTATCTGATTACTGAGTCAGCGTGGCATGACATCGTGAATGATTGCGCCAGGAAGGGTCAGCCATTCACCATCTCGGCCACCCTCCGCCAGCTCCATCTCATCTGCCCTTATTCAGCCCGCCTTTGCCAGATGTTTGCACATCAATACGGCACTCATACTGCTGCCATCGGCCAGTGACTGGGTGGCCGCGCTGACTGACATATAGCCCTGATGGCGGTAGAAGTGCTCCGCGTTATATGAGGCATACAGCTCCAGTACGCTCACGCCACTCTGATAGCACTGTTCTTCCACCGCCCTGAGCAGACTGACACCCACACCCTGGCCGCTGCAACCGGGATCGACATACAGCGCCTGCAGTCTGGACTGGGCCGGTAGCGCCAGCACAAACCCCACGATGAGCCCCGTTGCTGACAGGGCCACCTGACAGACTGTGCTGTCCTTGTCGACCAGATGGGCCAGCCAGGCACAACGATACTCATCCGGTTCAGGTGACCAGGAAGACAGGATGTCGGCAGCGTAGTGCGTCGGGGAGATGGCGTGCACCGCAGCATAGTGCACCGCCACCATAGCGGTGGCGTCGTCAGCGGTAGCGGGGCGGAGCTGGAAGGCAGGTGGAGTCATGGCAGGCGCCTGTTGAGAGGGCAAAAGGATGGCATAAAGCACGATCGGGTTTTACAAGGCAAGAAAGAAGCGCTTTTTATCTTTGCTGGTGGCCCCCAGACGCTGATAGAACCTGACCGCACTGTGGTTATCGGCAGGTGTCTGCCATTGCAGATGAGTGCAGCGCAGCTGTCTGGCCAGCTGTTTGAGCTGCTCGACAAACTGATACCCCAGCCCATGACCACGATGGCTTTCACTGATGTAGAGGCAGTCCATATGCAGGAAATAGTCCGCATCCCAGGTGGAGAACTCGCGGGTTGCGCTGGCATAGCCCGTCAGCGTATCGCCTTCGACCGCTACCAGCACAAATAGGGCGGGTTGCGTGCTCCAGATGGCTGCCTCCAGTTGCGCCTGCTTCCCCGCAGGGTCATAAGTCGCGCCTTCATAGCGGGCATGGTCGCCACACAATACCAGCAGCTGTGGTAAATCCTGCCGTTCAACGGTCCGAATCACGCCTGTCTCCTGCGTTGTTTTGGTTCTGTTACTGCTGATCAGTTGTCAGGGCGCTGATCAGGTCAGGCAGTTGCGCCATATCGGCCAGTGGCAGGGTGCCCATCTGCTGCAGGCTGACGCGCTGCTCGCCATAACCCACGACGGTCATCCCGGCGCGCAGACCGGCTTCGGCACCAAAGGGGCTGTCTTCCACTACCAGGCAGGCGGCGGGCTCAATGCCCAGTTGTGCGGCGGCATGCAGATAGAGTGCGGGGTCGGGCTTATGACGGTCGAGATCGTAGGCACTGTAGAGGTGTTCGCCAAAGTGATGACGCAGGCCGGTGCTGTCGAGGTTGATCAGGATTTTTTCCATCGGCCCGTTGGAGGCCACGGCCCGTGGCAGGGTCAAGCGTTCAAGGGCACTGTGGATACCGGGGATGGGTTGCAGCTGCTGGCGCAGCAGCACGTATTCACGCTGGCGGAACTGCTCTAGAAAATCGCCGGGTAGCGGGCGTTGCAGCCATTCAGCGACATTGTCCAGACATTCGCTCATGCGCTGGCCGGACACAGAAATCAGGCGCTGGCCGAGATCATGTTCGATACCCAGCTCAGTAATCATGGTCAGCAGCAAGCCCTTGGAAAGAGGCTCGCTGTCGACCAGTACCCCATCACAATCAAATAACACTGCCTGAATTTTCACCCCGTACTCCTTGTCGTGGTTGAGCGGTCATTATCATCGACAAGGAGTACGGTGAGCGTCAAGGCAGGTGGGCATGCCTACTGATGATGGTGATCAGTCACTGAGCATGCCCAGATCATGCTTTTTTTTCTTTTTCTTGTCCTTTTTGTCTTTGCCACCCTTGTCCTTTTTCTTCTTCTCCGCCTTGGCCGGTGCGCTTTCCTCTGCCTCACTGACGGTCTCGGTGGCGGTCACCGCACAGCTGGCCAGCACGTCTTCGATATGGGCGCTCAGGCTGTCATCAAGGCTGACCGTTTCACCGCTGAGCAGGGCGCTGAGCTGATAGGGGCCAAGCAGGCTGCTGAGCAGATAGGCACCCTGATCGCTGTTCACCGGGCAGCTGAGGCCAAGGCTCGCCAGCACAATAGCAAGATGGCTGGTGGTGGCCTGCAGACCCTGCGTATTCAGTGCCTGCGCCAGTGCCGGATTGGTTTCGCTGATGGCGGCACGGGTCAGCGCCAGGGTGGCGGGGCTGAGCCAGAAGGCCAGCACGGCGCGCAGATGCACGGGCAGCACGGCCGCATCGCTGACACTGGCGCTGAGCAGAGGGGTCAGGTGCTGGGCAATATGCTGCTCAATCAGCTGCACGAACAGCCCTTCACGGTTGCCGAACCAGGAATACAGGGTTTCTTTGGAAGCGCCGGCATCTCGGGCAATGGCCAGCATGCTGGTGGCGGTGTAACCCTGGCTCTGCAGCAGATCAAGGGCGGTGCTGAGGATGGCCTGACGGCGCTCCTGCTGAGCTTCGGCTGTTGAAGCTGCTGCCGGGGTTCGGCTGGCGGCCGGTTTGGTTGACCGGGTACGGGGTTTGGCCGGTGTTGCCGTCGCAGCTGGCGTGGTGGTCGCTGTCGTTGTTGTGGTTTTCTTGCGGGTAGCCATCAAATACTCCATTTATTCGGGCTGTGGAGTGGCGCTGGACCCTGAGGCTTATCTCGCTATCAGCCTGTGGTTGCGACAGGTCTGCCACTCTTGTTGTGATTGCGGTCGCCATGGTGCCGATCTGGCTGCTCACGATGGCGTACCCGTGAGTCTAGTATTGTTGCTGACATAGTTCAGTGTCATTTTGATGACAGTCATCAAAATGGCCAGAAAGGGTGCGCAGGCTGGCATTGGCCTGTGTATATAAACTGCAGTACATCATTACTTCATGTTGAGTTAATTCATGCTGAGTTAATTCATGACTGATAGTCAGGGAGCTGATATGACCATAATGGCAGGTACGCCATTTCATCTGCCGTATGGCAATGGCCGGGTAGTGGGTGACCGCCTTGGGCGCGTGCCACAGGTGTTGTGCCTGCACGGTGCGGGGCAAAGCCATCGCGGGCGATTTCACTGGCTGCGAGAGGCGTTGTGGCAGCGTGGTATCGGCTCGCTGGCGCTGGATATGCCGGGGCACGGTGACAGTGCCGGAGTGTTGAAGCAGTCCAGTCTGCGTGAGCGGACCGGGCAGGCGCTACGGGTGCTGGCCACCCAACCCTGGGCGGCGCCGCTGACGGTGGTCGGTGCCAGCATGAGTGGCTACACCGCACTGCGGCTGAGTACGGCAGTGCCGGTCGCCAATCTGGTGCTGATGGTCCCTGCCGCCTACCACCGCGATGCTTACAGTATGCGTTTCGATCAGGGCTTTACCGGGCTGATCCGTCAGCCCGGCAGCTGGCAGTATTCCGATGCGTGGGAGCGGCTGCAGGCATTTCGCGGCAATCTGTTATTACTCAGCGGGCAGGAGGATGAGGTGATTCCGACGGAGGTGTTGCAGCGCTATGAGCAGCATGCCCGACAGGCGGCCAGTGTGACGCACCTGCGCTTTGCCTGTGGTCACCAGCTCAATGGCTATCTGGCGCAGATGCCTGCAGCGGCGCAGCAGGTCATTGAACAGATAGCGGGGTGGTATAGCTGAGTGTGAGCCTGTTCTGGTACGTCATGTTTACGGCTCGCGGAAACTCTGGTGCAGGGCCCGGGCCACCGGATAGAACAGATAGGAAATCATCCGCCGCTCACCCACCTGAATATCGGCGGTAGCGGTCATACCCGGGCGCAGGGCGAAACTGGGCGGCACATCAAACAGCTGCTGGCCGTCGATACGGATACGGGCGCGGTACATGGCCTCTTCCGGGGCCTGGCGGTTATTGCCTTTGACTGAGTCGGCACTGAGGTAAGTCAGGGTGCCGGTGAGGATGCCGTGGCGTACCGAGGGCAGGGTATCGAGGCGAATCTGTGCCGGGTCGCCGACCTTGATCTGGCCGATATCACTGGGGCTGATGGCCACTTCAAACTCCTGTGCTGCCTTGTCGGGGACGATCTCGAACAGGGTTTCCGCCGGGCGAATCACCGCCCCGGGGTTTTGCAGGGCAATACTCTGCACGATGCCATCGGCGGGGGCACGCAAAGCCACCAGCCCGGCGTTGCGGTCCTGCTTGGTCAGCTGGGCCTGTAACTGGGTGAGCTGGCGCTGCAGATCACTCATGTCGGATTCATTCTGCGCCTGCCACTGGGCTCGAAAGGCCTGCAGTTGCGCCTGTTTGGCGGCCAGCTGCTTGCTGTTGCTCTGGATCGAGGTGCGGGTCGCCTGGGTGTCCTTTTCCACTTCGCTAAGGGACTGCGCCGCCTTCAGGTATTCCAGCCGGTATACGCCATCACGCTGATAGGCTTCCTTTTCACGCTGATACTGGTCCTGTTTGAGGGCGGTGAACTCTTTGCTCAGTTTGAGTTGCTGCTGCTGGTCCTTGAGTGCCTGTTTTTGCCCCTGCAGCTGGCTGTCGAGGGCGGCGATGTCATTGCGATAACTGTCAACGCTGGCCTCATACTGGCGCTGCCGTACCTGATACAGGGTGGCCTGCCGCGCCTGCTCCTGCGCATCGCTGCTGAACACGGGGGCGTCAGCCTCGGGGTGATCCTGCCACTGCTGTTCGGCTGCCAGCCGGGCCATCTGCGCCTGAGCAGCGTTTAGCTGCTGGCGCACACTGTGCTGGTCGGCTTCGGCCACCGAGGGATCGAGCAGGGCCAGCAGCTGCCCCTGTCTGACGGCTTCACCTTCCTGCACCTTCACTTCTTTCAGCAGTGCCTGATCAAAACTCTGCACCACCATGGTCGGCACATCGGTGATCAGCCTGCCATGGCCGCTGATCACGGTCTGGGTTTTTGCCACGGCCGCCCAGGCAATCAGGCTCAGCAGCGCCGCACACAGGACCGGTACGGTCCAGCGCAGCAGCTGCGGCGCTTCATGCTGTTGCAGCAGCAGGTAGTCGGGGTTGAAGGCGCTGATCTGTGGCTCGGTAGCCGGTAGCAGTGAGGTGCTAGCCGCAGGTGCTGCCGTGGCGGCGGGCGTGATACGGGCCTGCTCCAGCAACTGCCGGGCGTAGTCGGCATCTTCCGCCATGCGGGCGATGATGGTATCGCGGTCGATAATCTGCAGGCGCGTCAGGGTTTCCGCCACGGCGTTGTAACGGCGTGGGTTGAGAGCAACCAGCTCGCTGTCGGCCAGCAGACTGCCAGCACCCAGACTGTCGCCGACGTCCACCTCGTCGCCATTGGGGCGCATCAGCGCCACCCGACCACTGACGATGCGATAGGCCTCGCGTGGGGCGCTGTCGAGGGCGTAGATCAGCTCGCCGGGGGCGAATTCCAGCAGGGGTGTGTCCCTGCTGTCGGCGTGATCGTCAACAGGAGAAATGATGGTAGGCACGGGTTGTGGTGCGTTCATGGCTTACCCCTGAGGATGCTGGATGCGCCACAGGCCGCGGTACAGGGCACAGCGTGACAGCAAGGTGGCGTGAGGAGCGAGGTCGAGCAGGCGACCCTGGTTGAGCACGGCGATCTGATCCATATCAGTCAGCATCGACAGGCGGTGGGAAATCTGGATCACGGTACGCTCGCGGCTGATTTGCTGCAGGCTCTTGCGGATCGCCGCTTCACTTTCCGGATCGAGGGCGCTGGTCGCCTCATCGAGAATCAGAATGCGCGGGTTGACCAGCAGCGCGCGGGCCAGTGCCAGCCGCTGGCGCTGGCCGCCGGACAGATTACCGCCGTGTTCTTCCAGCGGCGTGTCGTAGCCCTGTGGCAGCTGTTCAATGAATTCGTGGGCCTGCGCCTGTTTAGCCACCTGAATCACCTCATCCAGACTGGCCCAGGGCCGTGCCTTGGCGATGTTGTCGCGCACGGTGCCGCGGAACACCATGGCCTCCTGACTGACTACGCTGATCTGCCCGCGCAGGTGGCTGGCGTCGTACTCGCGCACGTCCTGACCGTCGATACGTACCAGACCGCTGCCCGGCTCCAGCAGGCCCAGCAGCAGCCTGACCAGTGTTGATTTGCCGGAACCACTGCGGCCGACGATGCCGAGGCTCTGCCCGGCCTTGAGCGACAGGCTGAGCTGGTCCAGCGCCGGACGCTGGCGGTCGGGGTAGCAGTAACTGAGATTGTCGATATCGATCTGGCCGCGAACCGGGCTGGTCAGGCCGCCTTCCTTCTGTTGCGCCGGTGCCTGATTAAGCAGGCGGGCGAGCATGCCCAGCGAGATGCTGGTCTGCTGGAACTTGCTCAGCAGCTGTACCAGCTGCACCAGCGGCGACGTCACCCGGGCAGACATGATGTTGAAGGCAATCAGGGCACCGGCGGTGAGCTGGTTGTCGAGCAGCAGCTGGGTGCCGACCCACATGCACACCACGTACATCAGTTTCATCAGCAGCTGGCTGACTTCACCGGCCAGCACCGTACGGCGACCGATCAGGTACTGCAGACGGGTAGCCTGCGCCGAGCTTTCCAGCAGCTGGCGTTGCTGGGTGGATTCCAGCGCCAGTGATTTGACCGTCTCGATGCCCTGAATGGTTTCGGTCAGCAGCGCCTGACGGGCGGATTCCGCCTCATACAGACTGACCAGCCGTGGTTTGTTGCTCCAGGCGCTGATCAGGGTAGTCAGGGCGATCAGGGCAGAAAACACCAGAACGATCAGGGTCAGCTGCCAGCTGAAGAAAAACAGGGTGGGCAGGATCACCACCAGCGCCAGCAGCTCGATCAGGGTCAGTAGCAGGTTGCCGGTGAAGAACTCGCGGATCTGCTGAGTCTGCTGAATATGCTTGACCAGCGTACCGGCCGCGGTGCGCTGGAACAGCCCCAGTGGCAGCTGCAGCAGGCGGCGGAAGCTGAAGGCAGTGGCACGCATATCCAGCCGGCTGGTGGCATGCAGCAACAACAGGCTGCGCAGGCCGCCGAACAGGGCATTGAACAGCAGGGCAATCAGCACTCCGGCAAACAGCACATGCAGGGTGTCGAGATTGTGGTAGGTGATGACCTTGTCGAACACCACCTGGGTGAAGATCGCCGGGGTAAAGGCCAGCACCTGCAGAAACAGCGCCAGCAGAATGACCTGAGTGAACAGCCCGCGCTGCTGACCGATTTCGGCGACGAACCAGTGCCAGCCAAAACGGGTGCTGGCCTGCTCGCGGCTTTCATCGCGCTTGAGCAGCAGCGCCTGCCCGGTGTAGGCCTGCTCGAAACGTTCGCGCGGCAGCCAGGTCAGGGCCACATCGGCCGACAGCGGGTCGAGAATCTGCACCTGCTCCTCGCCATCGACATGGCGGACGTTGACCACCAGTACCGACAGGCCATTGCGCAGCCGGGCAATCAGCGGCAGGGCATCGCTGGCCTTGAGCAGCGCACGCCAGTCCAGACTCAGGGCGCTGGCCTTGAGACCGAGCGCGGTGGCAATACCGGCCAGCGCCGGATAGGCCACTTCGGCATCGGTGATGGCATGGTCACGCTTGAGCTTTTCCACCGTGGTGGTGTGCCCCAGCTGGCGACCGGCCAGTACCAGACATTTCAGCGCTGAGTCCATGGAGTGTTCACTGCCTGTTTACAAAAGTTAAAGGGGTTTGTCGTCCTGCTGCGTTGCGTCGTTCAGCTGTGCTGAACCACGGCGGCGATCAGGCAAAGTTAGCGCTGCCCTGGGCACGCTGTACCGGTGGCGGGCTGTCCTGCTCCGCGCCGATCTGCAGCAGGGTCTCGTCAGCCGGCTGGCGGCGCTGCAGCAGGCCCTTGCCTTCCATCTGGCGCACCAGCTTGTCGAGGGTGTTGTACATCTGCAGAAAACCTTCCGGTGAGACCACCAGCCGTTCCACCACTTCGCGGGGTGGTTTGTTCTGCTCGTCACGGGCGCCGGCGGTGTAGCTGAACAGATCCATGCGGATCAGGCCGGAGACGATGGAGACTTCCTGGATACCGTCGATCAGTGTCTGTTTCATGGTCAGTGCTCCTGAATCAGGGAGTGGGGGTGCTTAGTGCCAGCGCCAGAGGCGCCGCCGGGTGAGCCGTAGCGGATGTGCTGGCCAGCGCGGCAGGCTGGATCGCCAGCAGCTGCTGTTGAATCTGTGCGGGCAGCTGCTGCCAGTACTGGCGCAGCTGCTGCTGTGAGCTGCTGGCGGACTCGGCCGCTCCGGCCAGGACCGCCGCAGGCACCAGCTGGATACCGCTGGCCTGCAACAGCTGCCAATAAGCCTGCAGCATGTCCTGACGGGCCTGATTGGCCGTCACCTGAGCCTGAATGGCCTGCACTTCAGCCCGGGCCCGGTCCAGCTCATCGTCTTCGTAGAAGGGCGTACGGGTGCGGCGGATGGCGGCGATATGCTCGGCAGCAGCGGCGCGCTGCTGACTTTCCAGCCAGCTGTCATGGCTCATCTGCAGGGCTTCCCGTGAGAGCCGTACCTGCTCGACAGTGAGATAACCCAGCGCCAGCTGTTTCAGCTCCAGCTGCTGTTGCTGCAGCACGATCTGCTTGTGCTGGACCACGGCAGACACCAGCCCGAGCAGATTGAACGCCAGGCTGAAGCCGTGCTGCTGCCAGCTGGGCGGGTCGAGGTTGATGTCGGTGTCGTATTCCCTGGCGTAGAACAGCTGCAGCCCCGGCAGGGCGCTGGTCCAGGCCATCCGCGCCTGTTCCCGCAGCAGCCGGGCCTGAATGTCGTTCTCGCGCAGATCATTGCGGAAGTAGAGGGCGTGCTGCTCCAGCTGATCTTCCGGTACACCCAGCAGGGCGCTGACCAGATCGGCTGCCGGCAGGCTGGTGTCATCGGTGGCAATCTGCACACGACGACCGGCACTGGCCAGCTGGGTGCCGAGGTTGCTGGCAGCCTTGTCGCCACGCAGGCGGGTGGTGCGAATCTGTGATTTCAGTGCCAGCAGGGTGTCGGCGTACTGCGCCAGCACCAGCGGGTCACGCAGCTGTGCCTGCTGCAGGCGTTGCAGCAATGCCTGAGTGCTGTCGATGCTGGCATCCGCGCGGTCCAGTGCGGCGGCCTGCTGCTGAAAATCGGCCAGTTGCTGCCATGCCACCAGGGTGTCACTGGCGACCTGATCGGCGGTGTCCTGATAGCGCTGGCGGTAGACCAGCTGGCGCTCACCGGCCTGCTGGGCTTTCAGCCATTGTCCGGCCAGTGCCAGTACGTTCCATGACACCTGCGCGGCGTAACTCTTACGGTTGAGCGGGTCGCTGCTGTCTTCCACCCGGTCGCGCAGGGTGTAGCCCGCCTGCACGCTGAAGTCGGGCAGCATCTGCAGCCGTGCCATGTCCAGCTCACCGCTGGCCAGCAGGGTGTCGAGGGCACTGACCTTGAGGCTGAGGTTGTTGTGCAGGGCGACGCTGACCGCCGCCGCGGCATCCAGCGGGGCTGCGGGCAGTTGTCCCTGCAGGGCTGGCATGGCCTGCTGCTGGCGGGCGACCCTTTGCTGCACATCCGCGGTGAGCGGCGCCACTTTCCCGGCACAGGCACTGAGCAGCAGGCTGGCAAGCAGCATGGCGGCAGGGCGCAGGCAGGCAGGAACGGTGGTGTGGTGCATGGTGAGACCCCTGTTAGCTAGAACGGCTTGCCGATCTTGCTGCAGCGGTCACTGGCGGTGGAAAAGCCGGTCGGCCTGCCCGTTCAGCTGGGCTAAACGGCATAGCGCGGTGCTTTTCGCCTTAGCGGACGCTGGCGCGTGAGATCGTGAGCTCGTTCGGGAACCCGTTACCGCTTCCGTAGAAGCGGTGGATGGGCGTCATACTAGGTGGGTCTCGGCGTGGGAACCAATTACAGTTTTGTCATGGAACGGCACGGTTTTCTGTCGGTTTTCCGTGCCTTCGGGGGCGGGCAGGGCGGGTAAGGTGAGGCGGAAACAGGCTTCGCCCGGCTCGGCGTGGAGCAGCACCAGATCGCCACCGTGGGCGCGGGCAATCTCGCGGGCAAGACCGAGACCGAGGCCGAGTCCATCCACCCGTCGTTCACCGCCCTGGCGGGCGATCTGCTGGGCACGGGGCATATCCGGTGTGCCCCCGTGGCGCCGTTCCGGCTGGGTGACGGTGGTGGGTATGCGGTAGAAGCGATCAAACAGGTGGTCACGAAACTCAATAGCGATACCCACCGAGGCGTTAGCCAGATCAAGGCACCAGAGATCACCCTGCCGGTGCGCCACCAGCCTGATCCAGCCTTCGGGCCGGCCGTATTTGATGGCATTGCTGATGAGGTTGTGGAACACCTGCCGCAGCAGGTCCGGGTCACCGCTGATCACCAGAGGACGCGGTACCTGCCAGTCAAAGTCGCGCTCTGGCGCGGCCATGGAGTAGTCCTCTTCCAGCTCCTCCAGCATGGCGTAAAGGTCAATGGGGCCTCGTTGCAGCGGCAGTCGTCCGGCGTCGGCCTGTGCCAGCAGCAGCAATTTGCCGATGATGGCATGCAGACGATGCGTCTCCTCCAGCAGTTTGCTCAGGGTGCTCTGCAGCGCTGAACCATCCGGCGCCTGTTGCAGTGCCTGTTCCAGCCCGGCATGGAGAATCATCATCGGTGTTTTCAGCTCGTGGGCGGCGTCACCGGAGAAGCGTTTGGCCTGATGGAAGCTGCGCTCCAGCCGTTCCAGCAGGGCGTTGAAGACGGCCACAATGGCTGCAAACTCGCGGTCATTATCAGCGTCTGACAGACGCTGGGTCAGATCAGCCACGTCGATACTGGCAATGTTGTCGCTGAGGTGACTGACCGAGCGCAGTGCCCGTCCCGCTACCACCCAGGCACCGAGCAGCATCAGCAGCAGCGCCGGTGGTACTACGATCCACAGCTGGCTGAGACTGATCAGCAGCTGGGTGCGCACCAGATCAAGATTCACCCCGGCGTAGACCTTCCACGCCGGATGCTCGATACCGCCCATGCGCCAGCGCACGCCGTCCACTTCGACCGTGCGCATGTCCACCTTCAGGTCTTTGTAGTACGGCGGCGCGGGGATGCGGTCCAGCTGCTGCTGTTGCATCTGGCCGTGGGGTACAAAGTTCCGTTCTTCATCGTAGGGAGGTGGCCGGTCAGCAGGCTGTGGGCGTTCTGCTCCGGCGGCTGGGGGCGGTGGGCTGGCCGGTCGCGAAGAGGGCTGACGGACATGAATGCTGGCCACCGGCGGCAGCTGCTCGGGTTGCAGATGCACGGGCCAGGTCTCGCTGCGAAAGGCCACCTCACGGTTCTGATCAAGGGCCAGCAGTAATACCCGCTGTGAGTCAGTGTTGGCCGGGGTGTAGCCACTGAAGGCGCCATCGAGCTGCTGGTAAATCGTTGGCCATACCTGACGGGGCAGGCGGCGGGACAGCTCGCCGGCGAATTCGGCGTACAGTGCGCCATCGATCTGCTGCAGCCGCTGCTGCAACAGGATATGCCAGGTCATGGCGGTGAAGATGGCCAGACTGAGCAGGGTAAGCAGCGCCGCCTGAAGGGCGACGCGCAGGCGAAAGGAGCGCAGGCGCAGGCTGGGAAATTTCACATCGAGCCATCCGGTTTGTTCAGACGGTAACCGACCCCCCTTATGGCTTCGATGGGGGTAGCACCCGTTTGTTCCAGTTTCTTACGTATGCGCCGGATGCAGACGTCCACCACGTTGGTCTGGGGGTCGAAGTCATAACCCCAGACATGTTCGAGAATCTGGGTGCGGGTAAACACCCTGCCGGGAGAACGCATCAGGTACTCCAGCAGGTTGAATTCGCGACCGGTCAGCTCGATCACTTCACTGCCGCTGCGGACTTCGCGGCTGAGGCGGTCGAGGGTGAGGCCTCCCAGACTCAGGGTGTTCTGCCGCTCACCAGTGGCTCGTCGCAGCAAGGCCAGCATGCGGGCCACCAGCTCTTCCACGTAGAAGGGCTTGGCGAGGTAATCGTCGGCACCGAGGTTGAGACCTTCGATACGGTCATCCAGCTCGTTGCGGGCGGTCAGCAGAATCACCGGCGTGGTGCTGCCCTGTTTGCGCAGTGCCTTGAGAATCGACAGGCCATCACGCCCCGGCACCATGATGTCGAGCAGAATGACATCGAAGGTGCGGGTGCTGGCGTAGTCCATGCCGGTGTTGCCATCGGCACAGTGATCGACACGAAAGCCCTGTTCTTTCAGACCTGCACAAACAAATTCAGCGATACGTTGTTCATCTTCGATCAGCAAAACATTCATTGGCTGAGTCGGGCTCCAGATATGTCGGTATGGCTCTGTACATCGCAATGACGGGGCTGACCGGCAGATTCTGGTGCCTGTCCGTCTGCTGTCGGGCCTTGTGCTCGCAGCAGAACGGACTGCAGTTATCTTGCCGCAGAAGTCGCCCCGTCTTCGATGACATTTTTGTCATCATTATGCACAGAATCATGTCATCCACACGCGTTTTACTGACCCTGCCAGATAACCAGAAGGGGACAGGGGATGGACTACGCAGCCAGTGTGCAATGGCTCGGAACAATGCGCGAAGACGGCGCGCACAACGCCAGTCAATTCGGCTTCGAGCTGGCCTGTGCGGTGGCTGCCCAGCCTGGTGGCCGCCGCCTGCTGCGCTGCCTGCAACCGCAAACCGGCGCGTTACAGTGGCTGCTGACCTTTGCTGGCGAACAGCCGCTGCAGCAGTTTTTCGATGACAGCCACGATCTCTGGTTCAGCCATTTCAGCCAGCTGACCAGCAGTGAATCCCCGACCACCCTGCGTACCCTGCTCAGCAGTTACCGCCAGCCTTTGCGTCAGGCGCGGGTGCTGCTGCAGTTCATCTTTCCGCTGCGCCAGAGCGCCCGCCTTGAGCACCTCGCCGACCAGCTGATCCCGGCGGTACAGGAAGCCCAGCACTATGCCGGTTTTATTGGTGCCGAAGTGCTGCTCAACGTGCAGGACAACAGCCTGCAGTTGCTGCTGTTCTGGCACGACAGCCAGGGTTGCCAGCGCTACACCGCCGACAAGCCCGCCATTATCACCCGCGCCATCGAGCAGCTGGCGGCGGTGATGTACAAGCCCCAGGCCTTCGTGGTGCTGGGCGTCAGCGGCGGCACACAGTGATTGTTAACAGCGGCACCCGAGCGGTGCCGCTGTGCGTTTTTCAGGTATGGGTTACGGGTCGAGCATCACAGGCCTGGTCACAACAGGACGCCAAGAGTCGCGACAGGATGTCGCCTGTTTGAGGAATGACACCATGAGTGTATGGAGTTGGATTAAAAAGAATGTAGTCGACCCGGTCGTCAGTGCAGGGGAAGACCTGTGGGATGACATCGGTGACGATCTGAACGATATCGGTGAGGCGTTCAGTGATCTGGGTGATGATCTGGAAGATCTGGCGGAGGATATTGCCGCGCTGGGTTACACCAACAAGAACCTGGGTAACGGTAACAATACCTATACCTCCTCGTCCCTGGGCGCCAATATCATCGACGGCGAGGGCGGTAACGACACCATTACCATCACCGCCGGTGCCTATAACAAGATCAGCGGTGGCTCGGGCGACGACACCCTGATCATCAAGGTGGGTGGCTACAACAAGGTCGATGGCGGCACCGGTAACGACACCATCAAGCTGTACTTTGGCCTCGACAACATCGTCACGGGCGGCGATGGCAACGACAAGATCTACCTGTACGCGGCGGCCGTGGCGGACATCAACGCCGGTTCAGGCGACGACTACGTTTACAGCAACGCCGGTTATAACGACGTCACCCTCGGCTCCGGCAATGACAGCGCCAGCCTGAACGGCGGTTACAACAAGGTCAGCGCCAGCAGCGGTAACAACAGCATCAACGCCAACGGTGGCGCCAACAAGGTGACCGTCGGTTCCGGCAATGACACCGTCAAGGTCTACGGCGGCAGCAATACCGTCACTGACAGCGGTGGCACCAACGCCTTTACCCTTGGCGGTGCCAGCAACACCCTGACCTCGGGCAGCGGTGCTGACACCGTGACCGCCGATGGTGCCTATAACAGCATCAAGACCTACGGCGGCAACGACAACATCAGCGTGACTGCGGCCAGCAACACCGTCTATGCCGGTGATGGCAACGACACCGTCAGCGCCACGGCAGCCTACAACAAGATCTATGGCGAAGGCGGTGATGACACCATCAGCACCACTGGCGGCTATAACAAGATCGATGCAGGTTCCGGCAACGATACCGTCACTGCCTACGGTGGTTACAACGATATCGACAGCAGCTCCGGCAACAACAAGGTCACTGCTTACGGTGGCGGCAACGATGTCAAGGTCGGCTCCGGCAATGACACCATCAAGGTCTACGGCGGCAGCAACAAGGTCACCGACAGCGGCGGTACCAACAGCTTCGTACTGGGCGGCGCCAGCAACGTGCTGACCTCCGGCAGCGGGGCCGATACGGTGACCGCCGACGGTGCCTATAACAGCATCAAGACCTACGGCGGCAACGACACTATCAGCGTGGCAGCGGCGGCCAATATCATCGATGCCGGTGAGGGGGATAACACCGTCTCGGCCAGCGGTGGCTACAACACCGTCAGTGCCGGCAGCGGCAGCGACAAGGTCACCGCCTACGGTGGTTACAACGACATCAGCATCGGTAACGGTACCAACACCGTCTATGCCGCTGGTGGTGGCAATGAAGTCACTGTTGGCAGTGGCAACGACAAGGTGGAAGTGTACGGTGGCAGCAACATCGTCACCGATTCCGGCGGCACCAACACCTTTACCTTTGGTGGTGCCAGTAACATTCTGACCTCCGGCAGCGGTGCCGATACCGTGACCGCCGACGGCGCCAGCAATGTCATCAAAACCTACGGCGGTAACGACAATATCACCGTCAATGCCGCCTCCAACGTGGTCAACGCCGGTGACGGTGACAATACCGTGACCGCCAACGCCGCCAGCAACGTCATCACCACCGGCAGCGGTGCTGATACCATCACCACCAAAGGCGGCTACAACGATATCAGTGCCGGAGATGGCAACGATACGGTCAACGCCTACGGTGGCTACAACAACATCGATGTCAGTAACGGTAACAACTACGTCTATGCCGCCGGTGGTGGTAATGAAGTAGATGCCGGTACCGGCAACGACACCATCAAGGTCTATGGCGGCTACAACGTGGTCGATGCCAGCAGCGGCAACAACGAAGTCTATGCGGCAGGCGGTGGTAACGAAGTGACCGTCGGCAGTGGCGACGACAAGGTCACAGCCTACGGTGGCAGCAATATCGTGACCGACAGCGGTGGCAATAACACCTTCGTTCTGGGCGGTGCCAGCAACGTGCTCAACTCCGGCGACGGTGTTGACAGCGTCACCGCCGACGGCGCCAGCAATGTGATCAATACCAGTGGCGGTGCCGATACCATCAGCGTCAATGCCGCCTCCAATGTGATCGATTCCGGCAGCGGCAACGATACCATCACTGCCAACTCGGCCAGCAACGTCATCACCACCGGCAGCGGTAACGACTATGTGGAAGTCAATGGCGCCAGTAACGTCATCGATACCAGTGGTTCTGCCGAGTATGGAACCGTCTACACCACCACCTACAAGACGGTGAAGGTGTTCGGTACCACCATCAAAATCCCCACCATCACCGCGAGCCAGGCCCAGATCAGCGATGACAGCGATACCGTGTATGCCGCTGGTGGCAGCAACGTGATCAATGTCGGTGACGGCACCAACAAGGTGACCGCTTACGGTGGCAACAACTACGTCACCGCAGGCTCCGGTAACGACACCATCGTGGCCGACGGCGGTGCCAACGAAATCGACGCCGGTGCAGGTAACAACAGCATCGAGGCGGCCGGGGCGGCGAACGTCATCACTACCACCAGTGGTAACGACAGCATCACCGCCTGGGGCGGCGCCAACGTTATTGAAGCGGGTAACGGCAAGAACGACATCACCGCCGGTGGCGGTGCCAACGTCATCACCACCGGTTCCGGCAAGGACAGCATCAATGCCTATGGCGGTGCCAACGTCATTACCAGCGGCGGTGGCAACGACACTATCCGTGCTTACGGCGGTGCCAACGTGGCCGTAGTCGGTAGCGGCAAGGATGATGTTATTGCTCTGGGCGGTGCCAACGTCATCACTGCCAGCGATGGCAATGATCAGATCATTGCCGCCGGTGGTGCCAACGTTGTGGTCAGCGACGGTGGTGACTCCACCGTGATCATGGGCGGCGGCCTCAACGTCGCCTACCTCGACGGCGGTAGCAACCTGGTCGGTGCGCTGGGCAGTACCAATGCGCTGCTCAGCGGTGGCGGCAACAACACCCTGATCGGTGTGGGGGCGGCCAACCTGATGTTCAGCAACGGTGGCGACAACCTGATGGTGGCTGCCGGTATCGGTAACCTGCTGGTGGCGGCAGAAGGTGATAACACCATGATCGCCCTCGGTGGCGGTAACGTGGTGCTGACTGAGACCGGTTCCATCATTGAAGGTCTGAGTCAGGGCCTCGGCGATCTGCTCAGCGAGGCCATCGACAGTGATGATGCCGATACCGTGATTGAAGCCGGGGTGGAGTACATCAAGGACGCCATCAATACCGGCTCCGGCGATGATATCGTGGTGGCCATCGGTGCGGGCAACCTGGTCTACACCGGTAAAGGCAATGACGTTGTCACCGCCATTGGTGCGGCCAACGTGCTGCTGGCCAACGGCGCCGATACCATCACTACCGCCATTGGTGAAACCAACGTGGTGCTCAATACCGCGGGCGATAACGTGGTCACGACGGTCGGTGCCAACAACGTGGTGCTGCTGGGTCTCGGCGATGGCCTGACCTGGCTGGCCGATACCCTGGCTGATAGCACCGACAGCGATGCACTGGATACCGTCAGTGAGTTCCTCGGCGACAATCTGGCCACTGGCGCCGGTACCGACATCGTCACCACTATCGGCTCGGTCAACGTGGTCTACACCGGCAGCGGCAACGACGTGATCACGGCCCTCGGCAGCACCAACGTACTGTGGTCAGGCACCGGTGATGATGTGGTGACGGCGATCGGTTCCAGCAACATTATCTACGGGGATTCAGGCTCCGACGTGATTACCGCGATTGGCTCCACCAACATTGCGGTCACCGGCGCCTATGACGAAATCGCGGCGACCGCGGTGGGGCTGGTCGACTCCCTGACGGCGGGCATCTATGCCACCGATCTGGTGAATGAGGCCGGGCTGTCCTCGGCGGCCGAAAGTGACGGCGGTACCGATGTTATCACCGTCATCGGCTCCACCAACGTCGTGCTGACCGGCAGCGACAGCAGCGTGATCACTGCTCTTGGCAGCAATAACGTGCTGGTGTCCGGCGCGGGGGATGATGTCATCACCGCCGTCGGCACCTACAACGGTATCGTCGCCGGCAGCGGCAATGATGTGGTGACGGTACTCGGTAACTACAGCGCCGTGGTGGCCGGTGAAGGCAATAACGTGGTGACGACCCTGGGTAAGGCCAATATCGTTACCGCTGGCGACGGCAATGACGTCATCACCACCATCGCCATGGGCGGTGACAGTGCCAACGTTAACGTGGTGTCTGCGGGTGACGGCAACAACGTGGTGACCCAGATCGGCACCTACAACGTTGCCGTGACCGGGGCCGACGATGACGTGCTGGTGATGGTGTCTACTTCCAGCAATTCCACGTCTACCAGTACCGCGGAAGAAGCCAGCGAGGAGGCCACCAGCACCTCGACCACTACCACCACCTACAGCACCGAGTTCAACATCGGCTGGACCGGTGACGGTGATGACGTGGCGGTGATCTACGGTGAGCACAACGTGGTGCTGACCGATGCCGGTGACGACACCATCGTGGTACTGGGTAGCAGTGGCACGCTGAAGAGCGTCACCGAAACTGAAACCACCGATACCGCCACTGAGGCAACTTCGACCAGCAAGTCGTCCATTACCGTCGATACCGGTTTCAACTTTGTTGAGAGCGGCAGCGGTGATGACACTCTGATCCTCAACGGTGAAACCACCATCGCCGTGGCCGACAGCGGCGACGACCTGATCGTCTCCAATGCCACCAACAACGTGGTGCTGGGCGGTGACGGCAACGACGTGATCATCGGTCTGGCGCAGTCCACCGTCTTCAATACTCTGGAAAGTCTGACCGAGAACGACTACACCAGCTGGAGCGACTGGGGCTCGGCACTGATGAACGCCAAGTATGTCGGGTCACAGCTGTACAGCTTGGCCAGCGGCTCCTTCGGTGATCTGAACCTGATCGGTAACGTGCTGATGGGCGGCGACGGTGACGACACCATCTTCGCTACCACCGCCGGTACCTATATCTCCGGTAACGACGGTGACGACGTGATGATCGGTCTGGGCTGGGGGTTGCTCGATACCCTCTTGCTGGACGGTGCCGACAGCCTCAACTCGGTATGGGAAAGCATCGGTGACGGCTTCGACGCCATTACCGAATACCTGACCGATACGCTGGTGGAAGATCTGTACGACGTCTGGGACAGCGTCGCCGGAGATATTTCCGACGTGCTGGACAGCGTGGTCGCGGCTACGGACAGTTTCGGTGACGATCTGGACAGTACGGCCAATACCGCGATTGGCTACCTCAATGACATCACCGGGCTGGATCTGGCTGATGTGGATATCGGCGATGCCCTGTCTGATCTGGTGGATGAAGGCGCTGACAGCCTGTCTTCCGCCATCAGCTCCATCAGCAGTGCCTTTGAGTATGTGGCCGATGCCGATGTCAGCGATGCCATCGACAGCGCCCTGTCGACCGCTGCCGATGGCGTCAGCACCGGTATCGACTGGACCTTCGATGGTCTGGACTGGATTGCCGAGCAGCTGGGCTTTGACAGCACCGGTCTGGCTGACTTCGATGATTTCGAAGGGCTGGTGGCCGCCATCATGGTCTACGAGATCGCCTACAACTACGCCGGTGACAATGACCTGTCCGGTGGTGCCGGTAACGACACCCTCTATTCCGGCATGGGCAACGATGACCTGCGCGGCGGTGAAGGCACTGACACCTACGTCATCTCGCTGGGCGATGGTAAAAACACCGTGTACGAAGAGGCCGGTGGCAATGATGTGATTCAGATTGCCGCCAACACCTTCTTCGACAAGGACATGACCAGTGACAACGTCTACACCGCCATTGATGGCAGTGATCTGCTGATCAACTACGTGGTGGATGGCGAATCCTACGCGCAGGTGACGATCAGCGATTACGCCAGTGTCGATGTGAAAGAACTGCAGCTGGTGGACAGCGATGGCAACACCGTCTCCACCCTCAGCATGGACCAGCTGGTGGCACAGGCAGATAACGCCAACACCAGCTTCGACATGGCAACCGTGTGGACCTCGGAAAACCTCGACCAGTTCGCTGAGCTGCTGTTGTCTGCCCTGACCGGCAGCAGCAGTACCGACACCACGGTCGATACCTATACCACCGCCACAGATGCCGGTCTGGAGGCGGCTGCGTAACGATGTTCTGACCGTTTGTCTGCAGGGGCTTCGGGCCGGCATGCGAGCCCGAACTCTCTGCAGGATAAACAGAAAATTACCTGCTGTAACAATAAAGGCCTTCTCCCGGATAATTCCGGCAGGAGGCTTTTTTCTTATCTGGATCAGTAAGTTATATCGTATTTAAGGGCGCTGGATTGTTGCCTGTAACAGGATGATGAGAAACATTTGTTTACCAATAATGCTCAATGCACTAAGGTAAGGCCCGCAACATAAGGGGCCCTCATTGACGAGGGTAATCCTCAAGGATGATCAGGTTGCCCGTCGGACAGAGAATGCATCGGTCCGTGCTGTACAGGGAACGTGGCTGGCATTCGCGAGGGGAGATAATGAGTGGGGCTGGGGCTGTACTGAGCGCCAAGACACCACCGTCGAACAAGGAAGCCCGCTCCATGAGCGGTTATCAACCCCCCATGCTTAGGAGAAAAGCATGCAAAGTAATACCTACCTGAACTACGAAGGCATCAAGGGCGAAACCTCTGCCGAACAGTTCAAAGACATGATCACCCTGCTGTCCATGGACTGGGCTATCGACCGTGTGGTAACCGCGCATACCGGTACTGCCATGGACCGTGAAGCCAGTGCTGCACGTCTGGGTGACATCACCATCACCAAATTCCAGGACCGCTCCTCTCCCGACCTGTTCAAGGAATCCACCATTGGCAAAGCCAAAAGTGCGATCTTCCACATGACCAAGCAGGGCGACAAAGTCGAAGAAATCATGAAGATCGAACTGACCGACGCCATGATTTCTCACTACAGCGTATCCATTCAGGATGACCGTCCCGTAGAGACCATCCGCATTTCTTACACCGAAATGATGATGACCGTGACCCCCACCGACGACGACAACAACGTCATGGCGCCGTTGGTCTACGGTTACAGCGGCCTCAAAGGCCAGCAGATGTAATCAGGAGACTGATTACGCTGTGCGAAAAGGCTCCCTCGGGAGCCTTTTTCTTATCGGCTTTGCCCTTGTCAGCATAAGGACAACCTCATGGGCCAACGCTGTATCGCCGGCGCCACGCGCCAGCTCAAACCCGGTGAATTGACCTCTCCCGACGCCTGGGAATGCTTTCTGCAAGACAACCCTCATTTGCGCCACAACGCCGTTATTCATCCTGGTACTCCCTATGTGGTGCGCACCTCGACTCGTGCGCCGGGCCACCAGTGCCTGGCGCAGCTGAATGAACTGACCGGCCTCACCCCCGGCGAGCGGGCCAATATCGCCGAACTGGTCAGGCAGCTGGGCCTCGAAGGCACACTGGCGCTGGCCGACTTCTATGAAGAGAGCATGGCACCGATCAACCACCACCTTGCTGAATGGCGTGACCAGCACTGGCGTGATGGTATCGGCGCCGCAGCGGGTGGCTGGGCAGCACGCAACACGGTGCTTATGGATCAGGTGACCGCCTATGAACAGGCCCTGCGGGACGTGCGCAAGGCCCACCAGAACAAGCAGCCTGCGCACGTACTGCGCCGTGTTGAAGGCGATACGCGCGCCGCGTGGCGCCGGCTGAATGAACAGTTCAGGGTGGCGCTGGAAAAACACTTCGCCAAAGTCAAAGGACGCGGCACGATCTGGAGCAGTGCTGACCGTGGCATTGACATCGCCAAAAGCCACCGCGACGACACCAAACTGAACCTCAGCGGCTCGCGGGATATTGCCCTGCTGCGCGGGCTGGCCCGCGCCTCGAACATCGCGGGTAACAGCATGCTGGTGCTGGAAGTGGGGGCGCGAGGTAAGAAAGTCGTGGACCAATACCGTCAGGGCGGCGACTGGATGCGCACCGCCACGGTGCAATCGACGGGCTTAGCTTTAGGGTTTTTAGGAGGAGCTTTAGGTGCAGGACTGGCCGCTGACGCTGCGGTTGCGATTGGCTTGGCGGCCACGCCACTGGGCTGGGTGATGGTGCTGGGGGTGGGGATTGCTGCCGCGTACTTTGCAGCTTCGGCTCTTGATACGGGCGGCCAATGGGCCTCATCCAGTATCTATGACCGCCGTTTTAATAGCTGGTAAAGACGATGAGTGAGCACTATCAGGGCATCTTCCTTATCGTGTCGATGGTAATTTTCATGTCTACCTGCTTATCAATGCTGATTTTCTCGCGCTTTAGCATGAGGCGCATTGAGAGAAAAATGGTGCAGGAAGGACTGGAATTACCGCGATGGGATGGTTGGGGCGGTTACCGAGTATATTTTTATGCCTCAAGCATTCTGTGGCGGCGTAAGCCCGAAAAAATGCCTTTTGTCAATGCTGAAGCCACACGCCGCCTGGCGACCAAGACAGACTGGTACCTGGCGCTATGGTATTGGGTGTCGGGGGTATTTTTTTTACTCTGCGGCGTTATCTTCGCGATATTTATTGATAAGTGATAGCAAGACCTCTGCCCGGTTGGGCAGAGGTCTTGTTTTTTCTGGGAGGGGTAGTGTTGGCATCTAATGCCGCAGTTGCGATTGGCTTAGCCGCAACACCGCTGGGCTGGGTGATGGTGCTGGGCGTGGGGATTGCTGCTGCGTACTTTGCTGGGTCTTTAGGGGACCACATTGGTCAATGGGGATCATCCAGTATCTATGATCGAAGATTGAATAGCTGGTAATGATGATGAGTGAGTACTACGGGTGGATATTCCTGATCGTGTCGATGGTAATTTCAATGTCCTGTTTTATCTCATTGCTGATTTTTTCGCGTTTTAGCATGAAGCGCATTGAACGGAGAATGGTGCAAGAGGGGCTGGCGTTACCGAGGTGGGACGGATGGGGAGGTTATAGAGTGTTTTACTATGCCTTCGCGATTGTGTGGCACTACAAAGCGGAAAGAATGCCTTTGATCAATGCTGAAGCCACACGCCGTCTGGCGACCAAGACAGACTGGTATCTGGCGTTATGGACTGTTGTATCAGGCGGAGGTTTTTTGCTCTGCCTTATCATCTTCGGGATTTTTATTGATAAGTGATGGCAAGGCATCTGTTCGGTTGAGCAGATGCCTTGTTTTTTGGAGGCAGCTCATGCCTGACGAAAACGGTAGAGGCGGCGACGGGATGCGTACCGCCACGGTGCAAACCACCGGACTGGCCACTGGTGTCGTGGGAGGATATGTGGGAGCAACGTTGGCATCTAACGCTGCGGTTGCGATTGGCTTAGCCGCTACCCCGCTGGGCTGGGTGTTGGTACTGGGTGTGGGGATTGCTGCTGCTTACTTTGCTGGTGCAGGCTTCGATTGGGCAGGGCAGAAATTGTCATCATCAATTTATGATCGCACTGGCATCTTTAGCGGATGGTAAATATGCACTACTCATTCGAAGACTACCTGTTGCTTGTCTTTGGTGCCGTGATGTTGTCCTTCTGCTTCTCATTGCTGATTTTTTCGCGCTTTAGCATGAAGCGAATTGAACGGAAAATGGTGCAGGAGGGGCTGGAGCTACCGAGTTGGGACGGATGGCGAGGCTACAGAGTAGGGTATTATGCCTTCGCGATTGTGTGGCACTACAAAGCGGAACGGATGCCTTTGATCAATGCTGAAGCCACGCGACGCCTCGCTACCAAGACAGACTGGTATCTGGCGTTATGGACAGTTGTGTCGGGGGCGGGGCTAATGATCTGTGTCGCTATTTTGAAGATTTTTTTTGATGACTAATGACAAGGCATCTGTTCGTTCGGGCAGAGGCCTTGTTTTTTGGAGGCAGCTCATGCCTGACGAAAACGGTAGAGGCGGCGACGGGATGCGCACCGCCACGGTGCAATCGACGGGCTTGGCTGCCAGTGTTGTGGGTGGCTACTTTGGCGCGGGAATGGCCACTGAAGCGGCCATTGCGATTGGCCTGGCCGCCACACCCCTGGGCTGGGTGATGGTGCTGGGGATTGCTGCTGCTTATATATGTAGATACCAAGCCGCAGGCTTTGGCATCCGATATCTATGATCGCAAGGGCAGATTTAGTGGATGGTAAATGTGGACTACACCTATGAAGAGAATGTGCAGCTAATTTTTGGGGTTTTATGATGTCCCGCTTTCTTTCCTGGCTGTCGATTTCAGAAGGTGATTGCACCAATTGTCAGAAGTTAACTGCACCAGAGGAAACCGTTACATCAGACCGGTGTTTGCGTTCTGCCCTACAGCATCTGTTGAAATCTTTCACGGCCGCTCGTCTCTTGACGACCAAATCGGGCAGGCGGACGATATTGACCGCCAGATACTGCGGGTGCTGGCAAGTGATGGCCGAGTGAACAATCAGCAGTTGGCCGAGCAGGTCAACCTTTCGGCGACGCCGTGCTGGAATCGAGTCACAGCCCTTGAGGAGGCCGCGGTCATCAGCGGCTAGCTGCCATGCTCGATCAGCATACCCTGGGCCTGCCGGACATCGTGATTATCGAAATCACGCTGGAGCGCCACGACGAGATATTCGGCCGCGTTGGCAAAGCGCTGGTCGAGCTTCC
This sequence comes from Pokkaliibacter sp. MBI-7, assembly GCF_029846635.1. NCBI lineage: Bacteria > Pseudomonadati > Pseudomonadota > Gammaproteobacteria > Oceanospirillales > Balneatrichaceae > Pokkaliibacter > Pokkaliibacter sp. MBI-7. The sequence goes on along the minus strand of NZ_JARVTG010000001.1, from coordinate 1,920,804 downwards.
GGAAGTGATGGAAGCTTATCTGGTCACCGGAGAGTACGACTATCTGATCATGGTGGCAGTTGCCGGCACCGTCGGCTACGAGTGCTTTCTCCGAGAAAAGCTGTACAAACTTCCCGGGCTCCGGCACAGCCGTTCAACGTTCGCACTGCGCTGCCTCAAGCGCATTCATTCCGTGCTGCCGTGAACACCAGACACCTTCGATCAAATTGCGACGTCAGGATTTGCCCATGACCAAATTGGACAACCGCCATATCGACGAGATGGCCGCTTTGCTGGCGCTCGCCGCCACCCATTCCTTCGCCGCTGCAGGGAAAATGGTTGAACGCCATCCAACCATCATCTCGAAACGCATTGCTTCGCTGGAAGTGCGCCTGGGCGTTCGTCTGGTTGAGCGGACGACACGGCAAGTGCAACTGACCGATGTCGGAAAGCGTTTGGCCGACAAATTCAGAGCGGCAACAGACCTGATCCACGAGGCGCAACAGGAGGCAGCCGAGACGGCGGCAGAACTCCAGGGATGCTTGAAGTTGGCGTTGCCGGCGACAATGGGACGCTTGTGGCTTGCGCCCCAATTGCCGTTTTTTATGGCACAGCACCCGAAATTGGAACTTGATGTCGATTACAGCGACGCCTTCGTCGATCTTGTGGAGGGAGGATTCGACGCTGCCATTCGCATCGGCCATCTGCCCGATAGCGGATTCGTGGCGCGCAAGCTCGCCGATCATCGGCGTATCCTTACCGCCTCCCCGAGCTATATCGAGCGCTACGGCATACCACGTGAGCCCGCAGACCTGCTGACGCATAACTGCCTCGGCAATCCGCGCCTCAACTCCTTTCCCATCTGGCGCCTGTCTGACGGAGGCCGTGTAGAAATGATTCGTACGTGTGGAACGCTGCGGACCAACGACAGCATGGCATTGCTCGAAGCGGCGCGGGCCGGGATCGGCATTCTGGGCGCCGGCGAATGGCTGCCCGCTCGCGACCTTGCTGCGGGCACATTGGTTCGTGTCCTGCCTCAATGGGCTTTCGATGGTGATGGCGGCATCTACCTCGTCCGACCATCGCGTCGCTACGCTTCCGCGCGTACGGAAGCCTTTGTTGCCTGGATTGCCGAGATCTTTCGTTTGATCCCGTGGTCCGGTCCTGAGCAGCGGTCACATGATGGAGAATTGACTGCACGATAGCTGCACCTGATGCAGCATTGATCTGCATTTGAGACGGATTGTGTCACCTGACGCGAGTGCGCCAAAATACGTGCCCACACAGCCATAATGCCAAAGCCCAAAGAGGTGAAATGGCTTTCCACACGTGGCGGGTTTTCGTTGCGTTGGGTCTGGCTTTGCTCAAAAGGATGCTCACTCATGCCACATCTTTCTCCTGCCATCCGGACGGGTTCACTGCTTTTCCTGTCGGGCCAACTCGCATTTGACGATCAAGGCCAAATCGGGGGAGATATTGAAGCCCAAACCGCATTGACTCTCGAACATCAGTTCGCCGTGTTGGCCCAGCACGGCCTATCCCCTGAAAACGTAGTAAAGGCAGGCGTGTGGCTCACCGAGCCGGGAAATTTCCAGCGATTCGACCAGGCCTTTGCACGCGCTTTCGGTACGCACCGCCCTACGCGCTCCACCGTGATTTCCCAGCTTGCGATTGAAGGGGCATTGGTCGAAATCGATCTGATCGCGTCCTTTGAGCCGCTTGATCGCTAAGCCCGGTGCGGGAATGCGTGCCAGCCTCAATCATCGGAGAGAATGGAAAGGAGCAGGAAAATGATCGTCCAACACATTTCGGCCTTCTCGAACGGATCACAGGGCGGCAATCCTGCTGGTGTCGTACTTTGCGACGAGATGCCGGACGCTGCCGTGATGCAGAATCTGGCGAAGGACGTGGGTTATTCCGAAACCGTCTTCGCCACGCCAGTCGAAGGGGGCTGGCGGGTACGCTATTTCGCTCCTGACGTCGAAGTCGATTTTTGCGGGCATGCCACCATAGCACTCGGTGCCGCTCTGGCGCGTCGTGTGGGTGCGGGCTCCTTCACGCTGAAACTCAACCGCGCCGACATCACCGTCGAGGGATACTTGTCCGAGACGGCTTGGGGCGCATCCTTTCAATCACCGCCGACACGCAGCGGCCCGGTGTCGGACGCGGTATTGAACGAAGCCCTGGCTCTGTTTGCTTTGGACAGAGGTGCGCTGGATCCCCGGATACCGCCGGCGATAGCTCATGGCGGCGGCGATCATCTCATTCTGGCCCTCAAGGACCGGGAAACACTTCGCACAATGCACTATGACCTGGAAGAAGGTCGGAAGCTGGCTCAACGCCAGGGGGTGCTTACCTTCAGTCTGCTCTACGCCGAGCAGCCAAGAGTATTTCACGCGAGAAACCCCTTCCCCCTGGGCGGCGTCTATGAAGACCCTGCCACAGGCGCCGCAGCCGCCGCGCTGGCGGGTTATCTGCGAGACATCGGCTGGCCGCACGAAGGCTCAATCGTGATCTGCCAGGGTGAGGACATGGGCATTCCATCCCGCCTGCAGGCCGACATCACCTCGCAACGCGGTTCAAGCATCCGGGTATCCGGCGCAGCCAGATCCATTCGAGCCTCCCAGGAGGCGCCGTCGTGACGCCCGAGCAAAGGCTCGCATCATTGAATATTGTTCTGCCACCGGCCCGATTCCGGCAGGGCAGTACCGTCCGACACGTCTCGTCGGAAACATGCTCTGTCTTTCCGGGCAGGGGCCGCGAGACGCAAAGGGTTCGTTTCTGACCGGGCGGCCGCGGGCCGATATCTCGAGAGGAAGGGTGTGCGGCGGCACGCAATGCCTCTGCAACTGCTATCGGCGGCGAAGGCGGCACTGGGAGAGATCTCTCGCGTGGAAACAGGCGTCAAGGTGTTTGGCATGGTGAATGCTGAAGCGGACTGTGTGGATCACGCACGGAGGGAGCGGGTGCTCGGATTTACTGGTTGAAATATTCGGTGACGCGGGTTGTCACATCCGCTCAGTCGCTGGCATGGGATCCCTGCCCTTGGGGATGACGGTCGAAATCGAAGCGATCTTCTCGGTGAAATCCCAATGATCCGCGCAATCAATCGAGTTGAAATCACGGTAAAGGAATCACGATGAAAGCAGTTGGTTACTGGAAAAAAGGGTTGGCAATTTCCGATCCACATTCGCTTGAGGACATCGAGCTTCCAGAGCCTGAAAAGCCGACAGGCCGGGATATTCTGGTTAGAGTGCGCGCGGTTGCCGTCAATCCGCGTGATATCAAGAGTCGCATGAGCATCGAGCCATCGGGAGGGAAGCCGGTGGTACTTGGCTACGATGCGTCGGGCGTCGTCGAAGCGGTTGGAGAACAGGTGGAATTATTCCGGCCTGGCGACGAGGTCTTTTATGCGGGCGTTCTTGATCGTCAAGGCTGCAATGCCGAATTGCAGCGGGTGGATGAACGGATCGTCGGCCGCAAGCCTTCGACCATTAGCCATGCTGCCGCCGCGTCCCTCCCGCTCACCAGCCTGACCGCGTGGGAGATGCTTTTCGACCGGCTTCAACTTCCGATGGGTGGCGGCTCCGGCGAGGCGCTTCTGGTCATCGGTGGTGCCGGCGGCGTGCCCTCGATGGCGCTTCAGTTTGCCCGGCAGCTCAGCGACGTAGCCGTCGTTGCGACAGCCTCACGGCCAGAAAGTCAGTCTTGGGTACGTTCGCTCGGTGCACAACATGTTGTCGACCACTCCCGCCCACTGGCCGCGCAAATAGCAGCAATCGAAGGGCTTGCTCCCGTCAGCCGAATTTTCTCGACGCATACGAATACGGCCAGTTGGGCCGAAATGGCGGCGATCATCGCACCGCAGGGGCGCATCGGACTGATTGATGACCCCGACCCCCTCGACCTGCGCCTGATGAAGTTCAAGAGCGTTTCGATACATTGGGAGGCGATGTTCACCCGGCCGATGTTTGCCACCGTTGACATGCAACGGCAGCACGAGATCCTCAATACCGTGGCCGACCTGATCGACGCAGGAAAGCTGCGAGCTACCGCAGTAACGGACTACGGCAGCATCAATGCCGCAAATCTCAGACGAGCACACACCGCGCTCGAAGCGGGGCACGTCATCGGCAAAATCACCCTGTCCGGCTTCTGAGGGAGCGATTCAATGGAAATCGGATCAGCAAAGGCTGCGTCAGAACTCCTGGTACGACATTGGAAAGAGGGCGCGGTGCTGACATCCCTGCCACCCTCTGTGCGTCCGGCGAACCGGGAAGAAGGGTATCTGATCCAGGGGCAAATCGAAACGCTGAGTAACAGGCCGCTATTTGGCTGGAAGATCGCCGCAACCAGCACGGCAGGTCAGCAGCATATTGGTATCGACGGGCCAATTGCAGGCCGTCTGCTCGAAGAAATGGTGCACCATAACGGCGATGAAGTTCCGTTTGGCGCGAACCGAATGCGCGTCGCGGAAGCTGAGTTTGCCTTCCGTCTGGGACGAGACCTGCCGCCGCGCGTAGGTGGCTATGAAATGGCTGAGGTGCTTGACGCGATCTCCGGACTTTATCTCGCAATCGAGATACCCGACTCACGTTATGCAGATTTCGTCGCTGTCGGCGGCCCGCAGCTAATTGCTGACAATGCGTGCGCTCACCGATTTGTACTCGGTCCTAAAGCGCCCGCAATCTGGCGGCAACTCGATCTGGCGTCGCATCGCGTGGCCGGCAAAGTCGTGGGTCGTCTGGCGCGTGAAGGGGTCGGGTCAAACGTGCTCGGTGACCCGCGTATCGCTCTAACGTGGCTCGCCAACGAACTGTCCTCAATTGGCGTCACATTAGCAGCCGGTCAGACAGTCACGACAGGCACATGCCTGATCCCGCTCGACGTGAATCCTGGTGACGTGATTTCGGCCGATTTCGGTGTCCTTGGCCAAGTGGCCTGTCGCTTAACGGACCATTGAGTTTGCTTCCAACTTGTCACTGGAGGTGTCGCTCAGTCGCCATTGCTGCCCTTACAGAAGCTGGTCGATACTCAGTTCAACTGCGACGTCGGAGCCTGAGCCAGCACTAATTTATTGCACAGAAAGAAAAGTGTTCTGCATCAGACATGTGACCAAGCCTTGGCACTGTTGGGTCTTTGGTGAGACTCTCGCTCGGACGGCGCCTGGTGACCAAGACAGACTGGAACCTGGCGTTATGGTATTGGGTGTCAGGGGGGGCATTTTTTGCTCTGCGGTATTATTTTTTCGATCTTTATTGATCAGTAATAGCAAGGCATCTGTCCGTCACTTAACAGGTCGTTGAAAATCTATCTGCGTTGCCGAATACCGCGTCAAAAACAGGCTCAAAATGCTCATTTAGTCCATTAAACTCCGCTTTTTCGCCTGTTTCTTGTGCCCTCGGGGTATTTCCTTGTCTCGGTTGCCCCGATAACGTTTTTCAACAGCCTGTTAAAGGAACTATGCCCGATGTCTTACCCGCTGCTGCGTCTGTTGTGCTGGTCAGTACTGACCTTGCTGCTCATTTATCTGCTGATCTGTGCCGGGCTTTTTCTGTGGCAGCGCTCGCTGCTGTATTTCCCCCAGCCCAGCCATTATCGGGATGCCGCTCATACACTGATGCTGCCGGTGGCGGGTGCGACACTGCAGGTGACTACCGAGGTGCGCCCGGGGCCGCGGGCGCTGATCTACTTCGGCGGCAATGCCGAAGATGTCTCTCTTAATCTGGCTACCTTTGCTCAGGCTTTCCCTGACCGGGCAATCTATCTGCTGCATTACCGGGGCTACGGCCAGAGCAGCGGTGAGCCGGGTGAAGCGGCGCTGCAGCAGGATGCACTGGCGCTGTTCGATCAGGTGGCGCAGCAGCATCAGGATATTGCCGTGATTGGCCGCAGCCTCGGCAGCGGGGTGGCTACCTGGCTGGCCAGTCAGCGCCCTGTGTCGCGACTGGTGCTGGTAACACCTTATGACAGCATTGAAGCTGTGGCCGCCGGGCAGTATCCCTACGTGCCGGTATCCTGGCTGCTGCGCGATAAATATCTGTCGTGGCGGGATGCCCCGGCCATCACCGCCCCGACGTTGCTGCTGGTCGCCGCTAATGACCGGCTGATTCCGCCTTCCCACAGTCAGCGCCTGCTGCAGGCGTTTCGTCCCGGTGTGGCACAGCTGACGACGCTGGCCGATACCGATCACGCCAGCATCTCCACCAGCCCGCACTATCTGCCCTTGTTGCAGCAGGGGATCGGCTCTCCTCCCTAGCACAGGTTCTTGATCAGCCGTCGTCGGCCACAGGGCGTTCGCAGTTGTTTCAATTCGGCGCCGGGGTGCGGCGTTTCAGCCCGGCTGGTCTAAGCTGAATGGGCCTGTCGGCGGGAGACATCATGCAGTTCCTGACGCGGTTCACAGAACAATAACCAGTGGTTGAGTCGCCACCCTTTACTCAGGAGCCCATGCCATGAATCCTGTCGTCCATTTCGAAATGCCCTATGACGATGCTGAGCGTATGCAGACCTTCTACACCGCCGCCTTTGGCTGGCAGATGCAGGCGCTGGGTGAACAGATGGGCCATTATGTGCTGGCCACCACCACCCGGATGGACGCCAACCCCGGGATGCCTGCCGGGGCGATCAATGGCGGTTTCTATCCCAAGCGGGCAGACTGTCCGCTGTATCCGTCGGTAGTGATTGCGGTGGCTGATATTACCGAGGCCATGGCCAAGGTCAGTGTCGCAGGGGGTGAAGTGCTGGGTGAGCCGATGGAAATCCCCGGTATCGGGTTGTATGTGGCCTTCCATGACACTGAGGGCAATCGCGTCAGCATGCTGCAGGCATTTCCTCAGACGAGTATGTAACTATTTGATTTTTATGCAGTGTCAGGTTGATGTCGGCTGGCTGTCGTCACCCCGACAGCGGGTTTTCCGGCAAGGTTGGCAGTGAACTTCGAGACGAGAGAGGAAGGGATGATAGTACGCAAGTTACGGCTGCAACGGGGATGGTCACAGGAGCAGCTGGCACAACTGACGGGGCTTAGTGTGCGGACTATTCAGCGTATAGAGCGCGGCCAGAACCCCGGTCTGGAAAGCCTCAACGCCCTTGCTGCCGTGTTCGAAGTGCCTTTGAGCCAATTGCAAACGGAGAACGCTATGCCTATTCACACATCAGGCAGCCAGCCGGCACCGACCGAATCCGCCCATAGCACAGCAGGGCTGAGCCTGCAGGAACAGCAGGTCATGGAGCAGGTACGTGACATCAAGGGGTTTTATTCCCACTGCATCAAGTACGCGCTGATTATCAGCCTGCTGTTTGTGATCAACCTGTCCACCAGCCCCGGCCATATCTGGGCATGGTGGCCCATGCTGGGCTGGGGTATCGGCCTGGCCTTTCATGGTCTCAACGTGTTTGAAGTATTTCAGTTTTTTGGTCCGGCCTGGGAAAAGCGTCAGGTCGAAAAACGTCTGGGGCGCAAGCTGTAAAACCCGTACAGGCAGGGATGCAAGGAGTGTCAGGGAATGAAAACACACTGCGATTGCTGCAGCGGCAGGCTGCAGGCCACAGACCGCCGGGCATGGAAGCTGCGTTGTGAGCAGTGCGGTGCCCGCTACAAGGCGCAGCGTCTGATGCCTGCCACGGGGCGGCGCCTGCGGACTTACCCCTGGCTCACCTTTGCGGTGGTGGTACTGCTGCAACCGCAGATCATGGCTCTGTGGCTGCAGCCGCTGGGGCTGACGGTCACGCCGCTGCAGTCGGTCGGCGTGCTGTTGCTGTTTGCCCTGCTTTGGGGTAGCTGGCTTTACCGTATGTGGCGCCGGCTGATACCGGTCAGTTATCAGCTGATCGAAGCCCCTGAATGGGTGCTGCGCCGTCAGGATTTCTGGTGGCTGCTGTTTACCCTGCTGATGGCGCTGTGGGCGGCGACCAGTCTGTGGTCTGGCGCGCCTTAGGGCAGACTCCTGCTGTAGTCTGTGAGCAACACCTGTTCGTCAATAACGACCGCTCGTCAAACAAAACAGTAATAACAAGAACGATGGAGATACCGAGCATGAATGCGCACCATGCCCTGAATTACGTGGAGTTCGCTGCCTGTGATCTGCAGGCCAGCAAAGCGTTTTTCACCGAGGTCTTTGGCTGGCACTTTGATGACTACGGCCCGGACTACACGGCCTTCAGCGAAGCCGGGCTGAACGGCGGCTTCTATCGTGCCGAGCGCGCTTCGCGGGTCGCTGACGGGGCCGCCTTGCTGGTGCTCTACAGTGACAGTCTGGAGCACAGCCAGCAGCGGGTGGAACAGGCGGGCGGAGTGATCAGTACGGCGATTTTTGCCTTTCCCGGCGGCCGCCGCTTTCACTTTATTGAGCCCAGTGGCAATGAACTGGCAGTGTGGTCTGATCGCTGAACCGTTGTTGTCCAGAGGTGCCATGATGACCATCGGTTTATACGCAGGCCTGCTGGGCCTGATCTATATCTTCCTGTCTTATCGGGTGATTGCCGGGCGCCGTCACTATCGGGTGGCGCTGGGTGACAACCACATCGCCCCGCTGCAGCGGTGTATTCGGGTGCACGGTAACTTTATGGAATACGTGCCCTTTGCCCTGATATTGCTGCTTTTGCTGGAACTGAATGGCATGCCGCCGCTGTTGCTGCACCTGCTGGGCGGCCTGCTGGTGCTCGGCCGTGTGCTGCATGCCTATGGGGTGAATGCTGAGCAGGAGAACCTGCGCTTTCGTATCAGCGGGATGGTGGCCACGATCAATGTGCTGCTGGTGGCGTCGCTGGTATTGATAGGTTCGGCGCTGGGGTGAACTGGTTGTTTGTGAAGGATTGAGGGCGGTGCGGTTCGTTGCATTCACCACACCTGGCGTGGAGTTCATTCGGCTGTAATCCGGTGCGATTCGTTGCACCCTGCGTGGAGTTTGTGTGTAGCTATCCGGTGGGGCTTGTATTTGCCGTTGCGGCTTCAGTAGGGTGTGGTGAGGTACGAACCGCACCGCACCGTCAAGCCCCTTGCCCCCCTCAGCCGAGCTGACCCAAGTACACCTGCTTATAGGCCAGCGAGCCCGCGGCAAACGGTAACAGCGCCGCGATTCGTTGCACTCATCACACCCTGCGTGGAGTGTGGTGTGTCGCTATCCTGCCGTTGCGGCTTCAGTAGGGTGTGGTGAGGTACGAACCGCACCGCACCGTCAAGCCCCTTGCCTACTCCTCAGCCGAACTGACCCAAGTACACCTGCTTATAAGCCAGCGAACCCGCGGCAAACAGTAACAACGCCGCCATCAGCATATTGAACAGACGCAGATAGCCCGGATGCTGCAGGCGTTTCCCCAGTACGGCACCGGCTAGCGCATAGCTCAGCGGTGCTCCTCCGGCGAGGACGGCCAGCACCCCACATAACAGCAGCAGCTGACTGCCATGAGCACCGATAGCTGGCAGATGAATAGTGGCCAGCGGCAGCGTGGCGGCCAGCCCTTTGGGATTCAGCAGCTGCATCAGCATACCGTCGCGCCCGCTCAGGGCTCTGACCGACTGAGGCTGCACCTCCACCCTGAGGCTGGCGATGGCAATCTTCACTCCCAGATAAGCGATATAGAGACAGCCCAGAGCGCTGATCAGCGTCAGCCGGGCAGGGGTGATCAACCCCGCCCCCAGCAGGCTGAACGCCAGCAGCGGGATAAAAATGCCGAAACCCACGCCCACACAGAACCCCAGTGTTTGCCTGCCCTGGCCGTGCAGTCCGGCATTGAGCGCCAGAAAATTGACCGGACCGGGCGAATACATAATGCCAATGGCATAGGCGAACACATCCAACATGGTGAGTCCCATTTGTGCAGAGAAACAGAGAGCGCAGCGCGGATGCGCTGCTCAGAACAGGTGCTGAGGCTGAGCGCTGAGGTCTATGCCGAGTGCTGCAGGCAGCTCTGATACTGACGCGGCGTCATGCCATAGATGCGCTTGAAGCGGCGGTTGAAATGGCTGAGATCGGTAAAACCGTGCTGCAGCGCGACGTCTTCCAGCTTGCCCCCTGCCGACAGAGCGGAGCGGGCGGCATTGATGCGGCAGTTGAGCACGTACTGATGCGGCGTGATGCCAAACTGCTGCCGGAACAGCCGCAAAAAGTGGTACTTGGACAGATTGGCGGCGGCACTGATGGCATCCAGATTGATGTCTTCGTGCATGTGCGCCTGAATAAAATCCCTCGCCCGGCGCAGTAGCCGGTCGGTGCGGGGGCGCTGGGTGGATTCGGCCACACTGCCTTCACGCTGAGCCAGCCGTTCAGCGATACCCAGCAGTTGCTGTTCCTGTTCGATCTGGCTGCCCTGACCGCGCTGGATCATCTGCCCCAGCGTCTGCAAATGCTGGCGTAACGGTTCATCCCACAACAGGGTATCGCTGGCGCGAAAACGGCACTGTTCCGGGTGACGTACCGTTTTGCCCGAGACCGATGCCACCAGCGGGCCGAGTGTTTCCGGCGGGACATACAGCATCTGATATGACAGCGGCACCTCGCCGCCGGAGTTGCCGTCGTGCACTTCTTCCGGGTTGAACATGATGATCTGCCCGGGGTGGCTGCGGTGATGATGACCGCTGCTGAAGAATTCCTGCATCCCCGTCAGGGTGATACCAAAGGCGTGCTCTTCATGGGCATGACGGTCGTAGTGGAAGTCGTCCATATCGGCATGCAGCAGGGTGACGCCGGGCAAATGGCGGCTGCTGCTGAACTGAAACTGATTGTGATCGGTCATGGACGCCTCCTTTCCCGATTAGCCATGGCTGTTGAGTCCGTCATGGTCTGATGATCGAGAGGATGTACTGTAGCGCGTTCGGCGGCAGCGCACTTGGATAAAATTGCTCACTGCCGTCAGCCCGGCAGCTGCGCCAGCCGGGTGCTGATCTGCCCGGCAACGTCCTGCAGTGCACCGGTAAAAGCAGCGACCAGCGGCGATGGCGGGCGATGCAGAGGCCGCACCAGACTGACAGTAAAGGGAATGGTTACGCTGAAGCGCCGCACCAGCACACCCTGAGCGGCGTAGTCCAGCGCGGTCAGCGGGTTGACGATGGCCAGCCCGATGCCCTCGCGCACCATGGCGCAGACGGAGGCAGCGCTGTGGGTGTCCATCACCAGCTGGCGTTCGATGCCATGACGGACAAAGGTGCTGTCGATCTGCTGGCGGTAGCTGTCCAGTGCCGACAGGCTGATAAAAGGCTGGCCGCTGAAGTCTGCCGGTTCCAGCACTGCTTTGCTGGCCAGGGCGTGGCCCGGCGGCAGCACACAGACTTCATCCAGCACCATCAGCGCATCCAGCTCGGTGCCCTGCGGCGCCTGCGCCACTTCGGTCAGGCCGAGGTCATAGCGCTGGGCGGCCAGCCATTCCTCCAGCAGTGGTGACTCCTGCGGGGTGATGCTGATATTGACCTTGGGGAACTGCTCAACAAAGTGGCGGCATACCTGCGGCAGCAGTGACTGGGAAAACACCGGCAGGCAGGCAATGGCAAGCTGACCCTGATCAAACTGGCGCAGGGTGGCCGCGGTGTTGATGATGCGTTCCAGACCAAAGTAGGCGCGCTGCACTTCCTCAAACAGCAGCAGGCCCTGTGCCGTCGGGCGCAGGCGGCCCCTGCTGCGCTCAAACAGCGTCATCTGCGTCAGATATTCAAAGCGTGCCAGCTCGCGGCTGACGGTGGGCTGTGAGGTGTTGAGCATAGCGGCCGCGGCGGTGACGCTGCCACTGGTCATCACCGCACGAAAGACTTCGATATGGCGCAGAGTGACTGACATAAGCGCTCCTCAATAGCATCGCTGTGCAGTGGAAATGAGCTCCACCTTATATCAGATATGAATGACCTGTAGAAAAATTGATATTTTTCTGGAGGATTGCCGCCGTGCTTCAATACGCCTTTATTTTTTGGCTGCGGGTTAATCCGCCGCTGCCCACGCAATGCAGGAGTTAGCACGATGAGTACGCTGTCAGACCAGCAGATCGCCACCCTGGCGCAACAGCAGGGCACCCCGCTGTGGTGCTACGACGCAGCGGTGATCCGCGCCAAGGCGGCCCAGCTCAAGCAGTTCGATACCGTGCGTTTTGCCCAGAAAGCCTGCTCCAACATTCATATTCTCAGCCTGATGCGCGAGATTGGCATCAAGGTGGATTCGGTCTCGCTGGGTGAGCTGGAGCGAGCCAAACGTGCCGGTTACCGCCTGACCACCACCGAAGGGGAAGCGGAAGTGGTGTTTACTGCCGATCTGTTTGACCGCCAGACCCTGGAACGGGTGGTGGCCGATAAGATCGAAGTCAACGTCGGCTCGCTGGATATGCTGCACCAGCTTGGCCCGCTGTCGCCCGGCCACCGGGTGTGGATTCGCGTCAACCCCGGTTTTGGCCACGGCCACAGCCGCAAAACCAATACCGGCGGCGAGAACAGCAAGCACGGTATCTGGCACACCGAGCTGCCACAGGCGATTGCCGCCGTGCGTCAGTACGGCCTCAAACTGGTCGGCCTGCATCTGCATATCGGCTCCGGTGTGGACTATGACCACCTGCAGCAGGTGGGCGAGGCCATGATCGGGCTGGTCAAACTGGCGGATCACGATCTGGAAGCAATTTCCGCCGGTGGCGGCCTGTCGATCCCTTACCGTGACAGCGATGAGCCGGTCGATACCGCCCATTACTTCGAGCTGTGGGACGCCGTGCGCCAGCGTATCGCTGACCATCTGGGGCATCCGGTACGGCTGGAGCTGGAACCGGGTCGCTTCCTGGTCGCCGAGTCAGGCGTGCTGGTGGCCGAAGTGCGGGCCAGCAAATATATGGGTAGCCGTCACTTCACGCTGGTGGATGCCGGTTTTAACGAGCTGATGCGCCCGGCTATGTACGGCAGTTTCCACCGCATTTCCGTCGTGGCGGGGGATGGCCGTGACCTGAGTGACGCTGAGCTGCAACCGACCACCGTGGCCGGGCCCCTGTGTGAATCCGGTGATGTCTTTACGCAGGGTGCGGAAGGCGTAGTGGAAAGCCAGGATCTGCCCGTCGCGGCAGTGGGTGATCTGGTGGTGTTCCACGATGCCGGTGCCTATGGTGCCACCATGTCTTCCAACTACAACAGCCGCCGCTATGCCACGGAATATCTGGTGGACGGTGATGCATCACGGGTGATTCGCCGTCGTCAGACGTTTGAGGAATTGCTGGCAGCGGAAATGCTGGATTGATAACACTGACCACGCCATTTATGGCGAGGGAATACTTTTGAGATACATACCTTCGGTGTGATAACTCAAACTGTGGGGCGCTAAATATGCGTCCCCAGGTATTTCTTGCTAGGCGCTGCGAAAGATGAAACGGCGATGAAAGTCCATGTACACCTGATGTTCTACTTTCAAGCTCACTGACATTGACGAAAGAATGCCTAACTGCTCAGGAGCGTGAAGCTGGGGAGATATGAGTATGTTTCCAGATTCACTGAAGGATATGAGTCCTGCATCGAATGCTTTATCGATATTAGGCAACAGAAGTAAACCATTGTAGCGGTCTAGCCTTTCAGTATTTGATGATTTGCACCAAGGTTTGATGTGTGATGCCACTAGCATCGATATATCGTTGTAACCTGTTACAGCGCAACCACCCCAAAGTGATATCAATTTCTGTCGGAAATTTCCCTGCCCTATCCTAGTGTTAAGTAATGTCGCCTTCTCTGTCGTAGTAACGCTATCTTGGAGCAATATTGCTTCAATATCTGTCTCAATATCTGAGTCAAAACCCTCCTGTAAGTATTCTTCATACTTGTTGAGTGCGCTGGCATACATATTGTGGCCACGAGTGTTTCGTTCTTGGTACAGCGGCAGTTTTCTTATATCTAGAGCAATGGACTTGAAGCGGCTATAACTCAAAATAGAAGTTATTGGGCCATCTATGATTCCGTTATCTATGGCCCACTCGGAAATAACACCGCTGATAGCACTATTATATTTTCTGATGGATGATTCGGATAAATCACGAAACCTCATCCAGCTTTCAAACGTCATGATCGACTCCACTTCTTTGAAAGATTACACAGTGTTCAATAGTAGCCTGAGCGAAGATTATCTATGAAGCGCGTCAATTGATTTTACTAAGGCATATTTGTTTGGTTTTAGCCTTAACACCTATTTCTTATTTTTAACAGTTATTTGCTGATATTAGCCCATGCACTGCTGGCAACTACTAGATTCACAATAATGAGATGAGCGCTCGATAAAAAAGCCCGGATAGATCACTCTGGCCGGGCGGGGTAAACAGAACGCAGTGATTACAACAGGTATTCGGTGACGGCTAATAACAGTGATCAGCTCGCGATGGAGCGGGCGGTCAGGTCCAGACACTTCCATGCCTTGCTGACCAGCTCATCGACCTGCGCGTGGCTGATGATAAAGGGTGGAGCGATGATCATGGTGTCGCCGACGGCGCGCATGATCAGACCGTTCTGGAAGCAGTGCTCGCGGCAGCGCATACCGACGCCCTGTTTGCTGTCAAAGCGGCGGTGGCTGGCCTTGTCGGCCACCAGTTCGATGGCGCCAAACAGGCCCAGACCACGTACTTCACCGACCAGCGGATGTGCCTGCAGCGTGCGCAGCTGCTGCTGCAGATAAGGGCCGATGTCGTCTTTGATGCGGGTCACCAGATGTTCCTGGTGCAGGATAGACAGATTGGTCAGTGCCGCAGCACAGGCCACCGGATGCCCGGAGTAGGTGAAACCATGGTAGAACTCCCCGGCATCGCCCATCAGCACGTCACTGACCCGCTCGCTGACCATGACTCCACCGAGGGGGATATAACCCGAGGTGATTCCCTTGGCGACCGGCATCAGGTCGGGTTTGACGCCGAAATAGTCAGCACCGAACCATTTGCCGGTGCGGCCAAAGCCGCAGATCACTTCATCGGTCACCAGCAGGATGCCGTATTCATCACAGATCTTCTGGATTTCCGGCCAGTAAGTCGCAGGGGGGATGATCACACCGCCTGCGCCCTGAATCGGCTCGCCGATAAAGGCTGCCACCTTGTCGGCACCGATCTCTTCGATGGTGTCGCGCAGTTCGCGGGCGCGCAGCAGGCCGAACTCTTCCGCTGACATGTCCTGACCTTCGCCGTACCAGTAAGGCTGGTTGATATGGACGATATCGGGAATCAGATGGCCCATCTGCTCATGCACCACGCCAAAGCCGCCGAGGCTGGCGCCACCCAGGGTGCTGCCGTGATAGGCATTTTTACGCGAGATGACGACCCGGCGCTGCGGCTGATCGAGCAGCTGCCAGTAGCGCCAGATCATGCGCAGTACGGTGTCGTTGGCTTCGGAGCCGGAGCCGGTGAAAAACACCTGCTTGAAGCGCGGTGCCAGTGCCGTCAGCTGGCTGGCCAGCTCGATGGCTGGCGGATGGGCGGTCTGGAAAAAGTTGTTGTAGTAGGGCAGCTGCAGCATCTGCGCATAGACCGCATCGGCAATTTCCTTGCGGCCATAGCCGACATTGACGCACCACAGCCCGGCCATGCCGTCGAGTATCTGGTGGCCATCGACATCCCAGACATAGGCGCCTTCAGCGCGGCTGATAATGCGTGAACCTTTGCCGGCCAGCTCCTTGAAGTCGGTAAAGGGATGCAGGTGATGCTGGCGATCGAGGTGTTGCCACTCTTCACGAGTACGCTCGGGGTGTGCGGCAGTGCTCATCGGGTTGTTCATTGCAACGCTCCATAGGGTTGGCTGCGCGAAGCCTTATCGGACGAAATTGCCGGGCGCACTGCTCCGACTGCCGGTGGCTGGGCCATCAGCAGTACAACGCTGTTCGGAGTGCAGTGATACGGCCGGCCAGCGGGCTGGCCGGGGCGCAGCGAATAGCTGTCTTAACAGCCGGTTAAGCGAATCCAGGTGGTCTTGAGTTCGGTGTACTTGTCAAAGGCATGCAGCGATTTGTCGCGGCCGATGCCCGACTGTTTGTAGCCACCGAAGGGCACGGTGATGTCGTCGGCGTCATAGCAGTTGACGTACACCACGCCGGCACGCAGACCACGGCTGATACGGTGGGCGGTATTGATATTGCTGGTCCAGACGGCAGCCCCGAGGCCATAGCACACATCGTTGGCTACCTGCAGGGCTTCATCGGCATCCTTGACGCGGATGGCCGCCAGCACCGGGCCGAAGATTTCTTCCTGAGCGATGCGCATGCGGTTGTTCACATCGCTGAAGACCGTGGGTTGCACAAAGGCGCCGCCGGTGTCCTGCCGCACCTGCTGGCCACCCAGATAAAGGGTTGCACCTTCTTCCTGACCGATACGGATATAGTCCAGCACCCGTTCCATATGTTTGTGTTCCACCAGCGCTCCGAGCGAAGTGGCCGGGTCCAGCGGATCGCCGGGCTGCAGGGTGGCGGCGACCTCAGCAATTTTTGCCAGCACCCGGTCATAGACCTTTTCATGCACGATCAGGCGCGAGCCTGCAGTACACATCTCGCCCTGATTGAAGAAGATGCCCCAGGCGGCTGCGGTGGCGGCGGCGTCGAGGTCTTCGCAGTCGTCGAGAATGATGTGCGGTGATTTGCCGCCACATTCCAGTCCGACCTTCTTCAGGTTGGACTGACCGGCATACTGCATGAATAGCTTGCCGACATCAGTGGAGCCGGTGAATGCCAGCGCATCCACATCCATATGCAGGCCGAGAGCCTTGCCTGCCGTCGGGCCAAAGCCCGGCAGCACATTGAGCACACCCGCAGGAATACCGGCTTCCAGCGCCAGTTCCGCCAGACGAATAGCCGTCAGTGGCGACTGCTCGGCAGGCTTCAGCACCACCGAGTTGCCTGCGGCCAGCGCCGGGCCGAGTTTCCATGCGGCCATGATCATGGGGAAGTTCCAGGGCACCACCACGGCCACGACGCCGACCGGCTCACGGGTAATGGTGGCCAGCGCGTTGCTGGCGGTGGGAGCGATTTCGTCATAGATCTTGTCGATAGCTTCACCGTACCAGGCGATGCAGCGAGAGGTAGCGGGGACATCCACACTCAGGCTGTCGCTGATGGGTTTACCCATATTGAGGGTTTCCAGCAGAGCCAGTTCGTCAGTGTGCTCATCAATCAGTGCCGCCCAGCGTTGCATGATGCGCTTGCGCTGGCCCGGTGCCATGCCTGCCCAGCGGCGGTCTGCAAAGGCGCGACGGGCGGCTGCGACGGCGACATCCACATCAGCGGCGTCGCACTCGGCGACCTCACCCAGCGGCTGGCCGTTAGCCGGGTTGATGGGAGTAAAGCATTTACCGGACAGGGCGTCGCAGGCGTTGCCATCAATAATGGCCTGACCGGGAATACGGATGCGGTGGGCGAGAGCCTGCCAGTCGGCAAGGGTTTTACTGTTGCTCATGGTTATCCTCTCTGGCCGGAGCGGCGTAGCGTGCTGCTCGACGTGCCCATGGGGTGGCTGGGACGGATCTGCGAGTGACCTGACGGGCGGTGTTGGCTGCCATGCTGTTCTGAGTGTCACTGCAGAGGGGTGTCAAATTTGTGATCACAGGTTAGCACCGGGATAATGTGATCACAATATCGTGATGCCGACAAAAAGCCAAGGTGAGCCATTCTGCTGCCCTGAGGGCGCCGTAAAATCCGCCCTTAGCCTTGCTAATTCATGGGGTTAGCAGGGGGTGAAAATCGAGTGCTTGACAAGATTTCTAAAAAAGTGATCACTATATCTGTGTTCGGTAACGCGGTTGGAGGTGTTTATGGGCGAGCAGCGCCCGTTAATCGGAATTCAGGCCGATGTGTTTTTAAACGGCCAGGCCCCCTTTCACGGGGTGGGGGAGAAATACATCAACGCGGTGATCCATGGCAGCCAGGCGCAGGCCATGCTGATTCCCGGACTGAGCTTTGAGCAGGACGGACGCGAACTGCAGCAGGTGGATGATGATTACCTGCGCGATCTGATCTCTCGCCTTGATGGCCTTTTTCTTCCCGGCAGCCCTTCCAATCTCAACCCCCAGCATTACCACGAATCCCTGCTTCATCCTGATTCCCCTGCTGATCCTCAGCGCGATGCCACCAGCCTTCGTCTTATCCGTCTTGCCATTGAGCAGGGCGTGCCGCTGTTTGCCGTTTGTCGTGGCTTTCAGGAGCTGAATGTGGCACTGGGCGGCAGCCTGTATCAGGCGGTACATGAACAGCCCGAACTGCAGGATCATCGTGAAGACAAGCATGCCAGCCGGGCTGAACAGTATGCGCCCGCTCACGAGGTGACGCTGGTGGCGCATGGATTGCTGGCCAGCTGGCTGAGCTGCACACGCTGGAAGGTGAACTCCCTGCACGGTCAGGGGGTGAAGCAGCTGGCGCCGGTGTTACGGGTTGAGGCCCGTGCCGATGATGGTTTGATTGAAGCGGTCAGCCTGCCTTCGGCAGCGGCGCTGGTCGTCGCGGTGCAGTGGCACCCGGAATGGCAGTTTGCCGATGATGCGCTGTCTTCTGCGCTGTTCCATGCCTTCGGTGAGGCAGCGCGGTTGCGGCAGGCGCAGCGTCTGGCCACCAGCGGCCGCCGTTAGTATCGGTTTACGGCGTAAGCATCACGGCTTACTGCATAAGCATCACCGTTGCGTAATTAGACAGAGGTTTGGCTTACGCCAATGACCACCATGGATCCCCCGGTTTCTGCCGGCGATGCGGTGGAGGAACCACCCCCCGCGTCGACACGGCGCCGGTCCCGAACCGGCAAACAGCATTACCAACAAAGTACACAAGCGGGTCACCCAATAACGTATGACAGCTACATTGATAGCGGCCCGCACAGCACGATAGTCAGGCTCAACGCCTGAGCCGGATGTCTCTCCTGGGTGAAGACATCGGGCTTCATGAGGAGAGAGAAAATGTCGAGTGAGAGCACTATGGTTGCCGGTAGTCTGCAGACGAACCTGGACGATGCCCATGCTTTCCTCAATCAGCACCCCGATATCGAGGTGTTTGAATTGCTGATCCCCGATACCAACGGTGTGGTCAGGGGGAAATGGGTGCCGCGCAGTGCGGTGCCGAAGGTGCTGTCCAGCGGTATCCGTCTGCCCAGCTCCATGTTCGCGCTGGATATCTGGGGTAACGACGTATCGGAAAGCGGGCTGGTGTTTGAAACCGGTGACCGCGACGCCCTTTGTCTGCCGGTCAGTCGTTCCCTCAAGGAAGTGCCCTGGCTGAAACGCCGCACCGCGCAGATCGTCATGTCCATGTATGAGTCTGACGGTGCTCCGTTCTTCGGTGATCCGCGCCACCGTCTGCAGCATATCTGTGATCTGTTCAAACAGCTGGGGCTGACGCCGGTGGTGGCGATTGAGCTGGAGTTCTATCTGCTGGACCGTGACCCTGCCGCTGATGGCCGTCCGCAGCCACCCATGTCGCCTACCACGGGCCGTCGTCAGTTCACCAATCAGGTGTACGGTATCGAGGAGCTGCATGAGTTCGAGGACTTCTTCGACGGTATCTCCCGCGCGGCTTCCACCCAGGACCTGCCGGTGGATACCACGGTGGCCGAGCAGGCGCCGAACCAGTATGAAATCAACCTGCATCACGTCGCCAATGCGGTGCAGGCAGCGGAACACGCCATTCTGCTGAAGCGGGTAATCAAGGGGGTGGCTCAGGCCCATCAGATGAATGCGACCTTTATGGCCAAGCCATACGGCGATCTGGCCGGTAACGGTATGCACATCCACTTCAGCCTGATTGATCAGGAAGGCCGCAACGTGTTCGATAACGGCACGCCCACCGGCAGTGATCTGCTGCGTCAGGCCATCGCCGGTCTGACTCACTCCATGGCGGACAGCATGGCGCTGCTGGCACCGAACATTAACTCTTATCGTCGTTTCCAGGCGGGCAGCCATGCGCCGGTGCATCCGTGCTGGGGCTACGACAACCGGAGTACCGCAATCCGTATTCCATCTGGTGAGCGTTCGGCGATCCGTATCGAACACCGCGTGGGCGGTGCCGATGCCAACCCCTTCCTGTCGATGGCTGCAGTGCTGGCGGGCGCCTATCACGGCATCGTCAACAAGATGGAGCCGCCACCCGCTACCGTGGGTAACGCCTATGCACAGCATGAGGCGTCACTGCCGGACAATCTAGCCGATGCATTGCTGGCCTTTGAAGAATCAGAATTTATTAAAGAATATTTTGGTGAACCGTATCAGCGCCTATATAGCGCGTGTAAATGGCAGGAATTGGCGACTTTCGGAAGTCAGGTAACGCAATTGGAATATGACTCCTATTTGCGCACCGTGTAATTAAAAATAGCATGCGCTATTTTGGGGCGATCTGGTTTTTGGATACCTGTTTTGGTGCCTTGAACAGATCGCCCTTTTTATTTGTGACTGAATAAGCGTTGTCTGCTGCTGATTACCTTTCAGCTCAGGCATCATCTTTATGGAATTTATGTAACGTATTGAACATGCTGGTTTTTTGTTGCGATGCAGTAGTGTGGTCTGGGCGTTGGATATAGGGTGAATATTAAGCTGAATTTTTTCAGTTATATATTCTTCAATATTCCCATGGGGGTATTTTTAGAAATAGATGTTAGTTATTGGTAGTAATGTTTTATTGAGCTAAAACTGAAGATGGATGGGAAAGTATTTATCTGGTTTTTTAGCTCATGCACACTGAATTGGACTAATAAAAATAATTCGTCTTTTATATTCTTCGGCATAGCTTGTGCATAGTGGTTTTAGGTATAGATAACGGGATTATCAAATACGTGAGCCCTGGAGCGTGAACACGTTCCCGGCTGTTGCAGGCTGACCGCAAACCCACATCGCCGGTGGAATATTTACCGGTGACTCTGCGGTGCAGCGGGCAGGTTGATCTGCGGTGCAGCGGCTCGCTGCACAGATGAACGCAAAACCTTGTTCTAGCACTGGCGTCTGCTGTGCTTTCTGATATAAAGCGCGGTTTGGTTGCACATGTTCCGTCAGGCAGACTCTGTTACTCTTGGCGGTTCAGTAGCGTGGTAAGCGGCAGTCAGGCTGACTGCACAGGCTCCACGCGTCACAGGTTTACGATTCGTCGCAGAGATACGTCAGGTGCCGGTCAGCCGGCGCTCAGTGCCAAGCATCAGGCCGTCGAAGTATTAAAGGTTTCGGTAGCTCCCCCGGCGGTGGGGTCGCCAACAAGTATAAGTCAGGAGGTTATGTCGATAATGAATGTAGCTACCAGCACCGCTGCGATGGCGGACTCGGCCAAGAGGCCCGAGCAGACGATCCTGCAGATTCAGCAGGTCACCAAGATGTTTGGCGATACCAAGGCCGTCAATGATGTCAGCCTGGATATTCGTAAAGGCGAGATATTCGCCCTGCTCGGTGGTTCCGGATGTGGCAAAACCACGCTGCTGCGGATGCTGGCCGGGTTTGAGCGCCCCACCGCGGGCCGCATCATTCTCGATGGTCAGGACATTACCGCGCTGCCTCCCTACGAGCGCCCCATCAATATGATGTTCCAGTCCTATGCACTGTTCCCGCACATGAGTGTGGAGCAGAACATCGCCTTTGGTCTGAAGCAGGATGGCATGACCCGCAACCAGATCGGTGATCGTGTCGCACACATGCTGAAGCTGGTGCACATGAGCAAGTATGCCCGTCGCAAGCCGCACCAGCTGTCCGGTGGCCAGCGCCAGCGTGTCGCTCTGGCACGCAGTCTGGCCAAGCATCCCAAGCTGTTGCTGCTGGATGAGCCGATGGGCGCGCTGGATAAAAAGCTGCGTACCCAGATGCAGCTGGAAGTGGTGAACATTATCGAAAGCGTGGGTGTGACCTGTGTGATGGTGACCCACGATCAGGAAGAAGCCATGACCATGGCCGGTCGCCTCGGCATCATGGATTCCGGCGAAATCTGTCAGGTCGGCAGCCCCACTGAAGTTTACGAATACCCCAACAGTCGTCTGACTGCCGAGTTTATCGGCTCGGTCAATATCTTCGAGGGGGTGGTCGACGAACAGGCCGAGGATGCCGAAGAGCTGCTGATCACCAGCAGTGAACTCGAATGCCCGCTGGCACTGGGTCTGAACGCCTCGGTCAGTGCCGGTATGCCGGTCGCGGTGGCGGTGCGCCCGGAGAAAATATCGGTGTCGTTTGAGCGCCCTGAGCAGACAACTAACTGGGTTAAAGGCACGGTATCGGATATTGCCTATCTGGGCGGCATTTCTAACTATCACGTAGAAATTGCCGGCGGTCACCGCATTCAGTGTACCGTTGCCAACGTTGCCCGTTCGACTCAGGACCGCGCGACCTGGGGTGATGAGGTCTATCTGAGCTGGGATACTGCCAGCGGGGTGGTGCTCATATCATGACTAAACTGCTGAACTGCTTCTCCAAAGGGCGGACATGGATCATCTCCGTTCCTTACATCTGGCTGCTGCTGTTCTTCTTCATTCCGTTTGCCATCGTACTGAAGATCAGTTTGTCAGAATCGGCCATTGCTATTCCTCCGTATGAAGATCTGATCTCGTACGCCGACGATGTGCTTAATATCAAGCTCAATCTCGGCAATTTCCATTTCCTGCTGCAGGATGACCTGTACTTTCTGGCGTATCTGAACTCGCTGAAAACGGCGTTCTTTGCCACCGTGCTGTGCCTGCTGGTGGGTTATCCGATGGCCTACTTCATGGCCCGGTCTGAGCCCAGTGTGCGCAATGTTCTGCTGATGCTGGTGATTCTGCCGAGCTGGACCTCCTTTCTGATCCGTATCTATGCCTGGATCGGCATTCTCAAGAGCAACGGCCTGCTCAACAACTTCCTGATGTCCATCGGCCTGATCCACGAGCCGCTGGAAATTCTCAACACCAACGTGGCGGTGTATATCGGTATTGTCTATGCCTACCTGCCGTTCATGATCCTGCCGCTGTATGCCAACCTGCTGAAGATGGATCTGTCACTGCTGGAAGCCGCTTCTGATCTGGGTTGTCGCCCGTGGAAGACCTTCCTCAAGGTGACGCTGCCATTGTCCAAGGCGGGCATCATTGCCGGCTCCATGCTGGTTTTCATTCCGGCGGTGGGGGAGTTCGTCATTCCTTCGCTACTGGGCGGTGCCAATACCCTGATGATCGGTAAGGTGCTGTGGCAGGAGTTCTTCAACAACCGCGACTGGCCGGTTGCTTCGGCGGTGGCCATTGTCATGCTGTTGCTGCTGCTGGTCCCGATTGCCTTGTTTAACCGTTATCAGGCCAAGGAGGCAGCCAATGAAGCTAAATAAACTGTCACTGACGGTGCTGACGCTGGGCTTTGCGTTTCTCTATCTGCCCATCGTGCTGCTGATCGGTTACTCCTTTAACGAGTCGCGACTGGTGACAGTGTGGGCTGGTTTTTCTACCAAGTGGTACGGCGAGCTGTTTGCCGATGATCAGATGATGAGCGCCGTCTGGCTCAGTCTGAAGATCGCCATGGGCGCCTCCACCGGCGCTATCATTCTCGGCACCCTGGCCGCCTTTGCACTGGTGCGTTTTGGTCGGTTCTGGGGCCACACCCTGTTTGGTTCGATGATCAATGCGCCTCTGGTTATGCCTGATGTCATCACCGGGCTGTCATTGCTGCTGCTGTTTGTGGCGATGGGGCAGCTGTTTGGCTGGCCGGCTGAGCGCGGTTCGCTGACCATTCTGCTGGCGCATATCACCTTCTGTACCGCCTATGCTGCCATTGTGATCAGCTCGCGGCTGAAAGAGATGGATCTGTCGCTGGAAGAGGCAGCGATGGACCTCGGTGCTCATCCATTTAAGGTATTCTGGCTGGTCACGCTGCCCATCATTGCCCCCTCGCTGGTGGCAGGCTGGTTACTGTCGTTCACCCTGTCGATGGATGATCTGGTAATCGCCAGCTTTGTCTCCGGCCCCGGCTCCACTACGCTGCCGATGGTGGTGTTCTCCAGCGTGCGTCTGGGGGTCAGCCCCAAGATCAACGCGCTGGCGACCCTGATCGTGCTGGTGGTCAGTATTGCCGTGTGCGTGGCCTGGTGGTTTGCCCGCAAGGCTGAGCGTGATGCGCAGATGCTGCCGGATGAGGAATAACCCGCGCTGAGTCGCGGCTGTTGCCCGGCGTCGATCTGTGCTGATCAAGGAGCCATAGCGACCCTGTCGTTATGGCTCTTTTTTATTGGCGGGTTAACCGCACTGATTCGCTCTCTGAACTGTAGGGCTACGCTGCAGGCCGCGCCGTTTATGGACTTCGGCTTAAAAAGTTAACCATGGTTGATGTGTATTTTTTGATTGCCTAAGGGATTTCAACTTGGTAGGGTGGCGGCGTCTTTGGGGAGTAGCTGACTTTCCTCCGTGCTTCTGACCACCGCCTTCAAGCCACCACAGAGTGGCAGAGGTATGACGGCCTCGCTCCAGCAGGAGTGGGTTCGGCGGGTGGTGGGTGCGGTGAGTGAAAGTGTCTGAGTCAACATTCTCGGTCGGCAGACCGTGGCTCAGGCGACCGACAGGTTAGCGAGACCATGGACAGATCAGCGCCATAAAGGCCGGGCGCGCGATCTGTCATGGTTATTGCCCGGCCTGGATAACTAACCGTGAGCTTTATTTCCATCCTGCTGATCGCTTTTGCGATGTCTACCGATGCCTTTGCCGTTGCCGTGGGTAAAGGAATCTCTGCACAAGATCATCGTTTTTCTCATGCCTTAAAAACCGGACTGTTGTTTGGTGTGATCGAAGGCATTACCCCTGTCATTGGCTGGCTGCTTGGCCTGGGCACGTCGCACTTTATTGCTGAATGGGACCACTGGGTTGCTTTCACCGTACTGAGTTTGCTTGGGTTGCGGATGTGCTGGGCCGGCTTCAATGAAGAAGTCTGTGAGGTGGAAAGCGATACCCCCGCGGTAGCGCAGCCTGTCTGGATGCTGTGCCTCAGTGCGGTAGCCACCAGTATTGATGCGCTGGCCGTCGGTGTCAGTCTGGCCTTCGTCGAGGTGAACATCGCTGTTGCTGCGGTGGCTATCGGCTGTGCCACCACCATCATGGTTACCATCGGTATGCTGCTGGGTAAAAAGCTGGGTTGTGTCATTGGCCAGCGTGCCGAAGCCGTCGGCGGTATTGTGCTGATCATCATCGGCAGCGTCATTCTGTATGAGCATATGAGTGGTGCGGCCTGATACATTGCTGCCTTTCTGCTCCCGCTGACCGGGCAGGCCGGGCTTTCCTGTGCTAGCTTTTGCTGTTGGAGTCAGAAACTGCAAGGGAGACACAGCATGACAATCGCCCGGCATGGTCTTTCCATCGGTATTGAGCGTTTTGGTGAAGAGTTTTTCCTGTCGCTGAAAGCAGTAGGTAAGCTCACTCATGCCGATTATGAGGTGATTTCACCCATGGTAGATTCGGCCCTGGCACAGGTGCCGTCTCCACGGGTCAAAGCCCTGTTTGATGCTACCGAGCTGCTCGGCTGGGAGTTGCGTGCCGCCTGGGACGATCTGCGTCTGGGGTTGAAACACGGCAGTGAGTTCGAGAAAGTCGCGATTTACGGTAACCGCCACTGGCAGGAAGTGGCGGCGAAGATTGGTTCCTGGTTTGTCGGTGGCGAGGTGCGCTACTTTGAAAATCTGCAGCAGGCGCTGAGCTGGTTGCAGCAGGACTGATCAGCAGCAGCTGTAGGTCGTGGCTCTTACCATCGCGGTCACGTCACTGGCCTGCTGTAGAAGATTCCTGTCCGTCACCCACGGCCGGCCTGCCGGTCTATCTGCGTGAAGTGGCAGCAGGATTCAGACGTTCCCTACTTCATCCATTGCTCTGTAAAGGAAGACAACGATGATTGATCACCTCAGTACCTACGCCAGTAACTACCCCCTGACCAAGGCCTTTTATGATGCGGCCTTTGCGGCGCTCGGGCTGTCAGTGCAGATGGAGCTGGTCACAGAGTGGGATGCGGCGTTTCCCACCCGGCGCATGTGTGCCTATGGCCCGATCGGTAAGCCGGTGTTCTGGGTGATTGAGAGTCATGAGCCAAGCACACCGCGGCATGTGGCCTTCAGCGCCGGTAGTCGCGCGCAGGTAGAGGCGTTCCATGCTGCGGGGCTGGCGGCCGGTGGCGAGGATAACGGCAAGCCGGGGCTGCGCCCGCACTATCATGCGGATTACTACGGTGCTTTTTTGCTGGACCCGGACGGCAATAACGTCGAAGCCGTGTGTCATAGCCCGGTGTAAGCCGGGGTCAGGTGTCCGGCAGGGCACGTCTGAAGGGTGGAAAGCAACAGGGCGCCGCGTGGCGCCCTGACTGTCTGACAGGCAGTGAGGTATCAGTTATCGCGGGCGTTCGCCAGCAATTCTTCCTGGCTCAGTGAGCCCATACCATCGCGGATATCCCCTTCGATAGCCAGACGCAGCGCCAGCGGATCCTTGCGTTCAATGGCCTTGAGGGCTTCGGCATGGCGGTCAAGTACATAGGACACACCGATGCGGCCCAGTACCATGCGCATAAACGGGCCGAACTGCAGCCACAGGCTTTCAATCAGCGGAATCAGTACCTGAGAATCTCCGGCGCGGTACAGCGTCAGATGGAAGGCCTGATTTTTCTGCAGATAGGTGGTGACATCGCCGTCATGCAGAGCCTGATCCACTTCCTCATCCAGCGCCCGCAGGGTTTGCAGCAGCTCATCATTGATGGCTGGCAGGGCGCGCACGGCGGCCAGACTTTCCAGTGCAATACGGGCAGAGGCCAGCTCTTCCAGCTTGGAAGGGGTCATTTTGGGTACCGTCACCCGGCGGTTGCTGAGCAGTTCCAGCGCTCGCTCCGCCACCAGCCGGCGCAGGGCTTCACGCACTGGCATCAGGCTGACATTGAGCATTTCTGCGACACCACGAATGGTGACACTGTGACCGGGGACAAAGTGGCCGGTCATGATTGCCTGCCGCAGGGCGCGATAGACCCATTCCTGCAGGGTTTCGTTGTCATCCCGCTGGGGCGGTTGGATAACAATGGGGGCTTTGGCCAATATTTTCGCTCCACATTCCAGATTGCCAGACATGGCTGCCATCACACCGCAGGCAGGCTGAACAGGGTGACGCGCTGCGGTCGTGCAGGGAAGTGTAGCAAAATCCAAAATGTGAGCACATTTTTTTGCGATGGTGACTCCTGTTCGCTTCTTATTATCCGGTAATGCCTGAATTTTTCTGTTCTTGCGGCATGGAGGCAGGGAGAAAATGAGATCACTTTTTTGTGATGTTACTGCCACTGTTCCAATCGGAAACCGCTGTGCCCTTGCAGATGCAGGGGGGCCGCGGATAATCGGTGGAAGTACGGCTCTGCCCAGTTACTGCTGTGACTGGTAGGATGTGCCGCCGTAATTTGTTGCCCAGAAAGTCGAACGACAGTGCCTGTACAGGAAGGAGTCATGCCATGGGATTCAGGCCCACATTAGTGATGCTTGCCGGTCTGCTGGCGATTAACGCCCAGGCTGCGCAGCCGCCTCAGCCCAAAGCCGCCTATCAGGCGCAGGTGGATATCTGGGATGCCCGCAATAACCGCGTGTATCCCGCAGTGGTCAACGCCTACGCCAGCAAGACCCGTATCCGTATGCAGAAAACCCAGGAAATGCAGGATATGCCGGGTGATGCGGCCGTCGCCGTGTTTGATCCGGTCACCGGCGAAGCCTTTGTCTATCCCACCGGGCGGGTGGCTGCCGGTGAGCAGATCGTGATGAAGTTGGATATGCAGCGGGTCAGCGCCATGCTCGGTGGTGCCAGCTTCGATGTCAGCCATCTGCAGGGGCAGAAGATCGGTCACCGCACCGTGGCAGGCGAAGGCTGTGATGAGTGGCAGCTGGCCTCACCGCAGCAGCCTGCTAAACAGGGTGTGGCCTGTATTACGCAGGATGGCGTGGTGCTCTCGGCCCGTGAACTGAATGCCAGGCGCGATAACTATCTGGTCAGACAGATCAGTCGTGGCCCGCAGGATGCCAAGCTGTTTATGCCGCCGGTGGGTTATCGCACGGTGGATATGGGTTCGCTGCTGGGTGGTCTGCAAGGCTTGCTGGGCGGCTCCGGTGGCCAGAGCGGTGGCAGCATGATGCAGAATATGGACAGTGAAACCCTGCAGAAGATGATGGAGAACGTTGATCCGGAAACCTTGCAGAAGATGCTGCAAAGCGGTCAGTAAGGGCTTGCCGGACCTGTCCGGCATCGTTGAAATGTAAAAAAACGGGCCACAGTGCAGACTGTGGCCCGTTTTTATATGGTGCAGATAAACCGCTGACGGCGATTACAGGCAATGAGCTGCCTGATACTCCTTATCGGCGGTATCAAAGCGCTGCAGCATGGTGCTGGTTGGCGCCTTGCCCAGTTTACTGAAGAGCAGAATGGCAACGCTGGCGAAGATAAAGCCGGGGATGATTTCATACAGTCCCAGCCAGCCGTTCTGCTTCCAGACGATGACAGTCACCGCACCGACCAGCATGCCAGCCAGTGCGCCGTTGCGGGTCATGCCTTTCCATAGTACGGAAATCAGCACCACAGGGCCGAAGGCAGCACCGAAACCTGCCCAGGCGTAAGACACCAGCCCCAGTACGCGGTTCTCAGGGTTAGTGGCCATGAAGATCGCAACCAGCGCTACCACTAGCACCATCACGCGGCCAAACCACACCAGCTCATGTTCACCGGCATTGGGGCGCAGGAAGGCTTTGTAGAAGTCTTCGGTCAGGGCGCTGGAACATACCAGCAGCTGGCAGCTCAGGGTGCTCATGACGGCGGCCAGAATGGCAGACAGCAGTACGCCGGTGATCCAGGGGTTGAACAGCCACTTGGTCAGTTCAATAAAGATACGCTCGGGGTTCTCGCTGACCGGGCCAACCTGCTCAGGGTGTGCCTGGAAGTAGGCGATGCCGAAGAAGCCAACAGCCACCGCGCCCGCCAGACACAGGATCATCCACGCCATACCGATACGGCGGGCGGCAGGGATGGACTTGACCGAGTCGATGGCCATAAAGCGCGCCAGAATATGAGGCTGGCCGAAATAACCCAGGCCCCACGCCATCAGCGAGATAACGCCAACAAAAGAAGCGCCCTTGAACATGTCCAGATACTCGACGTTCTGGGCTTCGATCACGGCGACGGTCTGGTCAAAGCCACCGGTAGAAACCAGCACCAGTACAGGGGTCAGGATCAGGGCAAAAATCATCAGGCTGGCCTGCACGGTGTCGGTCCAGCTGACCGCCAGGAAGCCGCCGATCAGGGTGTAGGCGATGGTCGCCGCGGCGCCTGCCCACAGAGCGGTTTCATAAGACAGACCGAATGTGCTCTCGAACAGACGGGCACCAGCGACGATGCCGGAGGCACAGTAGATGGTGAAGAACACCAGAATGATCACGGCCGACAGCAGACGCAGCACGCGGCTGTTGTCTTCAAAGCGGCTGGAGAAGTAATCAGGCAGGGTCAGGGCATTGCCATTGTGTTCGGTATGCACCCGCAGACGGCCCGCGACGAACAGCCAGTTCAGCCAGGCACCGGCGATCAGGCCGATAGCGATCCAGGATTCAGACACGCCAGACAGGTAAATGGCGCCGGGCAGGCCCATCAGTAGCCAGCCACTCATGTCGGAGGCGCCGGCAGACAGTGCGGTGACGAAGCTGCCGAGACTGCGGCCACCCAGAATGTAATCGGAAAGGTTGTTAGTAGAGCGGTATGCAGCCAGACCAATAAAGATCATCAGTGCAATGTAGACCACGAACGTGATCAGGGTTGGTGTATTGGCAGTCATGCACAAATTCCCCTGTTGCAATAATACGGTCTTGTCACGGTGATCAGGTGCTACCACACACTCTGCCGTGCAAGCCGCGGGATGACTCGTCAGCGGGTTGAACCGGTTATTGCTGGCGTGGGCCAGTGCTGCTCAATCCGCTGTCATACAGCGACAACGCTTTGCCATCACCACCCTGTCGGGAAGGTGAAGAGGCTGCCTTTGTTATTGCCCTGATACTTCCGTTCTGCGCTGCACGAATGGCGGCGAAGAGCGAGGCGGCAAGGCTGTATTTCAGCGTCCTGCGTCGTGCCCTTTGATCTTCAGAAGACGCTCCATAACGCGATATCACCCGTTGTGAAAGTGATCTCTGGCGGCATGGCGAGATGTCATCTGGGATGGCGGGGCATTGGTTTCGCCAGGCTGTGCTATATACAAAGAGTGTCGATGAGGCCGCAGCGGGTATGCCCATACGGAAGGTAAGGGTTTAACCTGATTGGGGCTGGTAGCAACACTCGGATGGATTTAGTGCAACCTGTTATTTTTGTAGGGCACGGATGCTAAACAAGATTCTGTCGCAGGTACAAGGGAAAAACGCGCTTTTTGTTGCGACTTTAGTCTAATAAAAATGGCTTATAGATCAGTATCTTATCCATAACTTATTGATTGATATGATTTGTTTCCGTTTTATTAAACGACCGGTTGGAGGATGAAAAATAAGGTTGCACCTGGTTGCTCTTTTGCTGGGTTGCACGCTATTCTTTGCCACCTATACCTGTGATGCCAGGGCCTGATGATGTGCCCGGAGAGCGAGAGGAATACACATGGCCACCACAACCCTCGGGGTTAAACTTGACGATGTAACGCGCGAACGTCTCAAAGAAGCGGCGCGTTCCATTGACCGTACACCACACTGGGTGATCAAGCAGGCGATCTTCAGTTATCTGGAGAAGCTGGAGAACGGCGCAGCCCTGCCTGAGCTGAGTGCTGCCGAGCGCAGCGATAGCGCGGAAGTGCTGGAAGGTGTGGTGGAAACCAGCCGTCAGCCGTTCCTGGATTTTGCCGAAAGCATCCTGCCCCAGTCCGTACTGCGCGCCGCCATCACTGCGGCCTACCGTCGTCCGGAAAATGAAATGGTGGCCATGCTGCTGGAGCAGGCACGTCTGCCTGAGCCGACGGCCAAAGCAGCCTACAAGCTGGCTTATGACGTAGCAGAAAAGCTGCGCAATCAGAAAAATGTGGGCGGCCGTTCCGGTATCGTGCAGGGCCTGCTGCAGGAGTTTTCCCTGTCATCGCAGGAAGGCGTGGCACTGATGTGTCTGGCCGAAGCCCTGCTGCGTATCCCCGACAAGCCCACCCGTGATGCCCTGATCCGTGACAAGATCAGCAATGGCAACTGGAGCCAGCATCTGGGCCAGAGCTCGTCCATGTTCGTCAACGCCGCGTCCTGGGGTCTGCTGATCACCGGCAAGCTGGTATCGACCCACAACGAGTCCGGCCTGTCATCCTCACTGAACCGCATCATCGGCCGCAGCGGTGAGCCACTGATCCGCAAAGGTGTGGACATGGCCATGCGTCTGATGGGCGAGCAGTTCGTGACCGGTGAAACCATCGGTGAAGCACTGGCCAACGCCAGCCGTCTGGAGTCCCGCGGCTTCCGCTACTCCTATGACATGCTGGGTGAAGCGGCACTGACCGAAGCCGATGCGCAGAAATATCTGGCGTCCTACGAGCAGGCCATTCACTCCATCGGCAAGGCCTCTCATGGCCGCGGTATCTATGAAGGCCCCGGTATCTCCATCAAGCTGTCGGCACTGCACCCGCGTTACAGCCGTGCGCAGTATGACCGCGTAATGGACGAGTTGTACCCCCGTCTGCTGTCGCTGACCCTGCTTGCCAAACAGTATGACATCGGTATCAACATTGACGCCGAAGAAGCGGACCGTCTGGAAATCTCCCTCGACCTGCTGGAGCGTCTGTGCTTCGAGCCACAGCTGGCAGGCTGGAACGGTATCGGCTTCGTTATTCAGGCTTACCAGAAGCGTTGCCCCTTCGTGATCGACTACGTTATCGATCTGGCCCGTCGCAGCCGTCATCGTCTGATGATCCGTCTGGTGAAAGGCGCCTACTGGGACAGCGAGATCAAGCGTGCTCAGATCGACGGTCTGGAAGGCTTCCCGGTCTATACCCGCAAGGTATACACCGACGTGTCCTATATTGCCTGTGCCCGCAAGCTGCTGGCCGTGCCCGAGGTGATCTACCCGCAGTTCGCGACTCACAACGCCCATTCTCTGGCGACCATCTATCAGATCGCCGGGCAGAACTACTACCCCGGTCAGTATGAGTTCCAGTGCCTGCATGGCATGGGCGAGCCGCTGTACGAGCAGGTGGTTGGCAAGGTATCGGATGGCAAACTGAATCGTCCATGCCGTATCTATGCCCCTGTCGGTACCCATGAAACCCTGCTGGCCTATCTGGTGCGTCGTCTGCTGGAAAACGGTGCCAACACCTCCTTCGTTAACCGCATCGCTG
Source organism: Pokkaliibacter sp. MBI-7 (assembly GCF_029846635.1). Classification (NCBI taxonomy): domain Bacteria; kingdom Pseudomonadati; phylum Pseudomonadota; class Gammaproteobacteria; order Oceanospirillales; family Balneatrichaceae; genus Pokkaliibacter; species Pokkaliibacter sp. MBI-7. The sequence continues at coordinate 1,888,631 of NZ_JARVTG010000001.1, read as the reverse complement.
ATCAGTCGGTTTCCATTGATGATCTGGTGGCCGATCCGGTCACCTCGGTTGACGGTATGGCTGCCCGTGAAGGTGGCGTGGGCATGCCTCATCCACGTATTCCCAGCCCGGTTGAGCTGTACGGTGCTGCCCGCACCAACTCCAGCGGCATCGATATGTCCAACGAACATCGTCTGGCCTCACTGTCCAGCGCCCTGCTGAGCAGTGCCAATGAAGCCTGGCAGGCGGGCCCGATTCTGGGCTGTGCTGCAAGCGACGGTGCTCGTGAAAATGTACTGAATCCTTCTGATCGCCGTGATGTGGTTGGTCAGGTGCAGGAAGCGTCCATTGAAGACGTGGACAATGCCCTGAACTGCGCTATCAGTGCCGGCCCGATCTGGCAGGCCACTCAGCCCGCCGAGCGTGCAGCCCTGCTGGACCGTGCCGCAGAACTGATGGAAAACCAGATTCAGCAGCTGATGGGTCTGCTGGTGCGTGAAGCCGGTAAGACGTACCTGAACGCCATTGCCGAAGTGCGTGAAGCGGTGGACTTCCTGCGTTATTACGCGGCTCAGGCGCGTGATCATTTTGATAACGGTACTCACCGTCCGCTGGGTCCGGTGGTATGTATCAGCCCCTGGAACTTCCCGCTGGCGATCTTCACCGGTCAGGTAGCGGCGGCACTGGCAGCGGGTAATACCGTGCTGGCCAAGCCTGCCGAGCAGACCCCGCTGGTAGCGGCGCAGGCGGTACGCATCCTGCTGGAAGCCGGTATTCCTGAAGGCGCTGTGCAGTTGCTGCCAGGTCGCGGTGAAACCGTAGGTGCCCGTCTGGTCGGTGATGAGCGCGTCAAGGGCGTGATGTTCACCGGTTCTACCGAAGTGGCGGGTATCCTGTCGCGTTCCGTGGCCGGTCGTCTCGACAGCCAGGGCCGCCCCGTGCCGCTGATCGCCGAAACCGGTGGTCAGAATGCCATGATCGTGGATTCTTCTGCTCTGGCAGAGCAGGTGGTCGCGGATGTCGTGGCCTCTGCTTTCGACAGCGCCGGTCAGCGCTGCTCGGCCCTGCGCGTCCTGTGCGTGCAGGAAGATGTGGCAGATCGTGTGATCGAAATGCTTAAAGGGGCCATGGCGCAATGCCGTCTGGGCAACCCCGAGCGTCTGAATGTGGACATCGGCCCGGTGATCGACAGCGAAGCCAAAACCGGTATCGAAGCACACATCAAGGCGATGGGTGACAAGGGCCGCAGCGTCTATCAGGTCGCCATCAGCAATACCGATGAACTGAAGAACGGCACCTATGTGATGCCCACCCTGATCGAACTGGACAACCTGAGTGATCTGAAACGTGAAATCTTCGGCCCGGTACTGCACGTCCTGCGCTACAAGCGCAAGGATCTGGACAAGCTGATGGATCAGATCAATGGCACTGGCTATGGTCTGACCCTGGGTGTACATACCCGTATTGATGAAACCATTGCCCATGTCACCGAGCGTGCACAGGCTGGTAACCTCTACGTCAACCGCAACATGGTGGGTGCCGTGGTCGGTGTGCAGCCCTTCGGTGGTGAAGGCCTGTCAGGTACCGGTCCGAAAGCCGGTGGCCCGCTGTATCTGTATCGTCTGCTGGCGACCCGTCCAGCCGGTGCTGTCAGTGCCACCTTCAAGGCGGCTGATGCCCGCATTGAAGCGGACAGCCGTCTGCGTAAAGCCATGCTGGACAAGCAGGGCAATCCGCTGGTGGCGCTGCAAAGCTGGCTGGGTAAAGACTTTGCCGAGCTGGTCAGCATCTGCGAGAACTTTGCTGCTGAAGCACAGACTGGTATCAGCCGTCTGCTCGACGGCCCGACCGGTGAGCGTAACAGCTATGTGATCCTGCCGCGTGACCATGTGCTGTGTCTGGCGGAAGACGAGCGTGATCTGCTGACCCAGCTGGCTGCAGTGCTGGCCGTGGGTGGCTGCGCGGTGTGGACGCAGTCTGAGCTGACGCTGCGTCTGCGTGATCGTCTGCCTGCCGCTGTACAGGCACGTATCAGTCTGGTGGCTGACTGGAAGAAAGACGACGTGGTGTTCGACGCGGTATTGCATCACGGTGATGCTGACCAGCTGCGTGCTGTCTGCCAGCAGGTTGCCAAGCGCAGCGGACCCATCGTCGGTGTCCATGGTCTGGCCCGCGGTGAAACCACCCTCAGTCTGGAGCGCCTGTATATCGAGCGTGCCCTGAGTGTGAACACGGCCGCCGCTGGTGGTAACGCCAGCCTGATGACCATCGGCTGAGGTAAACAGGTTCGAGTCTCAACCTGTTCCGGCCACCCAGCCCTCGGGTGGCCAATGAGCAACTGTAGTACTCGCTTTGAGCGCAATCCGGCTTTGCTGGGTTGCGCTTTTTTATTGGCACGCATGGGGAAGGTGAGGGAAGCGAGCTACACTGGTCGTCGTTATTAGCGTGCAGGGAGATCAGGATGAAGCTGCTGTTTGTCTGCAGTCGCAATCAGTGGCGCAGCCCCACGGCCGAGCAGCTGTGGCGGCGGCGCCCGGGTTATGAGGCACGTTCAGCCGGTACCAGTCCGAAAGCGCGACGCACGGTGACGACCAGCGACGTGGTCTGGGCGGATGTCATTCTGGTGATGGAAAACAAGCATAGGCAGCGCCTGCGTGCCGAATTTGGCCGGTTACTGGAGCATAAACCCCTGTATGTGCTCGATATTGCTGATGAGTATCAGTATATGGACGCAACGCTGATTGAAGAGCTGGAGGCGCGGGTCGCAGCCGTTCTGCCTGCTGAGTCGTACAGCCCCGGGCTAGTGTTGCAACCCGTCGTAGTGTGAAGAACACTGCAGCCCGTCAGCCTGAGAGGCGGGCTGCAGTGGTAACAGGGTCGCTTACAGCGCCTTGTCCAGGGTAAAGATCCACAGTGCGGAATGGGCTTCAGCCCCTTTCAGCGGTTCCAGCTCGACCTTGCTGGCAACGGCCTTGCCGTCCAGCATCAGTTCACCCTTGCCATCGGTCTGGTAGTCATCAGCACCCTTGGCGCCTTCCACGGCATTGACGACCTCTGTGGACAGACCAAAGTCATTGTCGCTGGCCACGGCAAAGGTGTGATCATCGACAATCGCCAGACCTTCGGCCTTTTCCACCTGCCAGCCGTTGGCACGCAGATCGGCAACCAGCGTCTTGCTGGCCATCACCACGCCTGCTGCTTGCAGCTCATCAGCGCTGGCGAACTCAGGCTCCTTGCCGTTGATTTTCAGCTCGCTGAGGTCTGTGGCCTGGCTCAGGTCAATCTGATAGACCAGATTGTGCATCTTCTTATCTTTGCCTTTGCCCTGTTCGATGATCAGGAAGCGATGGTCATCCAGCGCGGCCAGATCGCCGATCTTGGCATCGCCCGGATGCTTGTAGCTGCCGACATCAATGGGATAGGCAAACATGCGGGTCTTGCCGGTGGCCGGGTCCAGCTCCACCAGACGGGTAAACTGCGCGACCTTGCGGGTTTCACCGTTGATGTCGAGGGTGCTCTGTACAGCACCATACACCTTGCCAGCCGGGGTAAAGGCCACGCCTTCAAAACCGCGGTTGGGCTGGCGCCATTTGAGAATATTGGGCAGGCCACCTGCGACTGCTTTCTCGCCAGCGCCGGCCTCGGGACCAAGTTTTTGGGTGATCTTGCCATTGCCGTCCAAATGGACCAGGAAGGGGCCGTATTCATCACAGATCCAGTAACCTCCCTTGCCATCCTTGACGATGCCTTCGCTGTCCAGACCGTTCGCCTTGTCGCTGGTTATTACGCTGAGGGTGTCACTGAGCGCCACTTCACTGGTGGAGCCGATCAGACTGGCTGGCAGTGGCAGGCCGGTGATCTTGCCCTGCTCATCACTCAGCTCGACTTTGTCCGAAGCAACCGCTTTGCCATCTTTGATGGTTACATCCATAAACGCAGGTACGAAAGCCGGGGCAGGGAACATCTTGCTGGCGGTCTTGCTGACGTTACCGTCACTGCCGGTCTGTACCAGCTTGGGCGAGTCGCCGTTGGGGCCACGATCAGTGATAGCGATGAACGACAGCGAGCCATCGGCGTTCTTGCCATTGAACAGCAGCCCAGAGCCGAGACCGGTGGTGAAGCCGTCGGGGAAGCGCCCGGCAAAGGCACCCTGATAGGGCACATAATCGGCTTTGGCCACCTCAATGTTGAATTGTTCCACTTTAGCCACACCCGCCAGAGCGGTGGTGGAGGTCAGGGCAATGGCGAGTGCCAGCAGGCTGTACTTCATCGGTGTCGTCCTTTTCTGAACCTGTTCTTGAGCGCATATACCGGGATGAGGCGGCAGGCAGCCGTCTTATGGACGGTATCTGCGCACATAAGTGAGTATTGTTCTGTCGCTGTGCAGGCGCTGCTGCACGGGGTGTGAAGAGATTACGAAGATCAGGTAACAGAATTATTGCAGTCTGACGGTGCGCTGCCTGTGCATAGTAAAACGCCCCGGCAGCAAGGCTGGCGGGGCGTTGTGAGCATGATGCTAAACAGAGACTCAGCGGGGCTCGCCGTTGCTCTGCTCCTTCCAGCCGCCACCCAGTACCTTGTACAGGGTGATCATGTTGGTCAGACGCGACAGGCGGGTAGTGATGATGTTCTGCTGCGCGGTGTACAGCGAGCGCTGCGAATCCAGTACGGTCAGATAGCTGTCGACACCACTGCGGAAGCGGGCATCGGACAGGTCGTAACTGCGCTGGGTCGCATTCAGCAGTGCCTGCTGAGCGGCCACCTGTTCATCCAGAGTGCCCTGATCGGCCAGGGCATCCGCCACTTCCTTGAAGGCGGTCTGAATGGACTGCTCATACTGGGCAACGTAGATATCCCGTTGCGCTTTGGCTGAGTCCAGATTGGCCTGGTTTTTCCCGGCATTGAAAATCGGCAGGTTGATCGTCGGTGCAAAGCTCCAGGCGGTGCTGCCACCGGAGAACAGCCCTGACAGCTCGGTACTTGAGGTGCCGTAGCTGGTGGTCAGGCTGATGCTCGGGAAGAACGCTGCCCGCGCCGCGCCGATATTGGCATTGGCGCCTTTGAGCAGGTGCTCGGCCTGCAGAATATCAGGTCGTTTGAGCAGCACCGTGGAGGGCAGACTGGCCGGGATGTCCTGCAGTGCAGTCACCGGGGTGGTGGTGTCCTGATGGGTATCAGGCAACAGTTCCGCCGGGATCTCGGTACCCAGCAGCAGACGCAGGGCGTTGATGTCCTTGGCGACGCTGCTGGTATAGACCGCGACGTCATAGCGCGCTGTTTCCACGCTGGTACGGGCCTGTTGCAGATCCAGCTCGGTGGAAACACCGAGATCGAAACTGCGCTTGGTCAGGTCATAGGAGGCCTGCTGGCTTTTCAGGGTTTCCTGGGCCAGACGCAGGTGTTCCTTATCGGCGGCAAGGGTCAGGTAGTCCGTCGCCACTTCCGATACCAGACTGATCTGGGTGTTACGCTTGGCCTCTTCGGTGGCCAGATACTGTTCCAGTGCCTGATCCTTGAGGTTGCGTACCCGTCCGAAGAAGTCCAGCTCGTAGGAGCTGATACCCAGATTAACCCCGTAGGTGCTGCTGTGGATTGCATCCGCCGTACCGGCAACGTCTGCCGGAGTCAGCGTCCGGCTGCTGCTGGCATTGCCGTCCACCGCCGGGAACTGCGCAGCGCGCTGTACCCGGAAGGTGGCACGGGCCTGCTCGATATTGAGCACAGCCACACGCAGGTCACGGTTGTTATCCAGTGCCAGCTGAATCAGCTGCTGCAACTTGGTATCGGTAAAGAAGTCCCGCCATCCCAGTTCGGAGACGTCGGTCTGATTGCCGTCCTGCGGTTTGTACGCAGCACCCTGCGGCCAGCTGTCAGACACTGGCATCGTCGGACGCATAAAGTCCGGTGCCAGATTGGCGCAGCCCGCCAGGCTGACCGCCAGGGTCAGGGGGAGCAGAGTTCGCATCATCTTAATGGCTCTCCTCAATGCGCGGAGTAGGGGCCTGCTCTTTGGCTTTCTTGCGGCCGAACACCTTGCTGATGACGACGAAGAAGACCGGAACAAAGATCACACCCAGAAGTGTAGACGACACCATACCACCAAGAACGCCGGTACCGATGGCGTTCTGGCTGCCGGAGCCCGCGCCGTTGGCAATAACCAGCGGCACCACGCCGAGGCCGAAGGCCAGCGAGGTCATGATGATCGGGCGCAGACGCATACGAATGGCTTCGATACTGGCCTCGATCAGGCTCATGCCGTGCTCGTGCAGTTCCTTGGCGAATTCGACGATCAGAATGGCGTTTTTCGCCGCCAGACCGACGGTCGTCAGCAGACCCACCTGGAAGTAGACGTCATTGGACAGCCCGCGCAGGTCAGTGAACAACAACGCACCCAGAACGCCCAGTGGCACCACCAGAATGACCGAGAACGGAATCGACCAGCTTTCATACAGCGCTGCCAGACAGAGGAAGACGACCAGTACCGAGATGGCATAGAGCATCGGTGCCTGGTTGCCGGAGATCTGCTCCTGCAGGGACAGGCCGGTCCACTCATAGCCGATACCGGCGGGCAGCTTGCTCATGATTTCTTCCACGGCCTTCATTGCATCGCCAGAGCTGACTCCGGGGGCGGGCTGGCCCATGATCTCGTAAGCAGACAGGCCGTTATAGCGCTGCAGCTGGGGTGAACCGTAAGTCCATTGCGCGGTAGCAAAGGCAGAGAACGGCACCATGTCGCCATCGCTGTTGCGGACGTACCACTGGTTGATGTCGTTGGGCAGCATACGGTAGGGTGCATCACCCTGCATGTAGACCTTCTTGATACGGCCCTTGTCGATGAAGTCGTTGATGTAGGAACCACCCCAGGCGACGCTCAGCAGGTTGTTGATGTCAGCGATGGATACGCCCAGCGCACCGGCCTTCTCCTGATCGATATTGACCTTGTACTGCGGTGAGTCTTCCTGACCATTGGGTCGCACGGCCATCAGACGATGATCCTGAGAGGCCATGCCCAGGAACATATTGCGTGCCTGCATCAGCGCATCATGACCTAGGTTGCCACGATCCTGAATGAAGAAGTCGAAACCGGTGGCATTACCCAGCTCGATGACCGCAGGGGGAGCGAAGGCAAACACCATAGCGTCCTTGATCTGCGAGAAGGCGCCCATGGCCCTGCCTGCGATGGCAGGTACCTTGTCGGCCTCTGCCTTACGCTGTGACCAGTCCTTCAGCATGATAAAGGCAATCCCCATGTTCTGACCGCGACCAGCGAAACTGAAGCCCGATACGGTGAACAGCGAGTTGACGTTGCGCTTTTCATCGTCAAGGAAATGGTGCTCAACCTTCTTCATCACTTCCAGTGTCCGCTCCTGCGTTGCTCCCGCGGGCAGGATAGCCTGCACCAGCAAAATGCCCTGATCTTCATCAGGCAGGAAGGAGGTGGGGATACGGACGAAAATATAACCTACGCCAACGACGATCAGGGCGTAGATCAGCAGCATACGGATGCCGCGTTTGACCATACCGCCGACCAGACTCTGGGTACCCTTATTGAAGCCATCGAAACCACGGTTGAACAGCCCAAACAGGCCCTTGTACTCATGGCCGGGGCCATGGCCTTTTTCCACAGGCTTGAGCAGAGTGGCGCACAGGGCCGGGGTGAGGATCATCGCGACCAGCACCGACAGCGTCATGGCGGAAACGATGGTGATGGAAAACTGCCGGTAGATAACCCCGGTCGAACCGCTCATAAAGGCCATCGGGACGAATACGGCCGACAGCACCAGCGCGATACCGACCAGTGCACCGGTGATCTGGCCCATGGACTTGCGGGTGGCTTCCTTGGGCGGCAGGCCTTCCTCACTCATGATACGTTCGACGTTCTCCACCACGACGATGGCGTCGTCCACCAGCAAACCGATGGCCAGTACCATGGCAAACATGGTCAGGGTATTGATGGAGAAGCCGCAGGCTGAGAGTACGCCGAAGGTACCCAGCAGCACCACCGGCACAGCGATGGTGGGAATCAGCGTGGCGCGGAAGTTCTGCATGAACAGGTACATGACCAGGAACACCAGAACGATGGCCTCACCCAGGGTTTTCACCACTTCTTCAATGGAAATCTTGACGAAGGGGGTGGTGTCATAAGGGAACACCGCTTTCAGGCCTTGGGGGAAATAGGGGGCCAGTTCGTTGATGGTTTTCTTCACACCAGCGGCGGTATCCAGTGCGTTGGCGTTAGTAGCCAGCTTGATACCTAAGCCTGCTGCGGCACTGCCGTTATAACGCGCGACCAGATCGTAACTCTGGGCACCCAGCTCGACACGGGCAACATCACCCAGGCGGACGATGGAACCATCGGATTCCACCTTCAGCTGGATTTTGCGGAACTGCTCCGGGGTCTGCAGATACGACTGCGCGGTAATGGTCGCATTCAGCTGTTGCCCGGGTATGGCAGGGGAACCCCCCAGCTGACCGGATGACACCTGCGCATTCTGTGCTTCGATAGCGGTACTGACATCAGCGGGTGTCAGCTTGTAGTTATTGAGCTTGCTCGGGTCGAGCCAGATACGCATGGCATAGGGCGCACCGAACAGTGTCACATCACCGACCCCGGGCACACGGCTGATGATGTCCTGCACACTGGAGGACACGTAGTCAGCAATGTCGGTCTGGGTCATGGAGCCATCTTCGGAATAGAAACCTGCCACCATCAGGAAACTGGCGGAAGACTTCGATACCGATACCCCGGCCTGCTGTACCTTCTGCGGCAGCAATGAGGTCGCCTGCTGCAGTTTGTTCTGCACCTGTACCTGCGCAATGTCAGGGTCAGTGCCGTTGTTGAAGGTCAGGGTGATGGAGACGTTACCGAACGAATCGCTGGTCGACGACATATATTGCAGATTGTCGATCCCTTTCATCTGTTGTTCGATGATCTGGGTGACGGAGTCCTGCACGGTTTGCGCCGATGCGCCGGTGTAAGAGGCGGATATGGTGACTGCCGGTGGCGCAATACTGGGGTACTGGGCAATAGGCAGCGTATTAATTGCCAGTAGGCCGGCCATCATGATGATGATGGCGATAACCCAGGCAAAAATAGGCCGGTCTATAAAAAAGCGAGCCATGTGTTTCTCCCTTAGCCTTGCTTAGCTGCAGCAGCTTGCGCCTGTCCTGCAGCTACCCCTTTGGCGGGTGCACCCGGGCGGACTTTCTGCAATCCTTCGACAATCACCTGATCGCCGGCTTTCAGGCCGTCGTCGATCAGCCATTTGTCGCCAATCGCGCGATTGGTCTTGAGGGTGTGCATTTCCACGATGCCCTGGCTGTTGATGACCATGGCAACGGCATTGCCTTTTATGTCGCGGGTCACACCCTGCTGAGGAACCAGAATGCCCTGCTCACGCACGCCTTCTTCAATCTCAGCGCGCACATACATACCGGGCAGCAGGATAATGTTGGGGTTGGGGAACACAGCACGCAGTGTCACTGCGCCGGTGCTTTCATTGACCGATACATCGGAGAACGCCAGTTTGCCCTCGTCGGGATAGAGGCTGCCGTCTTCCAGAATCAGTTTGACCTTAGCTTCATCGCTGGCAGAGGCTTTGCTCAGCTGGCCATTGGCCAGTTCACGCTTGAGGCGCAACATGTCAACACTGGACTGCGTAACGTCGACGTAGACCGGATCCAGCTGCTGCACGGTAGCCAGCGCGGTGGTCTGATTAGCGGTTACCAGCGCTCCTGGGGTGACGGAAGACTTACCGATACGACCAGAGATGGGTGAGGTGACCTTGGTGTAGTTGAGGTTGATCTGTGCAGAGCGAATGGCGGCCTTGTAAGCGGCCACATCGGCCAGTGACTGCTTCAGTGAGGCATCGGCGTCGTCATAGTCCTGCTTACTGACAGCATTGATCTGCACCAGTTCTTTGTAGCGTTTAGCCTTCAGGCGGGCTGATTCCACGTTGGCATCGGCCCGGGCCAGATTGGCTTTGGCGCTTTCCAGCTCCGCTTCATAAGTCGCCGGATCAATCAGATACAGTACATCACCGGCTTTGACGTCTGAGCCTTCGGTAAACAGACGTTTCTGGATGATACCACCCACTTGCGGGCGAACTTCGGAGACCAGATAAGCAGAGGTGCGACCTGGCAATTCAGTGGTCAGCGTGACCGCCTGTGGCTGCACGGTATAGATCCCTACTTCTACCGGCTGCTGTGCGCCTCCCTGCTGGGCTTGCTGGGCAGCCCCCGCTGATTCCTGCTGGTTACAGCCGCTCAATACCACGCTCATGGCACTGACCAGTACAGCCACTGCCAGCCGGGTACGTCTATTTACATGCATAAAGCCACCTCTAAATGCGTCGTCAAAACGGATTCTGTGCGCCGGTGCCGACCGCCACTGTCAACACGTACCTGCAATGCAGGCAGGAGCCTGCTGGCTCCTTACTTGGCGTTAAACTCTTGTCTGCGGGTCTTATTGTTCTGAAGTTCACACTCTTCCTGGCGCTGTCACGCTGTTCTGATCGTCCTGTCTGCAGCACTACCCGATCGGTCTGTATCGGGCAATGAATGAGTGGACGGCCCAGCGAACACATATCCAGCTGGTTTGTGCCAGTGGACCGCCATGACCGGTTGGGAGGGGGATATCCCTGCTCCGGATGAGGGTGTCTGCTTATGGCGTCATCGGCACGAGAAACAAAGCGCCGAATAGACTAGAATGAACGTTCGTTCATTCTATTTTTCCCTACCCGGCTGATCAATCCCGGCACAGCACATATCAACAGGAATGAGAGAGGGGCTTATGACCAAAAATCTCCCGCCCACGCAGGGTCAAAATACTGCCACTGCCAGTCAGCATGCCGCTCTCAGCGATAAGGAAAGTCGCAGTGAAGCCCGTCGCAATCAGATCCTCCAAGCCGCAACAGATTGTTTCTGCGCCCATGGATTCCATGGAGCAAGTATGTCAGCGATTTCCAAAATGGCCAGAATGAGCCCCGGCCATGTCTATCACTACTTTGACAGCAAGGAAGCCATTATCGAGGCTATCGTCGACCGAGACCTCCAGCAGTTCTATGAACTGTCTGAAAATCTGCTGCAGGTAGATGATCTTCTCGATTGTATGATGGCTCAGCTACATGTCGAGGAAGCGTTGCAGGTGACATCCTGCAATCCACTGATCATGGTGGAAATGTCGGCCGAGGCATCGCGCAATGCCCGCGTCGCTGCCAAATTGCACCACACGGACCAGCTGGTGCGTCAGCGCTTCCGGCAGCTGTTCTTTGGCACCACGGCAGTAAGTGAAGCGGAGCGTCTGCAGCAGGAGGCCAGGGTGGAGGTCATATGCCTGATCTTCGACGGCGTGATGGTGCGGGGTATTCATAATCCGTCGACTGCCCGTGAACCGCTGCGTGCGGTGCTGGGGCAGGTACTCCACCTGTTACTGAAAGACACGAGCGTCACGACGCCCACCTGAGTCTGATCATGCTCAGAAGGGCAGTTCCAGCGCCCGGCACAGAAAGCTCATGAACGGGCTGGCCGCGGCATAGGTCCGCAACAGTTCGTCGAAGAAATAATCCTGCTGCGCTTCTTCTGGCAGCCAGGTGGCAGAGACGATAAAGCTCTTGCGCCGCACATCCTCCTGATGCGGCATCTCCTGACTGAATCCGCGTGGCATGCCGCGCAGCTGTTCCCCTTCTATTCCGCCAAACAGTGCTGCCAGCGTGTCATCCGTCTTGATGCTCTGCCACTGGTCGGCTCGCTCGACGATGTGCTGACGAACCTGATTGAGCACCGGCGTGGGAGGCAGCCAGATCCCTGCTGCGATGATGACGTGCTCAGGGGCAAGCTCCAGATAGTAGCCGGGGGCGTGCACATCCTTACCGACGGCATGACGGAACTGACAGGCAGCATGGGTTTTGTAAGGTGTTTTGTCGTGGCCAAATCGGGTATCGCGGTAGATGCGGAACATCGAGCCATTATGAGCTTTAGGGATGACCCGAAAGTGTGGAGAGATGGCCTGCAGACCCGGCTGCAATGCGGTCATCATCGCAACCATCGGTTGCTGTACCTGCTGCTGGTAGCGCTCCTTGTTGTCGGCAAACCAGTCCTTGTTGTTATTGCTGCGCAGCTCCTGCAGAAACTGGAACAGCGCAGGTGAAAAGCCGGTAAATGCAGACATGCCAATACCCTTTGTGCCGAGGAGTGAAGGGCAGTCTGCGACGTGGCAGGCAGGATGGCAACGGGCAATAAAGGGACGTGTCGAAGCGCGGCCCGAAAACGACAACGGGCATCCTAAGATGCCCGTTGTGGTGACCTGAGAACTGAACACGCTCCTGGGTCATGTTGCTGGTCGCAGCAGTTTGTTGTCTTACTCGTGTGGAATCACCAGCGAGCTGTCGACTTCGTTCAGGCGCGCCTGGAACAGGCTGCGGATGCGCTCCAGTGCTTCAGTGGTTTCGGCCTCAAAGCGCAGTACCAGTACCGGGGTGGTGTTGGATGCGCGGATCAGGCCCCAGCCATCGGGGAAGTCCACACGAACACCGTCGATGGTGGACTTGTCGCCACCGGGGAAGTCCAGCTTCTGCAGGGCTTCGACGATGGTGAACTTGCCTGCGTCCGTCACTTCGATGTTGATTTCAGGGGTGCTGACATCTTCAGGGAAGCGCTTGAACAGGGTGTCAGCGTCGCAGTCGGCGTTGGACAGGATTTCCAGCAGACGGCAGGCGCTGTACAGGCCGTCATCGAAACCGTACCAGCGTTCCTTGAAGAAAATGTGGCCGCTCATTTCACCTGCCAGCAGAGCGCCGCTTTCCTTCATTTTGGCCTTGATCAGTGAGTGACCGGTCTTCCACATCATCGGCTTGCCGCCGGCTTTGCTGATGGCAGGAGCCAGCAGACGCGAGCACTTCACGTCATAAATGATCTGCGCATCGGGGTTACGGCCACAGACGTCCTGAGCAAACAGCATCATCAGGCGGTCAGGGAAGACCACATGCCCTGCGTTGGTGATCACGCCAACGCGGTCGCCGTCGCCATCGAAAGCCAGACCCAGATCCGCACCGTGCTCCTTGACCGCCTTGATGCAGTCCTGCAGGTTTTTCAGTTTGCCGGGATCAGGATGATGGTTGGGGAAGTTACCGTCGATCTCGGTAAACAGCGGGATGATCTCGCAACCCAGTGCCTTGGCCAGACGGGGGCCCAGTTCACCGGTGACACCGTTACCGCAGTCGACCACCACTTTCATCGGCTTGGCCAGCTTCACATCACCGGTGATGCGGTTGACGTAGTCGTCATCGATGCTGACGGCACGGTAGCTGCCTTCACCCTGACTGAAGTCTTTTTCCGCGATGCGGCGGTACAGATCAGTGATCTGCTCGCCAGACAGGGTTTCGCCCGCCAGGACGATCTTGAAGCCGTTATAGTCAGCCGGATTGTGGCTGCCAGTGACCATCACGCCTGATGGGAAACCCAGGTGATAGGTGGCAAAGTACAGGGTCGGCGTGGGGACCATGCCCACATCCACCACATCCTGACCGGCTGCGCGCAGGCCATCCATCAGCGCGGTGCTGAGGCTGGGGCCGGACAGACGGCCATCGCGGCCAACCACAACGGTCTTCTGACCACGGGCAGTGGCTTCGGAACCGATAGCCAGACCAATCTGATAGACGATGCTTTCGTTCAGGGTTGAACCCACCACGCCGCGTACGTCATAGGCGCGGAAGATTGACGGATCAACGGCTGCAAGGGGAGTGTACTGGCTCATCGCTTTTTCCTTTCCTTAGTCCTGGAATCCTGACTAGTTTTTTCTGGTTGAAGAGGTGTACGGCTATAAAACATGGGCTGGCATCTGTCTGGGCCTCAGTAACCCGCTTACTGGCGCCCTGAGTGGCCAAATCCGCCTTCGCCACGGGCTGTGGCATGAAACTCATCGACAATTTCCCACTGGGCCTGCACCACAGGGACCAGCACCATCTGGGCGATACGCTCGCCGGGCTCGATGACGAAGCTGGTCTGGCCACGGTTCCAGCAGGACACCATCAGCTGACCCTGATAGTCCGAGTCGATCAGCCCCACCAGATTACCGAGCACGATACCGTGCTTATGGCCAAGGCCGGAGCGCGGCAGGATCATCGCCGCCAGACCGGGATCGGCGATGTAGATAGCCAGACCTGTGGGAATCAGCGTGGTCTGACCGGGCTCCAGTGTCTGTGGGGCGTCCAGCAGTGCGCGCAGATCAAGGCCCGCTGAGCCATCAGTGGCGTAGCTGGGCAGGGGGAATTCGTTACCGATGCGCGGGTCGAGAATTTTTACTTGGAGATTCTGCTTCATGCCTGTCTGTTTCGGTTTGCGTTGAATAACAGTATGGGCTGCCTGAGCAGCCCGAATTCACTGGCTGGCCACAGCCTGCACGTCCGTCGCCTCAATGGTTTCGCCGGCCGGTGTGGCCGGGTCGTAGTAGGCGGCGGCCAGGTGTTCAATCAGTTTGCGCGCCAGCTCATGCTTGCTGGCACGCGGCAGGGTCAGCACGTGATGCGGTCTGACCAGGGTGACGGCGTTGTCGTCGCTGTTGAAGCCTATGCCTTCGGCAGACACATCATTGGCGATAATCATGTCGAGTTTTTTACGTGCCAGTTTGTCCTGCGCATATTCGATGACATCACGGGTTTCTGCGGCAAAGCCGACGGTAAAAGGGCGCAGGTCCGGTGTCAGGGCGGCGACGGTTGCCACGATATCGGGGTTCTTGATCAGCGACAGGGCCAGACTGTCCTTACCGCTCTGTTTCTTAATCTTGTGCTCGGCCACCTCGGCCGCGCGGTAATCGGCCACGGCCGCGGCGGCGATAAAGATGTCGCAGTGCTGGATACCCTCAAGGCTGGCACTGAGCATCTGTTCGGCCGATTCGACATTGACACGTTCCACTCCCACCGGCGTGGGCAGACTGACCGGGCCGCAGATCAGGCGCACCTGTGCGCCAGCTTCACTGGCGGCCTGCGCCAGCGCGAAACCCATCTTGCCGGAGGAGTGATTACTGATGAAACGCACCGGGTCCAGCGCCTCACGGGTGGGGCCGGCAGTGATCCAGACGGTTTTGCCCTGCAGTGACTGACTGGTCGGGCGACGATGATGGGACTGCAACTGGGCGACGATGGCCTGCGGTTCCAGCATGCGACCGGGGCCGATATCACCACAGGCCTGACTGCCGCTGTCGGGGCCGAGCAGATGCCAGCCGATACTGCTGAGGTAGTGGGCATTACGCTGGGTGCGCGGATCGCGCCACATGGCCTGATTCATGGCCGGAGCCAGATAGATGGGAGCTTCGGTAGCCAGCGTCAGGGTGGTCAGCAGATCATCCCCAAAACCGGCCGCAAAGCGCGCCATAATGTCGGCGGTGGCCGGTGCGACCAGCACCAGATCGGCCCATTTGGCCAGCTCGATATGGCCCATGCCGGCTTCCGCCTGCTCATCCAGCAGATGCTGATACACCGGGTTGCCGGACAGTGCCTGAAAGGTCAGCGGGGTAACAAATTCAGCCCCACCGCGGGTCAGTACGACTCTGACCTGCGCCCCGGCCTTGACCAGCAGTCGGGTCAGTTCGGCGCTTTTGTAGGCGGCAATACCACCACTGACACCAAGCAGAATATGTTTGCCTTGCAGGGATAAATCCACCATCACAATCCTGGCTGTACTCACTGTGCAATTGGCCTGACACCATATCACAAACCACCTGCAGTTTGAGCCGTCCTCAGCTACCACCGGTGCAATATCACCTGAGTTGATCTGTGCCATCGGCGAGATGAATTTTAATCAGGTTGCTGCTGCCGCTAGAATGCCTGTCCCGTAGTCGCCGCAACTGCCTCGCCGTGCCCTTGCTGAGGTATCAGAGCGTGCGGCGTTTGACCGCATAAGTGTTGGCAATCTATGAAAGTCGTCGTTTCCCACACCCTGAAGTCCCTCCTTGCTGGCAGTGGCGCTGCCCTCGGCATCGCTGCGCTGGTGGCTCTTGATCACTGGCTCAACTGGGTATTGCTGATGGTGCCGTTTGGCGCCAGCTGTGTTTTGTTGTTCGCGGTGCCGTCCAGCCCGTTGTCACGCCCACAGAACGTGATTGGCGGACATGTACTGACGGCCTGTATCGGTGTAGCCATCGCCCACATGGGCTGGCCGATGGAGTACGCCCTGCCACTGGCCGCCGGTGCTGGTGTGGCGGCCATGGTGGCATTGCAGGTGGTTCATCCACCGGCTGGCGCGAATCCGCTGCTGGTGCTGTTTTCCGGTATGAACTGGCACTTTGTCTGGCAAACGGTACTGCCGGGCAGTGTGCTGCTGGTGGTGCTGGCCTGGGCCTATCATCATCTGGCCGGCCATCGTCTCAGGACTACCGCGTAACGTCTCAGGACTACCGCGCAGCCATGGATTTTCGCGGCTGCTCTTTACTCAGTGAAAAGTGCCCGGCTAAATAGGGTCGCCTGCGCGGGCAAGGAGCCGGTGCAGTATTCACAGGGAGCAGGACAGGATGTCTATTCGTGACTGGCCCGCAGAGCAGCGGCCAAGAGAAAAACTGTTGAACAAGGGAGCGGCCTCCCTCACCGATGCCGAGCTGCTGGCGATCTTCCTGCGTACCGGCGTGGCCGGGCAGAGTGCGGTGGAAATGGCGCAACAACTGCTACAACGCTTCGGCAGCCTGCGTGCCCTGCTACAGGCAGATCTGCAGGAGTTCTGTCAGGCGCATGGCCTGGGCAGCGCCAAATACGCCCAGCTGCAGGCGGTGCTGGAAATGGGTCGTCGTCATCTGACCGAAGAGCTGCGTCGTGAGCAGAGCTTCACCTCCCCCGATGCGGTAAAGAATTATCTGCTGGCCCACTTGCGTGATCAGCAGCGCGAAGTTTTCGCCTGCCTCTATCTCGACAGCCAGCACCGGCTGATTCATTACGAGCCGCTGTTTCTGGGCAGCATCGACAGCGCTTCGGTTCATCCGCGGGAAGTCGTCAAGGCCGCCTTACGCCACAATGCCGCCGCCCTGATCGTGGCCCACAATCACCCCTCCGGCATTGCCGAGCCCAGCCGCGCCGACGAGCTGATTACCCAGCGTCTGAAAGAGGCACTGGCGCTGGTGGAAATACGCCTGCTGGATCACTTCGTCGTTGGTGCCGGACAGGTGGTGTCTCTGGCTGAGCGAGGCTTTTGCTGAGCGCAGCAAGTGAGTGGTTGCTGTGCACGATCAGTGCACATGGTGGTGCATGAACATGGCTACAGAGGCCATGTTCATGCTGCGATGCAGCGACGACGACATCAGGAAGCGGCGCCAGCATCGATCACCAGCGTACCTCCACCCATTGCTGCCAACATCCCGCATTTTCTCGCCAGTTTACTCATTCTGTCTGCGCGCAGGCGTGATCTGAACCACGCTTAGCAGGCTGTTGAAAAACGTTATCGAGGTAGCCGAGACAAGGAAAAAACAGGCGAAAAAGCGGAGTTTAGTGGGCTAAATGAGCATTTTGAGCCTGTTTTTGACGCGGTATTCGGCAACGCAGATAGATTTTCAACGACCTGTTAGGCGGTCAGTGATCGTTCTGTCTACTGCACTGGTAGTTGAGTGATTTGAATCTTCATGTCGCGCTGCAGTAAATATTTTCAGCATTGAATCGACGTGTCTTCCCTGCGAGGTCTTTTCACGCTGCTATCTTTATTGACGATTAGTTGACATTTTTTGCAACGGATTGACATAGAGGCGGTGATTCTGACCGCTGTGTCCTTTTCCAGTCGCACGACGCATCTGCATCCCCAATGCAAGGAGACGTCAATGAAGCGCTTTTACCTTTCTGCCAGCGGCCCTCGGCGACTGCTGCTGGGTCTGGGCCTGATGGGACTGCTGCCCTGGCAGTCGGGGCAGGCAGCAGACCCGCTGGACGCCCTGCGCAGCCTGCTGGCTCACGGCAATACGACTCAGGCCTGGTTTGTCGCCCGCCAGTTCCGTGGCGAGTGGGAGGGCGATCCGCAGTTTGATCAGCTCTATGCGCAGGCGGCGCTGGCCAGCGGTCAGACCGGGGAGGCGCTGTTTGCACTGGAGCGTGTGCAGCAAAGTACGGACAGTGCAGAGGTCCACTGGTTGCTGGCGCAGACCTATCTGGCCATGGAGCAACAGCAGCCAGCCAGGAAGGAGCTGTATCTGGTACTCAATCGCCATCCTTCACCGGGGCTGGCCACCGAAGCCCGCAAACGTCTGAGAGAGCTGGGCATCGGGGGGCGGCAGGAAGGCTTGCAGGGCTATGTCGAAGCCTTTATCGGGCAGGACTCCAACGCGACTCAGGGGCCTTATCAGCAGCCGTCACTGGCGGTAATCAACGCCGACAGTCTGGAAGAAAGTGACGGCTACTTCGGACTGGCAGCGGGCGGGCGCTATGACCATCCGTTGTCCGACAGCCAGACCCTGTTTGCTGACGGCCGGGCGGAGAACCTCAGTTACTTTGACCGTACCGATCAGGATACCTTCAAGCTAAACCTCAATCTGGGCAGTCGTTGGGACTATGAGCGGCAACACTGGAAAGTCACCCTGCAGTCTGGCCATGAACGGCTGGATGGCGACAACGCGCTGACCCGCGTCGGCGTCACCGGTGAATGGGGTTTTCAGAGCACGGCGCAGCTGCGTCTGGGCACCTTTGTCGGGGTGCATGATCTCAACTATGAGCTGGATGACCGCGACAGCGTGCAATGGCTGGGCGGGGTCAATCTGGTGTTCAGCGGGCCGACCGAGCAGTCGGCCACCTGGTTTGCCGGTGCCTACTACGGTCAGGATGAGGCAGATAACGACAGCGAAGAGGCGCACAACAATACCGACCGGCGCTTTATCGGCGCTCAGGCCGGGGTAGTGGTGCCCCTGCTGGAACAACTCGACACGGTCGTGTCTGTGCACTACCTCAACAGCCGCTATGACGGCACCAACAGCATCTACAACGAACGCCGTGAGGATGACTACAGCGCCTTCAATATTGATCTGCGCTGGCACTTCAACAAAGCCTGGAGCTGGACCGGCGGTTATCGCCTGATCCGCAATGACTCCAACATCGAATACTACGACTACACCCGTCATCTGATTCAGACAGGAGTGCGCTATGACTTCCGCTAAGCATGGGGAGCGCCCCGTCATGACAGCGCGGAGCCGGCAGGCCGCAGGATGGGCGCTGCAGGGAATGGCTCTGGCCAGTGCCATGCTGCTGATCAGTGCCGTGTCGCCGGTCGTGGCCGCCGACAGTGTTGGTAAGGTGCTGCTCAGTACCGGCCAGACGCAGGCGCGTGCCGCCGATGGCACCGTGCGGCCCCTGGCACGCCGCGATGCGGTTGTGGCTGACGATACCCTGGAAACCGCTGCCGACAGCCAGCTGCAGGTGCGGATGATCGATAACGCCATTATCGCCCTGACGCCGGAGTCGGTGTTTCAGCTTAAGACCTATCAGTTCAATGCCCAGCGTCCGCAGGACGGGCAGGCCTTTATGGAGCTGGTGAAGGGCGGCATGCGCACCCTGTCCGGCCAGATTGGCAAGAGCGATCCGGCCAGCTACCAGCTGGAGACGCCGGTGGCATCCATCGGTATCCGTGGTACCCACTATCAGCTGCTGTACTGCGATCTGCGCTGTGCGCGGGATTTCAACAGTCAGGAAGGGCTGGCGGGGGGCGTCTACTCCGGTGCCATTGGGATACGCCCGCATGGCGCCAACAGCCAGGAGCAGGTGGTCAGCAGTCCGCACTTTTTCTTTATTGATCGCCACACCGGCCGTCTGACCCTGCTCGATGTGCCACCGCCGATGCTGCGCGGGCTGGTGCCTGCGGGCGATGTCAGTGCGGAAGTGCAGCGCATGCTGGATACCGGCGTGCTGCCGGTGCGCGGTGATCATCTCAGTCAGCCCGAGGTGCTGTCGAAGGAGCCCTGCGATCGTTGCAGCGGCTCCAGCAATACCAACACGTCCTCGAATGAAACGCCGGTAGCGGACTGAGCGGGTCACGCAGTGAAGAATAAATGTAGCGAAGAATACAGGCGGTAACGGCAGGTGGCCTGCCACCTGCCCGCAGGAGTGAGTTGTCCCTGCCCAGACGATTTTTGCCAAGGTGTGCAGACAGGCACCGGCATTCAGGCACGAGCAAAGGAATCAGTCATGAAACTCACTCCCCTTGCCGCAATTCTTTGCGGCAGTGCGTTGTCTACCTGCGCCCTGGCGGCGTCGACCTTCGATATGGTGGTGGCCATTGATGAGTCGGGCTCCATGTCCGGTGAACAGGATTTTATCGGCAGCTATATCAAGAATATCGACCAGCTGCTCAATGATCAGGGTATTACCACCAATCAGTTCGGCCTGATGGGGTTTGGTGGCAGCCCCTCCGATACGGCAACGGCCAGTGAGGGCGGGCGTGAAACCACCTCCTCAGCGCTTTATCACTACTTCACGCTGGACAGTGCCAGTAATTTCGGAACCTCTGCTGAACTGGATGCGGTGACCCCACAGCTGGCCGTCTCGGGCAGTACCGAAGACGGCTACCGCGCCATCGACTACATCTATCGCAACTACGAATTCCGCGCCAATGCCGGATCATCCATTCTGCTGATCACTGATGAAGACCGTGATAATGACTCGGCTGATCTGACCCCCACGGTCGATAAGGCGTCCGTCGTCAGTCAGCTGACCACTAACAAGACCGTACTGCATGTGGTGGTCAGTCAGCATTTCACCGACAAGAATGGCAACACCGCCATTGCGGTGGTCGGTGCGGACCCCGATACCGGCTATGCCTATGTCGAGGATAGCAACGGGGTGATTTCCAAGGTGCAGGGCTATGTGCTGGTACCGACCTTTGACACTACCCAGTCTGACTATACCGAGATTGCCCTGAGTTCCGGGGGTACGGCCATGGACATTGATCAGCTGCGCAGTGTTTATCTCGACCCCACGGCGCTGGCGGCGCTGTCTGCCGAGTTTGCTGCGCTGATTGCGCAGATTGCCTCGGAGCAGCCGTCACTGGTCGGCATTGACTGTGACTCGGCGTCGGGGGCCGCAGCACAGGCCTGCGCGGTGCTGATCGTGACTGACTGTGAACCCCTGCAGGAGGTCGCTTCCAGTCTGGCAGAAAGCACCGACCCCGATGTGCTGCGCAGTCGTCTGCGTCGTCTGACACCGGTCAATAACGGCCAGCTGACCACCTCATCGATGCAGAGTGTGCAGGCCGTCCGGCGCTTGCTGAGCCTGCGGCTGGGCCAGAAGCGCATGGGCATGAACGGCGTGGGACTGGTGGGCGTGGGCGGCAGTGAGTTGCAGCTGGGTGGAGGAACAGGCAGCAGTGGCGGGGCCGCCTCGGCGGATGCGTCTGACTCCGGCATGTTTATTCAGGGCATTTATTCCCGCACCAAGCAGGGTGCCAGTGGCAATGCCGATGGCTACAAGAGCGACAACTACAGTCTGGTGCTGGGCTTTGACCGTTATGTCAGCAGCCGGACGCAGGTCGGCGCCGCCTTTGGCTATTCCAATGCCGATGCCAGCGTCGATAACGGTGATGGCTCCAATGCCGACACCTACAGTCTGATGGCCTACTCCTCCTATGAGATGATCCCGGCGCTGTTTCTGGAAACGGTGATCGGCTACAGCAACATCAAGTACGACACCAGCCGCAATACCGGGTTCGGAGTGGCCAATGGTGATACCCACGGCGACCTGTGGTCGGCATCGGTCGGCGTCAGCAAGGATCTGGCGTACGGCAAATGGGGGCTGCAACCCTTCGTGCGTCTCGATTATTCCCACCTGAAAATCAAGGGTTATACCGAGTCCGGCAGCTCGGCCGATCTCAGTATCAGCAGCCAGAGTACCGACTCAGTGTTGTCAGAAGTGGGCAGCCGTATTCTCTATACCTTCAATCCCACCACGCAGGGCGAGCTGTATCTGGCCTGGGAGCATGAGTTTAACGACGGTGGCCGCTCCATCTCGGCGGTGTTTGCCGGTGATCCGTCGCAGGTGTTGAAGACAGATATTGCGGGTAATCCCAGTGACTATGCCCGCATCGGCGTCGGGGTGCGCAAGGATTTCAATACCAACAGTAACCTGACCATCAGAATCGAAGGCTTGTACGGCAACGATGACTATCGCGAGCATTCACTGCAGCTGCGCTACAACTATCAGTTTTAGCTGTGTAAACCCACAGCTATCAGTTCTAGCCACAGCGGCCAGTTCTGGTTACCGCGATCAGTAGTCGTCACGGCGATCAGGTCTGACACATTACTTCTCCATTCCGGGCAGGGAGGGCAGCAACGCGTTGACAACAGGGATGAGCAGATTGCTGCTGGTGCTGGGGTGTCTGTTCGGCCTCACTGGCTGTGCCAGTCTGGCCGAACAGGCAAAACAGCGTGCCATTGCCGGTGGGTTGCGCAGTGAAGTGCTCACTGCCACCCCCTTTCATTTGCAGAGTTTTCAGCGCACGCCACGTGATCCGGCGGTGCTGCATATCTATATCGAGGGCGACGGGCGACCCTGGCTGGCCCATGGTCGTTATGTGTCTGCCGACCCGACCCCTGATCGTACTCCCGCGCTGGACTGGTTACTGCAGGATAAGGACGGTGCGCTGTATCTGGGGCGCCCCTGTTATTTCAATACCGATGCCAGCCCGCCTTGCTCTGCTCGTCTGTGGACACTGGGGCGGTACAGTGAAGAGGTCGTGGCGCGCATGGCTGTGGCGCTGCAAGGCTGGCTGGCACAGCAGCCTGTACCGCCGCGGCAGGTCAAGCTGGTGGGTTATTCCGGTGGTGGGGTGCTGGCGGTGCTGGTGGCGGAAAGGGTGCCCGCAGTGACGTCAGTACTGGCCATTGCGGCACCGCTGGATATTGATGCCTGGAGTCGCGCCCATGACTATTCCCTGCTGACCGATTCGATCAACCCTGCCACACAGCGGCAGTGGCGGGACGGCGTCAGACGTGTGCTGGTACTGGGGCAGCGGGATGACAACGTCCCGTTGGCCACGCTGACATCGGCGCTGGCCGCGATACCTATTGAGCTGACGGTGATCCCCGGGGAGGATCACCACTGCTGCCGCTGGTCGGTGCTGCAGCAGTGGCTGGTCAGGGAGTGATGACGCCTCGGCTCCTGAAGAGAAACTCAGGCGCTGATCACGGTGTAGGCCAGATAGCCGCTATAACCCAGATAGACGGCCATCAGCAGAGCGCCCTCCACCCGGTTGATCCGCCCCTGTTTGCCTTTGAAGCCGTAACCGAGCACAAACAGCGATGCTGTCAGCACGGCCATCAGCGTCCAGTCGCGCAGCAGCACGGTGTGATCGACCGCCAGCGGGTGAATGGCTGCCGCGATACCCACGACCGCCAGGGTGTTGAACAGGTTGGAGCCGATCACGTTGCCCAGGGCCAGATCATGCTCGTTCTTGCGAATAGCCATCAGTGACGACGCCAGCTCCGGCAGTGAGGTACCCACGGCCACGATGGTCAGGCCGATAATCAGATCACTGACGCCGAAGGCATGGGCAATTTCCACCGCGCCCCATACCAGAAAGCGTGAGCTGATGATCAGTAGCACCAGCCCCACCAGCAGCCACAGCAAGGCGCTTTTCAGTGGCATCGGATGTTCCAGCAGCTCGCTGTCCACCTCTGCGCCCAGGGCATCGTCCTTACCCTGCATGCCCTGATAAATACTCCAGCCCATCAGCGCGAAGAACACCACCAGCAACACTACCGCGTCCATCCGGCTCAGCTCGCCATCCCACAGCTGCCAGGCGGCCAGCAGGGTAACGCCCATCAGCACCGGCAGTTCCTTTTTCAGTACCTGAGAATGTACGGCGATGGGGCTGATGATGGCCACCAGGCCGAGGATCAGGGCGATATTGGTGATGTTGGAGCCGTAGGCGTTACCCAGCGCCAGGCCGGGATTGCCATCACTGGCGGCAAGGGCGGAGACCACCATTTCCGGTGCTGATGTACCGAAGCCGATGATGACCATACCGATAAGCAGGGGAGGCATGCCAAAGTGGCGGGCGGTGGCGGCAGCGCCATCGACGAATTTGTCGGCACTCCAGACCAGAACGGCGAGACCGCCGAGGATAGCAAGCAGGGCAAGTAGCATAACAGACTCTCAGGGTGGCTAAAGACGAGAGATACACCGCACCTTGCCACCCTGCAAAGGTCGGGTATCTCAGGTCTCATCAATTCCTGCCAGCAGGCTGGTATGGAACATGACTGCCACAAATCCGCTGACGGATTCGGAGACTGTTGACAGCCATCCCGGACAGGCCGGGTGATTACTCCCCCAAGAACGCTGCAGAATCTAGCAGATGACGGCAGTATGGCCAAGTCACCTGGCTACTATTTGTGCACAAAATGTGTAGCACAGGGCCGTCGTTCCCTTAGCAGGCTGTTGAAAAACGTTATCGAGGCAGCCGAGACAAGGAAACAACAGGCGAAAAAGCGGAGTTTAGTGAGCTAAATGAGCATTTTGAGCCTGTTTTTGACGCGGTATTCGGCAACGCAGATAGATTTTCAACAGCCTGTTAGTGCGGTCGCTCAGCAAGATGAGGGTTGGCGCGGATTTTCTTGTACAGCGTGGTGCGGGAAATACCCAGCTCCCGTGCTGCCGCTGCCAGATTGCCGTTGTGCATAGCGACCACGCTGGCAATTAGCTGCAGCTCGTTGTCGTGCAGAAGACCTGCCGTGCAGGGCGATGACGGTGTGGCCGCCTGCAGACCGGGCAGATGCTGTGGCTCTATCGTTCCGGCCGGGCTGGCCAGCACCGAAGCCAGATGCACACAATGCTCCAGCTGGCGGATATTCCCCGGCCAGGGCTGCGTGGCCAGCAGCTGGCGGGCGGTCAGGCTGATATCGGTGCCATAACGTGCACAGAGCAGATCGAGTATCTGGTTGAAATCCTGTCGCTGCCGCAGCGGCGGCAGGGTCACGGTGAGGCCGCTGAGGCGGTAGAACAGATCGGCACGGAACAGGCGCCTGGCCAGCATCTGCGGCAGATCACAATGGCTGGCGCTGATCAGCCGAAACGACACCGGCCTTGGCTGTGAACTGCCCAGCCGGGTGACCTGACGTTCCTGCAGTACACGCAGCAGACGGCTCTGCAGGGCCAGCGGCATGTCGCCGATTTCATCCAGCAACAGGGTACCCCCGTCGGCATCTTCCAGCCGGCCACTGGCACCGCCACGGCGGGCGCCGGTAAAGCTGCCGTCCTCGTAGCCGAACAGTTCGGCCTCGATCAGGCTTTCAGGAATCGCCGCGCAGTTGAGGGCAATAAATGGCGCATCCGGACAGCACTGATCATGCAGCTGGCGGGCAAACACTTCCTTGCCGGTGCCGGTTTCACCCTGCAGCAGCACCGGAATACCTGCCGCGAAGGCCTTGCTGGCCTGTTGCCAGGGTAACTGCAGCGCACTCATCTGCGGGGATGTGCGGACAGCCGGCTGACTGGCAGTGTGGCGTGGCCGTCGGTTGCTGAGTGGCTGATAGGGCTGGGCATACAGATGGGAACCGTCCTGCAGGGCCAGTCTGTCAGGTTCATCAGTGCGCAGCAGCCTGTGCAGGCGTTGACTGAGTTCATCCCGATGAGATTCCGGCAGAGGGCTGCTGCTCTGCCAGCCCAGCATACGTCGGGCTGCGGAGTTGGCCTGCAGTAAGCGGCCCTGATCATCTACAGCCAGCAGACCTTGTACGGTCGCCCCCAGCTGGCTGGCATCCGGCTGCAGGCTCAGCAGGCGGTAACGGGGTGCCAGATGATGGACAAACAGACGATTTTCGATGCACAGCGCCGCCCGCTGGAACTGCTCCATGACCAGTGGTGTATTGCGCTTGCCGATACCGGTCAGATCCAGCGCGCCAACCAGTTGATGCAGATGATCGTAAACGGGCACGGACACACAGTAAAAACGCTCGAACTCTTTCAGATAATGACCAGCACCCTGCAGTACCATGGGCAGCCCGTCGATCAGGGTAATGCTGGGAGCGGTGGTGCCGATGTCTGCCTCGTGGACCCGCACACCCTGACGCAGAGCATGCACACTGCCTCGGGGGCTGGCCTGACGCCCGGCGATCAGTACGCCCTGCAGATTCAGACAGAATACCGTCCAGTCATCACCACCGAAGGCCTGCCACAGTCGTTCCAGCTCGCCGGACATGACGTCGCACAGCAGCTGATCACTGTCGCTGCGACGTTCTTCCGTATGCAGCGGACGGCTGAGACGCGGCTCCCAGGGATGGATACCGGCATCACGCGAACGTGTCCAGGAACGGGCAATGCTGGCGGGGAGAATGCCGTCGGGAATGTGCTCGCCACGAATCAGCTGACGGCGGAGGTGATCCAGAGTAGCCGCAGGGGCCAGATCGAATGCCTTCATGAATGCTCCTGGAGACCCGTTATCAGCGGGACATATCATTGTTATTGAACCAGGCAGGCCGCGTTGACCTGTGAGGGGAGCATCGGCTGTTGTGCGAACGGGGCGGCAGGCAACAGCGGGCTCAGCAGCTGTATGTAGCCGTACGCAGCGGAGATATCAATATGCCCGGGCAGGAAAGCGTCAGCTTCCGGCCCGGGCTGAGCGGTGGCGGCACCGCCTGAAGTGGATGGTCAGTCGAGCTGACCAATGCGCAGCACCGGCTTCAGGGTGATGCCTTTTTCACTGTCTTCAGCGGCCTGGTTGATCTGCTCGAAGTCGTAGAACCTGATCAGTTTGTCGAAGGCAAAACGCCCCTGCAGATACAGTTCGACCAGTTGCGGAATAAAGCGTTTGGGGACGCTGTCGCCCTCGACGATACCGCGAATCGACTTACCACCGAGCAGCAGATCGTTGACATCGAATTCAGCAGGAGTGCCCAGCGGCGGGGCGCCAACAACGCCCACACAACCGAGTGTGCCAAGGGCATCCACGGCCTGGCGCAGTACCGCAGGCCGGCCGGTGGATTCCAGCGCAAAGTTGCAGCCGCCAGCAGTGATTTCGCGGATGGCGGCCACCGGGTCACTTTCCCGGCTGTTGATCACATGCGTGGCGCCCAGTTGCAGCGCCAGCTCCAGACGGGAGGGAACGACATCCACTGCAATAATAGTGGTCGCGCCCGCTGCTCGGGCCGCCAGTACGGCAGACAGGCCGACCGCACCGGCACCGAACGCGGCAAAGCGGCTGCCGGGAGTCACGCGGAGGGAGTTGATGACCGCTCCGGCGCCGGTCTGGATACCACAGCCGAGTGGGCCTAGCAGCTCCAGCGGCGCTTCCTTCGGTACCCGGATGGCGTTGTTTTCCAGACTGAGGGCATAGGTCGCGAAGGACGACTGAGCAAAGAAGTGATCATGCAGCGGCTGGCCTTCACTGTCTTCGAGGGCGCAGTCGCCATGGCTGTCGCAGCCCCCGAAGTTACGGCCGAAGAACTCCTGACAGTAGGAGGCGTGGCCATCACCGCAGGGCAGGCAGTGGCCACAGTAGCCGTAAGTCAGCACCACATGGTCACCGACGGCGAGGTCTTTCACCAGTGGTCCGACCGCCTCAATCACCCCGGAGCCTTCATGACCGAGAACCGCAGGCAGCGGCACCGGATAGTACTGATCACGGACGATCATATCGGTATGGCACATACCGGTGGCGATAATACGCACCAGCACCTCATCTTCCCGGGGAGCACGAATACGGGCTGATTCCAGCACGAAAGGGGCACCTTTGCTGCGGGTTACCGCCGCGCGGATAGAACGGAACGCAGAGCTTGTCATTGTTGTTGTCTCCTGTTCAGAGGGGATAGGCCGGAGCTTCGCCCTTGAGGGTCAGCCACTGCCATTGGGTGAATTCCTCCCAGTTGGCCGGGCCACCGATACTGGTGCCGTTACCCGAGGCTCCGGTGCCGCCAAAGGGGTTGATGACCTCGTCATTGACGGTCTGGTCATTGATATGCAACAGCCCGGTGTTGAGCTGTTCGCCAAGGCGCAGTGCCCGCCCTACATTGCTTGAGAGGATCGCGGCGGACAGACCGTAGTCGGTATCGCTGGCCAGGCGGATGGCCTCTTCATCACTGTCGAAGGGGATTACGATGGCCACTGGTGCGAACACTTCTTCATGGAAAATCGGGTTGCTGGCATCCACTTCGCTGATGACCGTGGGCTGGAACAGCAGGCCATCGTACTGGCCACCGGTATCCAGCCGTGCTCCGGCGGCGATGGCTGCCTGCACGGCCTGACAGGCGTGGTCGCGCTGCTGGGCGCTGATCAGCGGGCCGAGCGCCACTTCACCACTGGCCGGATCGCCTACGGACAGGCTGCGCGCTTTTTCTACCAGTCGCTGCAGCAGCTGCGGATACAGGCTGCGCTGTACCAGCACACGGCCGGTCGACATACAGATTTGCCCCTGATGCAGATAGACGCCCCAGGTGGTGTTGGCCACGGCCAGTTCCAGATCAGCATCGTCGAGAATGATCAGTGAATTCTTGCCGCCCAGCTCAAGGGATACCTTCTTCAGGTGGCGCCCGGCGGCTTCACCCACTTTGCGTCCGGCACTGGTCGAGCCGGTAAACTGGATCATGGCAATATCGGGGTCGGCTACCAGCGCGGCACCGGCGGCGCCATCCCCCGGCAGCACCTGCAGCGTGCCTGCGGGCAGGCCCGCCAGCTCAAACAACCGGGCAATGACAATGCCACCGCAGACCGCGGTGCGTGGATCAGGCTTGAGGACCACGGCGTTACCCACCGCCAGGGCAGGCGCAACAGCGCGCATGGCGAGATAGAGCGGGAAGTTGAACGGTGAAATGACCCCCACCACTCCCAGCGGACGGCGGCGGGCCAGACTGAGCCGGCCACTGGCGGATGGCAGCACTTCGCCCTGACTGCGTGAGGGCAGGGCGGCACTTTCAAACAGCGCCTTGATGGTCAGCGTCAGCTCAAAGCTGGCCTTGGGACGGGTCGAGCCGCTCTCTCTCACTATCCATCCGACGATTTCATCAAAATGCGTCTCTGCCAGCCCGGCCACCTTGCGCAGCAGCGCAGCACGCTGGTCGTAGCTCTGCCCGTACCAGCCGGATTGAGCCTGGCGGGCGCTGGCACAGGCGGTCCGAATCATGCCGCTGTCAGCCATGCCGATCTGCCCCAGTATCTGGCCGGTCGCCGGCTCCATCACGTTGGTGGCAGGGGCATCCTGCCAGTGTCCGGTAAAGACTTTGCCCTGCCAGAGGCTGGCAGGTTGCAGAAGTGTGTGCTCGGGCATGATTCCCTCTCTCTCTTTGTTATGCCGGCGGCAGCCCGGCCAGTGGGCCAGTAGCTGCAACTGTTGGGTTATCAGGAGAGGGCAGAGCATGGGCTGTGCCAGCCACGAAACATCATGGCTGGCACGGGGGGAGTGTGCAGAAACTGGACACTCAGGTGTGCAGGGTGAACATCGGGTTTACAGAGGTCAGCCCTTACGCCAGACGCTGGCCAGCCAGGGCTGCTGCTCACGTGGCAGGCCGGTGGGGCGGTAGAAGTGCTCCAGTTCACTGAAGCCGGCGGCCGTCATATAGGCATGCCAGCTCGTCCAGTCGTGGTAGTTGCAGTAACGCGGGCCATTCCAGCCCTCCTGATTGTCGCCGTGAGGGTTGGAACTGAACAGCACACCACCGGGCTTGAGAGTCTGCTGCAGCTGGCGCAGCACACGGGGCAATTCACTGCTGGGAATATGAAACAGCACGGCATTGGCGAAGATGCCGTCAAAATGTTCCTCAGGTAGTTGCAGATCGAGGAAGTTCTGCTGCCAGACTTCACAGCCACTGGCTTCTCGGGCCATCTCCACAAAGCGCGGTGTGCCATCCAGCCCCACGGGCTGATGCCCTCGCTGCCTGAAGTCGAGCAGGTCGCGGCCCGGTCCGCAGCCCATGTCGAGGATACGCAGGGGCGCTGGTGCCTGAATATGACGCAGCAGGGCCTCGATGTTCTGGCTGACGTCGTGGTCCCAGGTACCTTCACGGAAGGCGGCCGCCCGCTCGTTGTAGTGCTGCAGAGTCAGGCGGGTGATGGCAGACAGATCGTCATTGGCAGACATGATTCTTCCTGTTGGCTGGCGTGCTCAGCGTGGAGGCGGGTGCACCTGATGCTGACCGGTGTCCACGGCACCGTTACCTGTGGACGGATTACGTTACCCGTAGGCTGACTAAATAGTGTCAACGTCAATTAATTTCCAGCGGCTGCAACTTTATGCATCTGGATGATTTATTTATTCAATAATGATCTTAATGTGCGGTTTTATATCCATAGTTGTTCTATTAGCATGGTCATCCATCCAACTATGCACATACCTGTCAGCCGTATAACACCCTGTGCCTGTCTGAGGGAACGGCTGCGTCTGCGGAGATTATCCATGCGTCGTTCCCTGAAATGGCTGGGTGCTGTCACCCTGGCCGTGGCTGCTGCGGCTAGCCATGCTGAAGACCGTACCCTGCTGAACAGTTCCTACGATATTGCCCGTGAACTGTTTGCTGCCTATAACCCGCTGTTCGCTGAGCACTGGAAGCAGGAGCACAACGAAAACGTCGAGATCAAACAGTCTCACGGTGGCTCTTCCAAGCAGGCTCAGGCCATCCTGCAGGGATTGCGCGCCGACGTGGTGACCTACAATCAGGTGACCGATGTGCAGATGCTGCACGACAAGGGCAAGCTGATTCCCGCTGACTGGCAGAAAGCCTTCCCCAACAACAGCTCCCCTTACTATTCCACCACTGCCTTCCTGGTGCGCAAGGGCAATCCCAAGGGCATCAGGAACTGGGATGATCTGGTCAAGGGCGACGTCAAGATGGTGTTTCCCAATCCCAAGACCTCAGGCAACGGCCGGTATACCTATCTGGCGGCCTGGGGCTTTGCCAGCAAGCTGTACAACGGTGACGAAGCCAAAACCCGTGAGTTCGTCAGGAACTTCCTTGCCCATGTGGCGGTGTTCGACACCGGTGGCCGGGGCGCCACCACGACCTTTATCGAGCGCGGTATCGGCGATGTGCTGATCAGCTTCGAGTCTGAGGTGAACAATATTCGCAAGGAATACGGTCAGGATGACTACGAAGTGGTGGTGCCTGCCCAGTCGATTCTGGCCGAGTTCCCGGTTGCGGTGGTGGAGAAGAATGCCGAGCGCAATGGCAATGCCGAGCTGGCGAAGGACTATCTGAACTACCTCTACAGCGAACCTGCCCAGCGCCTGCTGACTACCTTCAACTACCGGGTACATAACGCCAAAGTGGTTGAGGAGACGGCCGCTCAGTTCCCTCAGGTAGAGCTGTTTGATGTCGACACCCAGTTCGGTGGCTGGGACAAGGTCAATAAAGAGCACTTTGCCTCTGGCGGCATTCTTGACCAGCTGCAGGCTCGCTGAGCGCGATGCCTGCCAGTACTAAACGGGTACTGCCCGGGCTCAGCCTGAGCCTGGGGACCAGCCTGCTGTTTGTCGCCCTGATTTTGCTGCTGCCCCTGTCGGGGCTGCTGGTACAGATGCAGGACATGAGTCTGGCGCAGTACTGGGCGGTGATTACCGACAGCCGGGTGGTGGCTGCCTACAAGGTGACCCTCTGGGCCGCGGCGCTGGCCTCCCTGTTCAATGCCGTGGTAGGGCTGCTGCTGGCCTGGGTGCTGGTGCGTTATGAGTTTCCCGGCCGCCGGCTGATGGATGCGCTGGTGGACCTGCCCTTCGCCCTGCCGACGGCGGTGGCCGGTATCACGCTGGCCACCCTGTGGTCCGGCAATGGCTGGTACGGCCAGTGGCTGGAAAGCATGGGGCTGAAAGTGGCCTATACCCCTCTGGGCATCGTGGTGGCCATGGCCTTTACCAGCCTGCCCTTCGTGGTGCGGACGGTACAGCCGGTGCTGGAAGACCTGTCGCCGGAGTACGAGGAAGCGGCCATCAGCCTCGGTGCCAGCGACTGGCGGGTATTCTGCAAGGTGGTGTTCCCGGCCATCTGGCCTGCCCTGATGACCGGGCTGGCACTTAGCTTTGTACGCAGTCTGGGCGAATACGGGGCGGTGGTGTTTATCGCCGGCAATATGCCCTATGTGTCGGAAATCATCTCGCTGATGATCTTCGTGCGCCTGCAGGAGTTTGACTACGGCGCTGCCAGTGCCATCGCCTCGGTGGTCCTGCTGGTATCGCTGGTACTGCTGTTCCTGATCAACGCCTGGCAGAGTCGCTGGTTCAGGCGCCTGCAGGGTCATTGAGGGAAATCTGACATGTCTGCCAAGAATACCCTGCGCGTAGGTACCCAACCGCTGGTCAAATGGACCCTGATAACCCTGGCATTGCTGGTCACCCTGCTGATGCTGGTGGTGCCATTGCTCAGCATCTTTGTTCAGGCGTTTGCCCATGGCTGGAGTGGCTGGCTGAGCAATCTGCTCGACGAGTACAGCCTTGCTGCTATCGGCC
Source organism: Pokkaliibacter sp. MBI-7 (assembly GCF_029846635.1). NCBI lineage: Bacteria > Pseudomonadati > Pseudomonadota > Gammaproteobacteria > Oceanospirillales > Balneatrichaceae > Pokkaliibacter > Pokkaliibacter sp. MBI-7. Next base: position 1,856,282 of record NZ_JARVTG010000001.1, on the reverse strand, counting down.
TGACCCTGCTGGTGGCGCTGATCACTGTGCCGGTCAACCTGGTGTTCGGCGTGGCGCTGGCCTGGTCGGTCACCCATTTCCAGTTTCCCGGGCGCAAACTGCTGCTGACCCTGATTGATATTCCCTTTGCCGTCTCGCCGGTGGTGGCGGGGCTGCTGTATCTGCTGCTGTACGGCAGCCAGAGCCCGATCGGTGGCTGGCTGGCCGATCAGGATATCCAGCTGATGTTTGCCTGGCCCGGTATTGTGCTGGTCACCATCTTCGTCACCTGTCCCTTTGTCGCACGGGAGCTGATTCCGCTGATGCAGGCCCAGGGCAGCGATGAAGAGGAAGCCGCCGTCACGCTGGGTGCCCGTGGCTGGACGGTGTTTTTCCGGGTATCCCTGCCACGCATTCGCTGGGCGCTGCTGTACGGTGTGATTCTGACCAATGCCCGTGCCATGGGTGAGTTTGGCGCGGTCTCGGTGGTGTCAGGTGCCATTCGCGGCGAAACCACCACCCTGCCGTTACAGGTTGAGCAGCTGTATCAGGATTACAACGCCGTCGGTGCTTTCACCTGTGCTTCGCTGCTGGCTTTGCTGGCGCTGTTTACCCTAGTGGCGAAAGCGCTGCTGGAGTGGAGTCAGGTCAGACGCGAACGACGCCGGGCACACTGAACGGCAGAGGCGCGGCAGCGACTGCCACCATGACTGAATTGATCCCGCCGTTTGCGGAGAGAACACCATGAGTATTCGTATTGAAGGGGTGAACAAGCACTTTGCGGCGTTCCATGCCCTGCAGGACATTAACCTCGACATCGCCGACGGCGAGCTGGTCGGTTTGCTGGGGCCATCCGGCTCGGGCAAGACCACCCTGCTGCGCATCATCGCCGGACTGGAACAGCAGGATAACGGCCGGGTGCTGTTTGCTGATCAGGACGTCTCGGCGGTACACGTGCGTGACCGGCGCGTGGGCTTCGTGTTCCAGCACTACGCCCTGTTCCGTCATATGAGCGTGTTTGAAAACATCGCCTTTGGCCTGCGTGCCCTGCCACGCAGCCAGCGCCCGGACGAAGCCAGCATTCGCGCCAAAGTGATGAACCTGCTGGACATGGTGCAGCTGGCCACCATGGCCGAGCGCCTGCCTGCCCAGTTGTCGGGCGGACAGCGCCAGCGTGTGGCGCTGGCACGGGCACTGGCCATGTCGCCACGGGTATTGCTGCTGGATGAGCCGTTCGGTGCGCTGGATGCCAGGGTGCGCAAGGAACTGCGTCGCTGGTTACGTGAGTTGCATGATGAACTGCACTTCACCAGCGTGTTTGTCACCCACGATCAGGAAGAGGCGCTGGAAGTGTCCGACCGGGTCGTGGTGATGAGTCAGGGACACATCGAGCAGGTAGGGGCGCCCCACGAGGTGTACGCCCGTCCGCGCAGCCGCTTTGTGTTCGATTTTCTCGGTCACAGCAACAGCCTGAACGGGGTTATCCGTGATGGCCGTCTGAGCAGCGGCGATGCCTGGCTGCAGGTACCAGGGCTGGCTGATGGCGAGGGGCAGGTCTACCTGCGCTCCCATGAGCTGGAGCTGTGCAGTACAGGCAACAGCGATGCTCATCTGCCGCTGAAGGTGCTGTCGGTCAGCCCGGTTGGCGCTGAAGTGCGGCTGGAACTGCAACCGCTGGGCTTCACCGCTGACCCCTGGGAAGTGGGCATCAGCCATGCCGACTGGGAAGCGCAGGATCTGCAGCGTGGCCAGACCGTGCAGGTGAGGCCTCGGGTTGGCCATCTGTTTGTCGCCGGTGAAACCGAGCCCAGAACCCTGCGCTGGGCCTGATAAGCTGAGGCGAGCCTTGCTGAGGGCAGCGCTCGCCGCTGGACAGGGCATGGCCCGTGCAGCGGGGCTGGTCAGTGGACCGGCTCCAGTGCCGCCAGTACCCACTGCAGCAACTGCTGATGCACCGCCTGTCGGCTGCTGGCTTCACCATCCTGACACAGGGCTTCCTCTTCTCCTTCCTCTCGCAATATCGCCGCGGCGTTGGCTGTGCACAGCGCCAGCGCACTGAAAGGGCTGGCTGCTGGCAGGCTGAGTGTCTGGCCCGGCAACGTGCTCTGTTCTTTAATGCTGTCCTGCCCCAGTGCGATGTGTGTCAGTGTGGCAGGCAGCGCGGTCAGGTCAGCCGGAGTCATGCTGTTCAGCAGTTCGGGATTGATCACCACGATGCGCTGCCAGTGCACGGCAGTGCTTTCCATTTCCCATGTACTGGCGGGTAGGGCGGCCTGTGGCAGCGACACCTGATGAGCGGTATACCAGCGGCAGTCGGTGCTGTCATTGCCATCACAGCTATGGCGATAGCGTGCCGGATCCAGCCGGATACCCGTTTGTTGCAGCATCGCTGTGGCACCGAGAAAGGCGCCGAGCAGATTCTGCCGCGCTGGATCAATGCGTGGCTGCCATTCACTGCGCTGCAGCCACTGATAGGCGACGCTGATATCGGCCGCCCGACGCCAGGGCTCATCAGTAGCCTGTTCCGGTAACAGCGATTCCGCTGCGGGCGGCTGAATCTGCATCACCAGATAGCCGTGCTGCGCCAGTTGCTGAGCCAGCCAGTGGCCCTGAAAGGGGGCAGAGCGCAGGCCGCCATAACTCATCAGCACCAGCGGTAATCGGCCTTCGACAGGCGCAGCATTATGTTGAGCGACTGTGCCCTGAAACAGGCCATTTCCCCCTGTCCGCTGTGCCGCACCCCTGCTGTGTGTGGGATACCACAACAGTAACTGCACGGGATGTGCACGATGGCTGACCGTGAGGGCCTGCTGCTGTACACCTGCGGCGGTTAGCACCTCAGCACGAGTGGTGAACGACAGGCACAGCAGCAGTGCCAGCCAGTACCAGCAGCCGGTGCGCACGATGTGGAAATGGCGGGAAGGAAATGTCATGGCAGCCTCTCAGGAGCGCTAGGGGGAGAGAGGCAGCATGGAATGGTGGAGAAGCGGCAGCGACCTGAAACAGGATTCAGTACCTGTCGACAGCTAAAACGGCAGGCCTCTGCAGTCTGGCAGAGGAATTACTTGTCTGAATCCGTGCCTTGAGAGCCCGACAAATCGCCAGCACGTTTCTTCAGCACTTCGGCGACATCGTCCTGATGGTCAGCCAGCAGCTCATAGACGTCACGCGAATAGTTGTTGAGCTGTTCCAGCCAGGGGTTGCTGTAATGGGTATGCCAGGTGGGCAGTTTGGTCAGGTCTTCGCTGCGGCCCCACAGATCGTTGAGCATGATCTTGCCGCTGCTTTCCAGCATCTGCTGGGAGTTCCTGAGATGCAGGGAGGACAGGCGCTGCAGGGTGTTCATGGCCGCCATGGCCAGCGCCAGCGAGCTTTCCAGGTTGGTTTTGACTTCGGCCTGTACGCGATCCTGAAGGTCCTTGATGTCATGGGATGGCTGTTCATCACTCATGGCCTTGCTCCTCCTGCGGTGGCTACACAGATCACCCGAGGTATCCCGTCGGGCACAGACGAGCCTTTACATTGGCACAGGCATCGCTGTTCAGCAATCAACAGGGGCAAATTGGCCCTGTTTCCACGCTGATGGCGGCCAGATTGGCGGGATAGGTAGCCTGTTACTGCGTTTGGGAGTGATAAACAGGCCGCAGGAGCGTGCTTGTTACAGCAGGCTATCGTTCACAGCGGGTTAGCGTTTACAGCTGGCTATGGTCGCCGTTCTGGATCCGGGCAGGCAGTGCTTTCATGTAGGCATCAATATGTGACCAGGGCGATGGTTGTGCGGAGTGATAGGTTTTTGCCAGCCCTTCGGCAAAGGCTTCTTCCAGACCCGCACGATAATCACCGTGCTCATCCTGCTGGCGGAAGTAACTGCCCAGTTGCTGAAAATCCTGTTCCCAGGCCTGACGGAATCCGGGCTGCTGGCTGAGCTTGCCGATACCCAGCGATTTGCCGAGCAGGGCATCGACGCCATGGGCGGTTTCATGCAGCACCAGATTACAGGCGCCGTGCTGTGGATTGATTTGCCAGTCACCCTGAGCATCCCGGGTCAGGGAAATGATCGTGGTGTTGTTCTTCATCTGATATGCCCCCGGCAGATTTTTGGCGCTACTCTGCCCCTGCCAGCCGCGCGCGTCTTCGCTGAGATGGCTCAGGTCAAAGTCGGACGCATTGAAAATCCGCTCATGGGTGACGGCCACCCTGAGACCCTGATGTAGCAGTGCATCCAGCAAGGGTCGTGGCATTTTCGCCAGCTCCGTGGTCACCAGACTTACCGCCTGCTGATCGAAGGGGCTGAGCAGGTCTTTTTTAACCAGTTGCATAGCGTGCTTGAATTGCGCAAAGACTGGGCTCTGCAGTGCTTTGAGCAACCCCGTCAGGGTGTCGTGTTGCAGCGGCGTGTCGCTGTTCAGGGCTGGTACCTTACGGGCGAAGAGCGCATAGGCCTGTTCGCCATGGACCTGTCTGACCAGCTGTAGCAGTGCGATATTGGTGTGGGCACTGCCCGCCAGCCCGAGCAAGGGGTCCTGCTGCCGCTGCCGGATCTCCTGCCTCAGCGCCTGTGCCTGTGCGCCACGGCTGCCGAACTCCCTGGGATGCTGATGCTGCCATTGATCCAGCTTGTGCTGCAGGCGGCTCAGGTTGTGCGGAGTGAGCTGGTGTTGTGTGTCTTTAAGCTGCACCAGCACCTGCTTCAGATCACTGCTCATAAAACCGATGCCGGGCTTCTTTACCGAGTCTTCGAAACGATGATCGTGCAGCAGGAGAAACTGCTGCAGCTGGTCGCTGGCACTGTGTGCTGGCAGCGCCGGTGAGTTGGTTGCTGAGGGAGTGGTTGCTGAGGGAGTGGTTGGCTGCGCCTGCGTGAAAGAAGCACTAATATTCGTCAGCATCATGAACGTCCTGTTGCAGCCAGAAGCCCGGTCAGGGGATAAGTGTCCTGTCCGGCATCAACGTTCCTGATTTTTGAGCTTTGCCCCTGACTCCCCGTATAATCGGCCACCAACTATTCATGTCTTGGCCGCGTGGCCCAGCCGACGCCGACCGATACGTCATTTGAACTGCGTATACCTGTGGGACCGTTCATCATGTCAGACAATCAGCACCAGACAGAGCAGACCAACCAGCAATGGGGTGGCCGTTTCAGCGAGCCCACCGACGCCTTTGTCGCCCGTTTCACCGCCTCTGTGGATTTCGATAAGCGCCTGTACCGTCAGGACATTCAGGGGTCCATTGCCCACGCCAAAATGCTGGCCAAAGTCGGGGTGCTGACCGAGCAGGAGCGTGACGATATTCTGCGTGGTCTGGAAGAAATTCTGATCGAGATCGAGCGTGGCCAGTTTGAATGGTCGGTCGCGCTGGAAGACGTGCACATGAACATCGAAGCGGCACTGACCAGGAAGATCGGTATCGCCGGCAAGAAACTGCACACCGGCCGCTCACGTAACGATCAGGTGGCCACGGACGTACGCCTGTACGTACGTGATGAAATCGACGTCATTCTGGATGAGCTGAGCCGTCTGCAGTTTGGTCTGGCTAATCTGGCGCAGAAAGAAGCCGACACCATCATGCCCGGTTTCACCCACCTGCAGACCGCCCAGCCGGTGACCTTCGGGCATCACCTGATGGCCTGGTACGAAGCGCTGCAACGTGACTTCGAGCGTTTCGTTGACTGCCGCAAGCGCGTCAACATCATGCCTCTGGGCGCAGCGGCGCTGGCGGGCACCACTTATCCTATCGACCGCCATATGACTGCCGAACTGCTGGGCTTCGAGCGCCCTGCCTACAACTCGCTGGATGCGGTATCTGACCGTGACTTCGCCATCGAATTCTGTGCCGCCGCCAGCCTGTTGCTGACCCACCTGTCACGCGCATCGGAAGAGCTGGTGCTGTGGACCTCTGCGCAGTTCAACTTCGTCAACGTGCCTGACCGCTTCTGCACCGGCTCATCCATCATGCCGCAGAAGAAGAACCCCGATGTACCCGAGCTGGTGCGCGGTAAGTCCGGTCGTACCAACGGTAACCTGATTGCCCTGCTGACCCTGATGAAAGGCCAGCCGCTGGCCTACAACAAGGACAATCAGGAAGACAAAGAACCCCTGTTCGACAGCATCGATACCGTCAAAGGCTGTCTGCGTGCCTTCGCCGACATGGTGCCCGCGCTGGAACCTCGCCGTGAAGTGATGCGTGAAGCGGCACTGCGTGGTTTTGCGACCGCTACCGATCTGGCGGACTATCTGGTGCGTAAAGGCGTGGCCTTCCGTGATGCTCACGAAATCGTGGGTAAATCAGTGGCCTACGGCGTCAGCACCAGCAAGGATCTGTCCGTGATGAGCCTGGATGAGCTGCGTCAGTTCAGTGACAAAATCGACGCGGATGTATTCGATGTGCTGACGCTCGAAGGTTCGGTTGCGGCCCGTGATCATATCGGTGGCACCGCGCCTAATCAGGTGCGCGCCGCCACGGCCCGTGCGCTGGCCGAGCTGGCACAGCGTCATGGCTAAGCGGGCATCGTCTCTGCTCAGACGGAGGCATTGCCGTGCCTGAATTACCCGAAGTCGAAACCACCCGGCGGGGGATCAGTCCTCACCTGCTGGGGCAGACGATCATCGCCGCGCGGGTGCATCACCCGCAGCTGCGCTGGCCGGTTCCGGTGGACCTGAGTGAGCGGCTGCAGGGCGCGACGGTGCTGAATATCAGCCGTCGTGCCAAATACCTGCTGCTGCAGACCTCGGCCGGGACATTGCTGGTGCATCTGGGCATGTCGGGCAGTCTGCGCTTTGTGGATGCTGGCGAACCGCGCCTCAAGCATGACCATGTCGAGCTGGAAATCAGCAACGGCATGGTGCTGCGCTACTGTGATCCGCGGCGTTTCGGGGCCTGGCTGTGGGCCGGAGAGGTGCCTGAGCAGCATGAACTGCTGATCAGCCTGGGGCCGGAACCGCTGTCAGATGCCTTTGATGGAGAACATCTGTTCCTGCGTTCGCGGGGTAAAACTCAGGCCATCAAGACCTTTATCATGGACAACCATGTGGTGGTGGGTGTGGGCAATATTTACGCCAGCGAGTCGCTATTTATGGCTGGTGTTCTGCCAACCAGAGCCGCTGGCAGCATCAGCCGGGCACGTTACGACAAGCTGGCCGAGTGCATCAAAGTCGTCCTTGATCGCTCTATTACCCAGGGCGGTACCACCCTGCGGGATTTTGTCGGTGGCGACGGTCAGCCGGGATACTTTCAGCAGCAGCTAAATGTCTATGGTCGTGAAGGTGAGGATTGCCGTAGCTGCGGTTCGGCCATCAGGAAAAAAGTGCTGGGCCAGCGCGCCAGTTTCTACTGCACCCGCTGCCAGCACTAGACCGACTTATTCCCGCTGGGTAAAGCCACTGCCTTGATTCGTTGTTGAGGCAGTGGCTTTTTTGTCACACAGATAAATAGCATTCGTGAGACGACCATAATTGCTTTATCTTTCTTCTGCTTAATTCTGTCACCTGGTTTGTTTTTGTGCTCCAGAGTATGAAGGTGGCCATGTGAGGAAGAAGGGTTTAGCCGCTGGCAGACTGCCGCTATGCCTCTGAGCAGGTTACGCGATAAAAACACATCTCTATTTTGATACTTTCAGGAATGCTATGGCAGACAGTAAAAAAGCGTTTATCCTGCAGCGCATCACTATTTTTGCGGGAAAAGCAATTGACCCTAATGCAGATGCACAGGTTCAGGAATTACTGAAGAATAAGTTTGATATCCTGTTACCACAGCGGCGGTCACTGAATGAATCGCTGGCAGCCAGTATGAGTGATCACGATATTGTCGGACTTATTCTTAAATATCGCACGATGAAATGATGTTCCCGGTATATCTGTTCTGACAAACAGCCTTTGGCTGGTTAATTCAAATAGCCAGCGATATTTAGTGCCTGCCTGTAGAAATATCTGGAGTGACTTTTTTCTCTCTTCTGCTTGGATTAAATTGTGTCAGCTTTGTGTAAGGCGTACTGAGTGCCAAGGAGAGACTGATGTACCAAAACAGACAGGCACTTGCTCTGGGATCACTGTTTTTGCTGCTGTTTACCTTTATTTTGCTGATTATTCTGGCGTTCTGGGCCTGGCCTAAATACAAGGTTTACAAGCTTGAGCTGGATGGTATCGCCGCTCTGAAAGAGGCCGAATGGAGCAAGCAGATTCTGATTGAAGAGGCCAAAGCCAAAGAGCAGGCGGCGCTGATGCAGGCCAAAGCCAAGGTGACGCTGGCTGAAGCAGAGGGCAAGGCCACCATCGAACGGGCCAAGGCAGAAGGTCAGGCTGATATTGAACGTGCCAAAGCAGCAGCGGAGGCCAATCGCATTATCGGCGCGTCCCTCAAGGGCAATGAAGAATATCTGCGCTATGTGTGGATAAAAGGCCTGCAGGATGGCAATGGTGAGCGGATCTATATTCCGACGGAAGCGGGGTTGCCCATTCTGGAAGCGGGTAAGGCGAAATAGTCCCCATTGCTGAATGGGAAGGAGTCCTATGAAAACAGCACTGATTCCACTTTTGCTGGCGTTGTCTGCCGCTACCGCACAGGCTGACGATATCGATCTGAAATCGCTTGGCCTGACGATGGTCGATAAGAATGGCTGTCGTTTGTCCGACGGCAGTGTTGAAATATCCACTATCAATCTGATGACGGCGGCCTATGATGAGCCGGGTCTCAGCCGTGAGTCGGTCGTTCGCGTCATCAAGAAAGCCATTGATGTCGGGTGTGATGTTAATGAGCCGGACCAGATTGGTGTATCGCCCCTCAACGCTGCCATTCTGTATAACCAGCCTGAGCTGGTCTCCCTGTTTCTTAGTCACGGTGCCAATGCCAAAGCCAAAATGGTCAGCCCCAAAGCCTCTATTAATGGACTGGACTCGTGTGGTTTTCTGAATTTGCTGGAAGGCAAAGAGAAAGTGCGGGGTAAAATCTGGAAGCTTTTGCCCGGTTGCAAAAATAAAGCCCAATAACGTTTTCTGCGACATGTGTACGTTTTTAAAACATCAGAATCCTGACTGCATGGAATATCTGACCCTGAGAGGACGATATGTTTTTTGATATATGGAAAGGCTGGTAAATCGCAGTAAGTTGTATTTTCGTGCCTGTTGCGATCATTTTTGCCGTATTTCACCCTGAGTCTGCTGGCGGTGCTGCTCTCTACTTTTTCCCGGTAATGGTGCCACTGATGGCCGCGCTACAGGGCGTTCTGGTAGCGGCTATTGTCTGTCTCGGTTTGAAGATTCAGACTGCGCTGAAAAATATAAAGAAATCCTGATTTTTAATTTTCTTTGCAAGGATAGTTATGAAGGTATTGGTTATTTTTACTGCTATTGCCGTCAGTATTGCAGGCTGTGCATCTGCACCGGAAAAGAAATTTGTGTTTACCAATGGCAATGTGGCAACTCCAGATCAGGTGGAAGAGGTCAAGGTTGCATGTCATTACGATGAGAAAATGAAAATCGTGAAGGATAACTTTACGGATTCTTATCATGAGGCAATGTACGACTCCAGTTATCAGTACGTGGGGAGTCAAAAAGCCAATAAGTATCTGGATAAGGCCAATGCCACCCTGGCTGAATTACGGCAATGCTTTGCAGAACATGGAATGACGCAATCGGATTAAGTGGTTTGACAATGAAGAGTAAGGAACGCTACTGGTCAGAAATTCATGACTGGCTTGAAGGGAATGCACCCAAAACGTTATCCGCATTAAACAGACCGGCAAGCAATGAGGCGATTGATTTGCTGGTGAGCAAGGTGGGTAAAAGCCTGCCTGATGAGGTGAGAAACTACTATTTGACGCACAATGGCATGTCTCAGGAGCAGACTGCCAGCCTCGTCTATGGTGTGCGCTTGAGTCCGGTAGAAAGCGCAGTCGGCTGGTTAGAGCAGCTGACCCGATTAACCATTGAGGAAACGCTGGAGTTTGCTGACCCGGGAATCAGGAAGGACTACCTGTTTGGCCCTTGCAGGATCCCTATTGCGGATGACAACGGGACGAGCCTGATCTGTATTGATCTTGATCCGGATGAGGGTGGCCAGTATGGCCAGATCATTTTGCTCGACTACGATTACAACGTTGCCCTGAAGCTGGCGACCAGCATCGACGAGATGTTCAGAAGTTTTGCCATGGATCTTCGTGCCGGGCGGTATACGTTGCAGGAAGAGGCCCTTGCGGATGGCAATGAATGGCTTCATCCAGCGAGGGAAATTGACCCCATAAACTGGTTCAATTCCCCTACATGGCGTTATGTGCGAGGCTAGTGCTGATCCTCAGCGACTATCAATGCACCGGATATGGGATTCCAGACTGGAAAGGATCGCTCAATGAAGCCCCGATACTTGCTCACTACCGTTTTATTTTGCCTTCCCCCTGCCTATGCGCTGGACCCTGCGGCCAGCTATCGCTCGCTCAGCACTGATGAATGCGCTGATATGGCGAGCAAAGGCGTGATTACCAGCGCTAATCCGGTGCCCTGCCAGCGTCTGAACAAAGTGAGCTTTCGCTATCTCAGCGATAATGGTGCGGTAAAGGACGACGGTGAGCTGGTGGTGCTGGATGTGATTGCACCGCAGATGGCGGCGGTGATGGATGAGCTGCTGGCACGGCATTTCTATATTGCCAGAGCCTATCCGGTTGAACGTTATAACGGCGATGATCAGGCCTCCATGGCCGACAACAACACCTCGGCGTTCAATGGCCGGCCGATCACCGGTGGCACCACCTGGTCGCTGCATGCTTACGGTGCCGCGGTGGACATCAACCCGTTGCAAAACCCCTTTGTCGATATTGCCGATGATGGCAAGGCGCAGATTTCACCCGTGGCCAGCGCTCATGCCTATATCAATCGTGCGGAGCCGCGCCCCGGCAAGGATGCCCGTGCGGGTATGGCGGAAACCGTGGTGGATGTGTTTACCCGTCATGGCTTCTTTATCTGGGGCGGCGACTGGAACTACCCCATCGACTATCAGCATTTTCAGGTAGGCCCACGTTCCTTTGTCGAGGCGCTGCTGAAAGAGGATGTCGACCATGCCCGCGCGCAGTGGCAGGGCTATATCAGCCAGTACGGGCAGTGCATGGCGGATGCAGGCAAGGCGGTACTGGCGGATCATGGCCGTGCCCTCTGTGTGGCTCAGGTGATCAAGGCCATGCCCTGATCTGACAGCAGGCGCTCAGGAGCAGCGTGCACAACCTGGACTACACTGTTAGTCCGTAAGCGTGCTGCTGCCGGTACTGACCGGTGCAATGGTGCAGTGCGGATGACTGTCCACGGAGCCCTGTCATGAGCCATAAACCGCAAGGTCACAATGCCGTATCCCCCTATCTTCTGGTCAGCAGTGTGGCCCAGATGCTGAGCTTTCTGCAGGCCACCTTCGCCGCTGAGGTGCTCTATCAGGCAGCGGCTGAGGATGGTGTCGTGCGCCATGCCGAGGTGCGTATCGATGACTCGATCATCATGATGGGAGAGCGCCCGAGCGACAGCGCTGCGGTGCAGTGTTCCACCCATGTCTATGTGGCCGATGTGGATGCGGCCTATCAGCGCGCCCTGTCAGCCGGCGCCAGCAGCGTGTCCGCACCCCGGGATCAGCCCTATGGCGACCGCACGGCAGGCGTACGCGATGAGGAGGGCAACCTCTGGTGGATAGGGGCTCATCTGCGCTGAGGTCGTGTTTTCTATTCCCGCTGGGGTATGGACGTGGCCAGCGCTCCTGCGTAAAACAACCTCTTCGCAGTTTAACCTGCCTACCATGAGAGCCATTTATGCCGGTCCACTCCCTTACTCAGCTCAATGTCGAGCCAGAACGGTATTTCCTGCCTGAAGAAAAGCTGCTGCAGGGCAATCCCCAGCAGACGCTGTGGACGCAGTACAGCGATCCCAGCGGCCAGTTTTTCGCCGGCGTCTGGGCCAGTGAGGTCGGTAAATGGACTATCCGTTATACCGAGGAAGAGTACTGCCTGATTCTGGAAGGGGAGAGCGTGATTACCGATGAGCAGGGTGTGGCGATGACGGTCAGGGCGGGCGACAGCTTTGTGATTCCCCGTGGTTTTGTCGGTACCTGGGAAGTGATCACGCCCACCCGCAAGAACTTTGTAATCTATGAGGCGGCGACTGCCTAGCGACAGCGCGCCTGTTAAGCGTACAACGCACTACCGGACATACCTTTCAGGTGCCTCCGCCGAACGACGGAGGCATGCTCCGTCTTAGCCGGCAAAATGGACGATAGTGACCCAGTTTGCTCCCTTGCCGCTGTCGGCTTCACCCAGACGGGTGGGCATGCCGCTTTGCTGATCGAGTCGGTACAGACCGATATGCGCGTCTTTTTCCCCGGCAACCACCATGAACTGGCCATCTTCTGTCAGAGCAAAGCCGCGTGGTTGCTGTTCAACCTGAATGCGGCCCTGATATTCAGGCAGGCCTGTGTCAGGGCTGATATGCAGCACACTGATGATGCTGCGGGTCCGCTCTGATACGTAGAGATACTGGCCATCCTTGCTCAGATGCATATCCGCTGCCCACACACGAGCCTGACCATCGGTGGGTTTCTGCGTCGGCGGCAGGCCATTCACCAGCCCCAGCTCGCCCGCAGGAACGCCAGCCGTCGTACCTTTCAAATCCAGCTGGCCGGTGCTGGCATCGTAGCCATAGGTGGTGACCGTGCCGGACAACTCGCCCAGCACATAGCAGTAGCGGCCATCGGCCGAGAACAGGAAGTGGCGCGGGCCGGTGCCTTCCGCCGTTTTGACGAACGCCGGGGTGTTGGCACTGAGAGTGCCGGTCTGTGGGTCGAAGTGGAACTGCATCAGCTGGTCGTCACCCAGGCTGGAGGAAATGACATAGCGGTTATCGGGTGAAGCATGAATCGCATGGGCATTGTGGCCGGTAGGTACCACCTGTTGCACCGGGCCCACCAGCCCGTCAGCCGCAATGGGGCTGACACTGACCAGATGATCGCCATAGGAGGCCGCCAGCAGATAACGGCCGCTGCGGTCGGTATCGATGTTAGCCATGCTGTTGGGCAGGGGTGTTTCGCCCTGAGGCTGCAGATTCCCTGACTGCGGATCAATCTGATAGCTGATCACCCTGAACGGTGCAGAGCGGACAGACGCATAGAGATGAGACTGATCCGGGCTCAGTGCCATCGGCATGACCTTGCTGGCGGCCTGGGTATTGCCCAGTACCTGCAGAGCACCTGCCTGTTCATCCAGCAGATAGCGCGAAATCGTCGCATCCTCGGCGTTAGAGACGTACACAAAGGTTTTGGCACTGGCCATGTCGGTTGTCAGCATGATTCCGGCAGCACAAGCGAGACTGAGTAAAGTGCGGTACCTGCGATGCAGGGTGGGGCGGTGCAACATCTTCATTATTTTTATCCTCAACAGATGTCAACGGTCGTCATAGAGCGCAGCTTCTCGTCGGGTTACGACAAGGTTATGTATAACATCATACATATCATGTATGCGCAATAAGCGTCTGCGACCTGGCATGAGCGAGGGCGATGCCGGATTCGGCAGTGCTGCGGTCAGAGGAGGGAGGTGCGTGGCTCATCAGAGAAAAGCCACAAGAGAAGAGCCAGAGAGAGGAGCGTTAGGCCAGCAGACGGTGGACTGCTGGCCTGAGAAGGAGGTTATTTAAACTCGGTGGCGTTTTCCGGGGTGATCAGCTTAAACGGAATCCAGTTCAGCGATTCGACCGGTGGTGAGCCCCAGAACAGTTTCAGGGCAACGTTGACGGCTTCACGGGCCTGCCCTTTTGCATCCTGTAATACGCTGACCTTGAGCTTGCCCTGATCCATCATTGCCAGTGCTTCCCGCGTGCCATCGACGCCACCGATCAGAAAGTCAGCAGGGTTTTTGGAGGATTTCTCCAGCCCCAGAATGGCCCCAATGGCCATTTCATCGTTGTTGGCGGCCACAATATTGAAGTCGACGCCCTCTTTCAGCCACTGACTGATGGTATTGGCGGCCTGACTGCTCTGCCAGTTGGCACTGGCCTGTTTGACCACTTTCATGTCCGGGTATTTGCTGACCACCTGTTCCACCGCCTTGGTACGGCCAATGGCGCCGGGGTGGCCTTTTTCACCTTCCAGAATCACCACCTTGCCCTTGTAGTTGGCCAGTTTGGCCAGCTGCTCCATTTCCAGCGTGCCGGCATCGGTTTCCTGCGAGCCGACAAAAGCACTGCCTGCGGGCCACTTGTCCGGTTCGGGATTGCTGTTGGCAAACACCACGGGCATTTTGGCCTGTGTGGCCATCTGCAGGATCTGCCGCCCGGTATCGGTATTGACCGGCAGGATGATCATGGCATCGACCTTGGTGGCGATAAAATTACGCACCTGACGCAGCTGCAGCTGCGGATCGCTGCTGGCATTTTCGATCACCATATCGATGTTGAGGTAGTGGCCGTAGTCCTGCAGATCCTGCCGGATCAGGTTACGGAAGTTGTCATCAAATTCCGACACGCTGACGCCGATCAGCGGCGTGGCGGCGAGGCTGCATTTGGCCCACAGCAGGATCAGCAGCAGACCAAGGTGACGGATAGCGGACGCGATGGATAAGTTCATGGCTGTTCTCCGTGGCTCTGGGTCAGACGCTGAAGCGGCGCAGCAGATTGAGCTGAGTGTCGGCCATGGCCGACAGCGCCTTGCTGTTGTCGGCAGTGCGCTCGGCGCCCTGTGCAGCCTGCTCGGCGCCGTCACTGATAAAGGTCATCATGCGGCTGGTTTCCTGCACGGTAGAACTTTGCTGTTCGGTCGCCGTGGCGATCTGGATATTCATGTCACGGATCGACTCTACCGAACCGCTCATGCTTGCCAGCAGCTCACCGGCCTTTGAGGCCAGCGCCACACAGCGGTCAGAACGTTGCTGACTTTCGCCCATGACCTGCACCACGGAATGAATCTTGTGCTGCATCTGTTCGATCATCTGCTGGATTTCACTGGTGGAGCTTTGCGTGCGGCTGGCCAGTGAGCGTACCTCATCGGCTACCACCGCAAAGCCACGGCCCTGTTCTCCGGCCCGTGCCGCTTCGATGGCGGCGTTGAGTGCCAGCAGGTTGGTCTGTTCGGCGATGGTGCGGATGGCATCGACAATGCCGTCGATGTTGTTACCGAACCCCTGCAGCTCATCGGTCTCCCGCGAGGCAGCGACGATCTGCTCGGCCTGTTCGCGAATACCGCCAATGGTATCGGTCACGCTGTGCTGGACCTGCTCGGCCAGCTGTCGGGTGGATTCGGCATGGTCGCGGGTTTCATTGGCCCGACGGGCGATTTCATGCACCGTCGATTCCATCTCATGCATGGCGGATGCGGCGGAGTGCAGCTGATCTTTCTGCTCGGCCACGGTCTGGGTGGTCTGATGGCTGATCTGTTCGGTGTCCTGCGAGGTCTGCGCCAGCCGCTCAGCGGAGTCGATCTGCTCACGCACGGTGGTCTGCAGCGCGGCCGTCAGCTCATTGAGATAGTCACCCAGCTCGCCAAACTCATCGCGGCTGTTGCTGCTGAAGCGTACTCGTAAATCGCCGTCGGTAACGCGCCTGAGAATGGTGCGGAACTGCAGCAGCGGACGGCGCAGGGTAAAGGCGACCCACCAGCCGATGATCAGCGTAAGCAACACGGCCAGCACTGCCGTCACTGACGACACCCAGTGGCTGCTGCGGATGGTGGCATCGGTATCGGCCCTGGCGCTGCGGGCGACATCCAATGCCTGACCGGCAAAGTCATTGATGCTGGCCAGCACCTGCTGCAGCTGCGCATCGGTTTGCTGCTGTTGCTGCTGCACCTGGGTGCTCAGCGCATAGCTGTGGTGATAGGCGGCATTAAGGCCATCGGCGCCGTTGAGATCGGTCAGCAGGTGATGGCCCAGCACCGCGGCCATGCGCCCGGCGCGGTCATCCTTGCGGCTGAAGGTCGCCAGCTTGTCAGTGATCACGTCGTCCAGCGAGTTGAGGCTTTTATTGAGGCTGGCCATGTCCTGATCCAGCTCAAAGCTGGCGAAGGCCTTATAACCCTTGTTGGCATCACGCAGCAAACCTGCTGCCAGTGCCGCGTCATCGCTGCCCTGATGGCTGTCGATAAAACTGCTGAGGAAGCTGGCCAGCTGGGTTTCCTGCGCGCGGCTGTAACTTTGCAGCGTGCGCGCCTGCTGGCGGGCCTGCAATAGCTGCACGTAGGACTGCAACAACCCATTGGCCTGTTCGGCATAGGCCTGTACCTGCTGACGCTGCTGCTCCAGACTGCTGAGCAGGCTCTGGCGGTCACCGGCATAACGCGGAATCTCCTGCAGCAGCGCATCAAACTGCGTGATGCTTTCCTGCAGGGGCGTGGCCTGCTGCTGGACAGCGGCAATGTCGGTACTGGCGAGTCCGGCCAGCAGGGCCTGATTGGCCCGTAGAATATGCACATAGAGTTCGCTGGCAGCCTGGCTCAGAGGGGCCGATTCTTCGGTGATGGTGAACAGTTTGTCGGTAATGGAGCGGGTGTTGGTGAAGTTGACGGCGACAATGCCGAGCAGAAGCACCAGCAGCAGGGCAAATCCTGCGATGATTTTGTGCAGAATGGTCATGAGGCAATCCCGACAGCGACTAAATTGTTATGGGGGGTGCTGTCAGCCCGGGAGGGCATTCCAGGCTGCAGGGCGGCTGCATTCTACAGGCAGTCGCTGCAAGTGTAGCTGGTCGGTGAGCGGGTCGCGTCCGGCAACCCGCATTGCATGAATCTAAATCAGTATTTTGGCGTCTTCGGTGTTGTATTCACTGCCCCCTGTTACGGCTGCCGTCTGGACAGCCATACGACACCGATCACCAGTCCGCAGACCGCGGCGGTCAGCCAGTTCCAGCTTTCACCCAGCAGCACGATGGAGTAGCCGTAAGTGAGGAAAGGCTGCAGCAGCTGTACCTGGCTGATGCGCGCTACGCCGCCCAGTGCCAGTGCTTTATTCCAGGCGAAAAAGCCCAGCAACGAGCTGACCAGACCGATGTACAGCAGTGCACTCCAGCCGAGCACAGGCAGCTGGCTCAGGCTACCGGGCGTATAGACCAGCAGCGACCAGGGCAGGCTGACCGGCAGGCTCAGCACCACTACCCAGGAAATCACCTGCCAGCCGGGCATTTGCCGCGACAGTTCAGCCCCTTTTGCATAACCGATGGCGCCGAGCAGTACCGCACCCACCAGTGCCAGATCCCCCAGATACAGACCGGAAGCGCCGCTCTGCCAGAGGCTGTACAACAGCACAATCAGCGCACCACTGCAGGCGTACAGCCAGAAGCGGCGGGGCGGGCGGATACCGCTCAGTACCGCGGCAGCCAGTGCGGTGGCCAGTGGCATGGCGGCAACGATGACCGCACCGTGGCTGACCGGCACATACTGCATGGCGACCGACGTCAGCAGCGGAAAGCCAAAAATATTCCCGGCGGACACAATGGCCAGACTCAGCCACTGATCACGTCGCGGCCAGGCGGCTCGCGCCAGCCACAGCAAAGGTATCGCTGCCATGGCCGCAATCACCGCACGATACAGGCCAATCTGCTGGGCTGACAGCATGCCGGTCAGTGCCTTGGTGGCAGGCAGGGTCATGGCGAAGCTGGCGACGGCAATCAGTGCCAGGGTATAGGCGCTGCTGTGGCCGTGTTCTGTGCCGGAGCGGGTGAGAGCGGATGTGGAAACCGTCATGGGGGTACTCCCTAACTTAACTGTATAAATGCGGCAGCCTGATGCCGACAGAGAGGCTCTGTACTGCTGCGATGCCCATGCTAAGCAAGTGTTAGGTCTGTGTACCTAGACACTTTGTGCGCAGGCGAGCAAACTGTGAGGTCTTTATACCTGTACAGTTGCAGGAGGTAGCATGTTTGCTCTGGACCGCCAGACCCCGACCCCGCTGGTTAATCAGATCTGTGATGGCATCGTCGCGCAGATCGAACAGCAGCAGCTGCATCCCGGCAGTCGTCTGCCTTCTGTGCGCAGTCTGGCCGACCGCCTCGGTGTCAGCAGTTTTACGGTCGCCAGCGCCTATGACCGCCTCAGTGGTCTGGGGCTGATCAATGCCCGCCGTGGCAGTGGCTACTATGTGGCCCCGCCACTGGCAGTACCGGTACAGCCGGCTGAACTGGCACCGATGCCCAGCGGCCACCCCGGAGTGGCCTTCCTGCGTAATTCCCTCAATACCCAGCGCTATCGCCTGCCAGCCAGCTGTGGGTTTCTGCCACCGGCATGGCTGGAGGATGCGATACCTTCATCGGTGACCGGAAGGCTGATGCGTAATGCCCTGATACAGGGGGCGCCAGCGCCGATTGCCGGCAGTGACGGGCTGCGTGAGCGACTGGCCTACCGCCTGCGCGAACAGGGGCTGCAGGCCGATGCCGGACGACTGCTGGTCACCAATGGGGTCACCCATGGATTTTTTCTGCTGTGTCAGGCGCTGCTGGGGCCGGATGACTATGTGGTGGTGGAAGATCCCAGCTATTTCCTGCTGCAGCTGCGCCAGAGCAACAGTCCGCTCAGCGGACGGCTGCTGACCGTGCCGCGCCGCCATGATGGCCCCGATCTGCAGGCGCTGGAGCAACTATGTCAGCAGTACCGGCCCAAACTGCTGCTGACTCAGACCCTGGCGCATAACCCCATTGGCGGTCATACCTCCATGGCGGTGGCTCACCGTTTGCTGGTGCTGGCCGAGCGTTATGGCTTTTATCTGGCTGAGGACGACATCTTCGGTGATCTTGCCAGCAGCGAGCGCTTCTATCTTTCGCAGCTGGCCGCCCCCCAGTACGGCACGGTGATGGCTGGTGGTATCGGCGAGCGGGTGTTCTATCTGAGCAGCTTCAGTAAAATTCTCAGCCCGGCGCTGCGTATCGGCCTGATTCTCACTCCCTCTGCCTGGATGCAGCCGCTACTGGAGCGCAAGGTGGCCAGTGTCATGGCCTGCTCACTGATCGATGAAACTGTGGTGCAGTATGTGCTGGAGGCAGGCCGTTTTCAGCGTCATGTCGATCGCGTGCGGGAGCGGGTGCGGGAAGCGCGCAGCAAGGCCAGTCGCGGCCTGAGCCGGCTGGGTTTTGCCATCGAGCAGGATGGTCGCGATGGGCTGTTTCTCTGGGCGCGGGTGCCGGAGGGCGTGGCGGTGCCCGCCTTGCTGGAGCAGGCCCAGCACGATGACATCTTTCTGGCCAGTGGTGAGGTCTTCAGTCAGCAGCCCGGTAGTGGGCAGTATCTGCGCCTCAACGCCAGTTACTGCCACCGTCCGGAGTTTCTGCAATGGCTGGGGCGACAGCTCAGGCGCTGAGCTGTCAGTGCAGTACATCAGGCCAGTTCCAGCACCTCGGCAACGGCGCGGCGCGGCTTCTGAGGCCAGTTGCCCGCTGCCGCCTGACCGACAGTGACCAGCATGACCGGCAGCTCGTGTGCTTGCAGGTGGAATGCCTGGCTCACTGCCTGTGGGTCAAAACCGCTCATAGCGCCTGAGCTGAGGCCCATGCCCTGCGCTGCCAGCATCAGGGTCATGGCTGCGAGGGAGGCGGAACGCAGGGCTTCGTCCCGTTGCAGAACAGGATTATCACGATGGCTGTGGGTGGCTTGCTGCACCCAGGCATCAGCGACCGCAGTGCCAATGATCCCCTGGCTGATGCTGGGCTGCAGCGCGTCGGCCAGCTCCCGGTAGGCTTCCAGCGTGCCGCAGATCACAAAGGTCACCGCCGCATCCAGCACCTGCTGCTGACCATAGGCTGCAGCATGCAGACGTATTTTGGCAGCGTCACTGCGAGCAGCGATAAAGCGCCAGTTCTGCAGGTTGTAGGCAGAAGGAGCCAGAGTGGCCAGCCGCACCAGCTCGGCAATGGTACTGTCACTGACGTTGCCCTGCGGGTCATAGCGACCGGTGCTTGAGCGGCTTTCGATGGCGTCGATGATGGTGGTCATATCAGGAGCGTCCTTGGGTGGTTGATTCAGAGATCTGCAATGGTGAGGAAGGGCTGGAGGCCGGTCGTGCAGACTGTGGCCGGTTGCTCCACTGCACCAGCGCAATACTGGCCAGCACGGTCAGCATGCCCAGCAGGGCGCTGCCGCGCAGCTGCTGATCCAGCAGCCACCAGCCCAGTACCACAGCGGTAATCGGGCTGAGCAGGCCCAGTGAGCTGACGGCCACCGGCGACAGTCGGTTGATACCGCGAAACCACAGCACGTAAGCCAGCAACGCACCGAGCAGCGACAGATAGACGTAGCCGGCAATGGCGGTGAGAGACAGGGCAGGCAGTGGCGGGTCGATCAGGCAGGCGACGGGGAGTAGCATCACGCCGCCCAGCAGCAGCTGCCAGCCGGTCATGGCCAGTAACGGCAGATCACTGCGCCAGCGTCGGTTGAGATAGGTGCCGGTGGCCATGCAACCGGCACCTCCCAGCGCGGCAGCAATGCCCAGCGGATCCCAGACCGTAGCAGGGGAAATCAGCAGCACGGCCATGCCAAGCACACCGGTGACCGCACCGATCACGGCCAGCAGGCCGGGCGTCTGGCGCTCCCAGCCCCAGGCCAGCAGCATTACGATCAGCGGTTGAATCGCGCCCATCACCGCAGCAAGCCCGCCCGGCAGCCGGTAGGCGGCCACAAACAGCAGCGCCTGGAAGGCGCCAATGTTGAGTGCCGACAGCAGCCATAAACGACGCCACTGACCGGAAGGTAAAGCATGGCGGCAAAGCACCACCAGCAGCAGTCCGGCCGGCAGGGTACGCAGCAGGGCAGCGGTAAAAGGCCGGTCCGGGGGGAGCAGTTCGGTCGAGACGATATAGGTGGAGCCCCAGATCATGGGCGCCAGAGCCGTCAGAACAATATCGAGCCAGCGATGAGCAGAGGATGTCTTCATGATTTTATCTTCAATTCAAGATAAAATGAGGGTGGCAGACATTTGTCTTGAGTTCAAGATATTTTTTGGGAGGAAAGCGAGTGGAGCAAAAAGCCGATGCTGTGGATGCCATTCTGGCGCAGTGGCGTTGTGAGCGTCCGGAGCTGGATGTCAGGGCGATGGCGACCATCGGTCGTTTGAAGCGCTGTTCAGCCCTGATGCAGCGCCAGCTGGACGTGGCGTTTGCCGCCTATGATCTGAGCAACTGGGAGTTTGATGTACTGGCGACGCTGCGGCGTTCCGGTGCGCCCTACTGTCTGGCGCCGACGGCCTTGTTCTCCACCCTGATGATTACCTCGGGCACCATGACCCACCGTATGCAGCAGCTGGAGAAGCGTGGCCTGATCGAGCGTCTGGCTAATCCGGACGATGCCCGCAGCAAGCTGG
This sequence comes from Pokkaliibacter sp. MBI-7, assembly GCF_029846635.1. Taxonomy (NCBI): domain Bacteria; kingdom Pseudomonadati; phylum Pseudomonadota; class Gammaproteobacteria; order Oceanospirillales; family Balneatrichaceae; genus Pokkaliibacter; species Pokkaliibacter sp. MBI-7. Next base: position 1,835,023 of record NZ_JARVTG010000001.1, on the reverse strand, counting down.
TGCAGCTGACGCAGAGCGGGCTGGCGCTGATTGACCGGGCAGTGGAAGCGCATGTCGATAATGAGCAGCGGATTCTGGCACCGCTTGCGGCAGAACAGCTGGCGGCGCTGGATCAGGGGTTGATCGCACTGCTGGCCCTGCTGGAGCCTGACCAGCCTCGTGACTGTTAGCCTGTGAGGTGAGCGGACGCTTACCGCGGTGTGTCTGTCTGCGTTACCACTGGGTATGCAGACCCAGCAGGTACAGCGCACCGATGCGCTCGTCCTCGTACTGGCTGACGCCATCGCGCATCTGTGTAAGCTCTTCGCGCCCTGACTGGGTCAGGTTGTAGGCGCTCAGCTGCAGGTAGACGTTCTGGTTCAGCTGATGGCGGGCGGACAGGTTGAGGGTCCAGCGCGGTGCTTCGCTGTCGGCTTCAGCGCCGTCGGTGAACTTGTTGAGGGTATCGTGGTACTGGGCTTCCAGCTTCAGCTGATCCTTGCTGGTGGCCTGCCAGCGGCTGTTGAGGTTGACCCGCCAGCGACTCTGATTAGGGAAGGGCGCGGTATTGCCGTCATCGGTGTGCAGCTTGCCATCGCTCCAGGTGGTGCTGGCACCCAGTTCCAGTCGCGGGGTGGGGCGCCAGCCCTGCTGCAGGGTGAGGCCATAGCGATAGCCGTCGCCGACATTACGCCACTGATACAGCGGACGGGTCAGCACCCGGGTACCGGTCAGGGCCTGGGCAATCACATCGTCCGCATGTTCACGGAACAGCGTCAGGCTGCTGTTCCAGGTGGGTTGCTGATAGCGGGCACTGACACTGAAGCGCCGGTGCGTTTCTGCATCCAGCTGCAGGTTACCCTGCGTCAGCTTTTTCTGATTGTCTTCAATCCACGGTGATAACTGATCGAAGCCGGGGCGGCTGAGCCATTGCTGCGCTTCGGCCTGCAGCTGCCACTGGTCGGTGGCCTGCCAGCTCAGGGCCAGTGATGGCAGCAGATCATGATGCTGGCGCTCGACACTGCCGTTGTTGCTCTGCATGCCTTGCAGGCTGCTGTACTGCAGGTGCAGGCCGGGAGTGAAGGTCACATCGGGGCGGATGCGGATCTGATCCCTGACGCCGATTCGGTAGAGGTATTCGGTGAAATCATCGTCGCCACTGTCGCTGGTAATCAGCATGCCGCTGCCATTGACTGCACTAGCAAGGCGCTGCTTCTGCCGGTCTTTGCGCTGCCACAGACTATCGACCGTCAGCTGATGTTCGGCATTGAGCTGACCCTGCAGACTGCCCTGCCACTGGTACAGATGCGACTGGGTCTGCTGCAGGTCGGTGACCCGCTGATCCACCGCAGCGCCCATCGGCGTGGCGTGGCTGATGGCGACATCTTTATCGCGATCATCGGCCATGCGATAGCCACTGAGCTGCTGCTGCCACTGCCAGCCTGACGCTAACCGGTGACGCTGCTGGATCTGCATACCGTAGAGATGACGGTTGTTGTCTTCTTCATCGAGCCGCTGTTGCTGGCGCAGCATGGTGATGGCGGCGGTGGTGAGCTTGTCGCGGCTGCCCACACCGTAAAGCGGCATCAGGTGCCATTCACCCCCGTCGTAATAATGGGTCAGGTCGAGACTCAAACGGGTGAGCTGGCGCGTCAGCTGCTCATCTTCATCCTGTTGCTTCAGCGTTGTGCCTGCGGCACGGGTGTCCTGTGACAGGGTCTGGCGCTGGGCAGGTAATACCTGTTGTTGCAGGCTGAATGTCAGCTGGGTCTGCGGGCTGACTGGCTGGCTGATCTGCCCCTGCAGGGTCAGGGCGGGCTCGCCTGCGTTGTTTACCCCCGTCATCAGCATCATTTCACCGCTGCTGCGGTCGCGGCGGATAGGCGGTGTGGTACTCCGTTGTGGGGGCTGGCCTGTAACAGGCTGTCCGGGCAGGTTATCCCCGATCCCGGTAACGATGCTGATGTCTGTCGATACCGGACGGCTGTATTCCGCGCCCGGTTCATACCAGGGCTGGCGCGGAGGCTGCCCGTTGGCAGCCAAAATCGGGGACGCACAGCAAAGCAAAGACAGCAGCGATGGCGTGAAGTAACGGAACGGCATAAATCAGCGTTGCTCGGGCCAGAGTGAAAGGGCGCTATTATCAATAATTTGTTGCTGAAACGTCAGCATAAGTTGCATTCAATGACGATGTGCTGAAAGAAGCCGTCTCCTGTCCGGGGGGGCCGGCGTGGTTTTATCCGGTCGGCAAATGTCCAGTCGACCAATGTTGCATCTGCACAACTTGAATCTGCAGGGAACTGCGCTACAAGTTTCTGAGTCACTTCCATCTGTTTCCATCGTTCGCTTAAATCTGAGCACAAGGCGCTGTTCTGCCTGCAAATAACAATAAGACAGTCATCCTTCGGGTAAGGGGGAGCAGGGAAGGCGGAGAAGCTGATGACGATGACGCATATGCAGCAATGAAGGCGAACTTCGCCGGGTGGTGCACAGGCTCTTCGTAGTAACGACACACGCAGTTTTCATCAGGTAAGTGCCCGCGGGCGCCAACAAAGAGAATCACCTATGAGCATACTGGCCATCGTTATTTCTCTGATTTTATTGATGTACTTTGCTTATCGCGGGGTCAGCGTACTGCTGCTGGCGCCGATCATGGCCTCGGTGGCGGTGCTGCTGAGTGGTGAAGCCAGCCATCTGCTGCCGATCTATACCCAGATATTCATGAAGGAGCTGGGCGGCTATCTGGTCAAATTCTTCCCGCTGTTCATCCTCGGGGCGCTGTTTGGCAAGCTGATGGCCGACAGTGGCTCGGCCACCACCATTGCCGACTGGGTGATGCACAAGGTGGGCAGGCGCTATGTGATTCTGACCACTGTGCTGGCCTGCGGCATCCTGACCTATGGCGGGGTATCGCTGTTTGTTGTGGCCTTTGCCGTCTATCCCATCAGTGCCGTGCTGTTTCGCCATACCAACACGCCCAAGCGCTATATTCCGGCAGCCATTGCGCTGGGGTCTTTTACCTTCACCATGACGGCGTTGCCCGGTACGCCGTCGATACAGAACGCCATTCCCATTCCTTATCTTGGCACTAACAGTTTTGCTGCACCGGGGCTCGGCATCATCGCTGGCCTGATCATGCTGTGCGGTGGGGTGTGGTGGCTGCAGAGCCGGGCCAGCAAGGCCATGGCGGCAGGAGAGGGCTACGGTGATCATCCCGATGAAAAGCTGGAAAGCATCGCGGAAGATACGCCACCGCTGTATCAGGCATTGCTGCCGATTGTGCTGGTGATCGGTCTGAACGCGCTGTTCACCTACTGGCTGCTGCCGTCGCTGGATTTGTCGTATCTGCAGGAAGAGCGCTTTGGCAAGGTGTCGCCGACCTCGGTGATCGGTTTATGGGCGGTACTGCTGGCGCTGATGGTGGCCATCGTGGTGCTGATCGTCATGCAGTGGAAGCGCTGGAAGAACCTGACGGCCACCATTAATGCCGGCTGTCTGGGCTCGCTGCTGCCGGTGTTCAATACCGCCTCGGAGGTGGGTTATGGTGCCATCATCGCCAGTCTGGCGGGGTTCGCCATCATCAAGGATGCCGTGCTGAATTTCTTCCCGCAGAACCCGCTGATCTCCGCCACCTTCAGTATCAATATTCTGGCAGCGCTGACCGGCTCCTCCTCGGGCGGCCTGAGTATCGCCTTCCGCACGCTGGGTGCGGAGTATCTGCAGATCATGCAGGCCGCAGGTATCAGCCCTGAGCTGTTCCACCGTGCGGCAGTTATCGCCGCCGGCGGTCTGGATACCCTGCCGCACTGCGGGGCCGTCATCACCCTGCTGTCGATCTGTGGGCTGACCCATAAGCAGTCCTATCCGCAGATACTGATGATGACCTCGGTCTTCCCCATTCTGGCGCTGATCACCATTCTGATTCTGGGGTCGCTGTTCGGCAGCTTCTAGGAATACTATCAACATGCCAGGCGCTGGTCGCACTGAGAGCACTCTGTGCGGCTGGCTCCGTTACAGCCAGCGCCTGACCTCCCGCTGATAACGGCGGAACTCATCGCCAAAGCGCTGCGCCAGTATCTGCTCTTCGGGAACAATCTGCAGCCATGTCACCACCCAGACGAACAGTGCCACAGTCATCAGACTGATCAGGTTGCCAAGCCACAGGCACCATGCCACTAACAGCAGCGTCATCCCCAGATACATCGGGTTGCGGCTGTAGCGGTAGATGCCGTGGGTGACAAGGGTGGAGGTACGTTCAGGACGGAGTGGATTGACGGTGGTGGCGGCACGGTGAAAGTGCCAGACAGCAAACAGATCAACAGCCAGCCCCAGCGATGCCAGCAGAGCCGTCAGCCAGTGTGGTACGGTGACCAGCCATAGCTGGCCGGTGCCGGTCCAGTGGTGGACAGCCCAGGCCAGTGCGGCACAGGCCAGTGCCTGCAGTGGGGGTGGAATGCGAATCATGGAACTCCTCCTCTGGCTGGGGGCTGGCAACACGACCGTGCCGTTTTTGCTGTATCCATTCTGCCAGCTGGATACGGTTCGGTTGCACTTTGCAATGATGAATATTCACTGCCTGGTTGCTCCAGGTGAAACCATTGCAGGCCCCGTCGTTTCTGGTTTGGCGTGATTATTCAGTCTCTTTGCCACAACCACGCGTCGTTTTTATTTAACTCCGTCCCTACCTTTGTCGACTTGATTCTTTGATAATTGTCCGCCATGCGCAGGGCACTATTCATAAAACGCGTCTATCCTTGTTTTGCCAGTGGAAGTCACTGACTGTCATTCCAGAACAAGAAAATACGCCCCTGGGCATCGTCCGGCGGAGTCCGGGTGTCACTGAGTCTGCACTAAAAGTTGAATAAAACCATGCATAATCCGATCAGTAAGAAGAAGGACGCCATCAACCGCGTCGTGGCGCTGATTGACGAGCGTCTGTCAGGGATACACAAGCAGCAAATCCGCAACCTCACCGAGTTGTTCTACTCGGAAAGCATAGGCAAGGAACTGCAGCGAACCTCAAGTGAAGATCTCTACGGTGCCGTCCTCTGTCTCTGGGACTTCCTCCAGCACCGCTCCCCCGGCGAACCCGCCATCCGCGCTTACAATCCCAACTACGAAGAACATGCCTGGCAGTCCACCCACACGATTGTGGAAGTGGCAACTGACGATATGCCTTTCCTGGTGGCTTCGCTGACCATGGGCTTCAACCGTCTGGACATGGCCATCCACATGACCACCCACCCGATCATGGCGGTGGTGCGTGATGACAAGGGCCAGGTGGTATCGATTCATGATCGCAACCATGCGCCGGAAAATGCCCGTCTGGAAGCGGTCATGCGCTTTGAAATTGACCGCCAGAGTGAGCCGGACGTACTGGAGCGTATCGTTCAGGAAGTACGGCAGGTGGTGTACGACGTGCGGGTGGCCGTGGAAGACTGGCCATCCATGCGTGACAAACTGGCGGACGTGGTCACCCGCACCCGCGCCCAGAACCTGCCGCTGCAGGCGGAAGACCGCGATGAGTCACTGGCGCTGCTGGAGTGGATGACCGATAACCACTTTACCTTCCTCGGTTACCGTTATTTCGATCTGGAGCGCAAGGACGACGGCCTGTGCGTGCTGCATCTGCAGGAAGAGGCCTGCCTGGGTACCTTCCGTGATGTCTCTCATCTGCCTGACGAGCGCCGCCACGTACAGCTGTCCGAGCGTCTGTCGGTACTGGCGGTCGAGCCTTCACTGCTGATCATCACCAAGTCGACCTCGCGTTCCACCGTGCACCGCCCGGCGCACCTGGACTACGTCGGCATCAAGGCGTTCAACGCGCAGGGCGAGGTGGTAGGTGAGCACCGTTTCTTCGGTCTGTTCACCTCCGACGCCTACTCCCTGCGGGTCAACGAGATTCCGTTGCTGCGCCTGAAGGAGCAGCGTCTGCTGCAGCATCTGCAGGTGCCGCTGAACACCCACAAGGGCCGTCTGCTGCGCAACATTCTCGACAACTTCCCCCGCGACGAAATGCTGCAGGCCAGTCAGGCCGATCTGGAAGACTCCGTGCGTGGCATTCTGGAGCTGGAAGGCCGCAAGCAGCTGCGTCTGTTTACCCGTACTGACGTCTATGGCCGTTTCGTTACCGCTCAGGTCTACGTGCCCAAAGACCGCTATAACACCGAGCTGCGTCTGGTGATGGAAGCGCTGATGCTGGAGGCCTTCAAGGGCAACTCCACCGAGTTCAGCGTGCGTCACATGGAAGGCGTGCTGGCCCGTGTGCACTTCACCATCCATACCCAGGATGCCCACGAACTGCAGTTCGATGTGGAAGACCTGGAAGCCAAGATGTCTGAGGCCATGCTGTCATGGGAAGACAAGGTGCATCTGGCCCTGCGTGCCAAAATCGGTGAAGAGAAAGCCAACAAACTGCACAAATACTATGGCGAAGCCTTCCCCAGTGCGTACCGGGAAGACTTCACCCCCAACCGCGCGGTGCAGGATATCCTGCGGCTGGAGACACTGGACGAGAGCCATCCGCTGTCGACCTACCTCTACCGTCCGCTGGAAAGCTTCGACGACAACCTGCGCTTCAAGGTCTTCGGCCACGGCCCCATCATGGCGCTGTCCGATGTGCTGCCGGTACTGGAAAACATGGGCGTCCGCGTCGTGGCGGCCCGTCCCTATGAGATTTCACCGCAGAACCGTGAAGAACGCTGGATGCTGGATTTCGACATCAGCGCCCGCACCGGTGAAACGCTGGATGCCGACGTGATCCGCGACCGCTTCCAGGACACCTTTATTGCTACCGTCTCCGGACAGGTCGAAAGTGATGGCTTCAACCGTCTGGTCGTGGCCGCCGGCCTGAGCTGGCGCAACGTGGTGATGCTGCGTGCCATCGGCAAATACCTGCTGCAGATCCGTGTACCCTTCTCACAGGCGTATATGGAAGACACCCTGGTGCGTAACGCGACCATCACCCACATGATGGCCGAGCTGTTTGTCACCCGCTTTGATCCGGCTAAAGGCCAGCAGGCGGCGGTTGATGCGCTGCTGGCACAGATCGAAGAAGCGCTGGAACAGGTCAGCAACCTCGATGAAGATCGCATTCTGCGTCACTTCCTGTCGGTGGTGCAGGCCATGCTGCGTACCAACTTCTATCAGCCTGCTGCTGATGGCAACCACAAGGGTTATATCTCCTTCAAGCTCAACCCCGAGCTGATCCCGGCGGTGCCGCTGCCCCGTCCCAAGTTCGAGATCTTCGTCTACAGCCCCTGGGTGGAAGGCGTGCATCTGCGTGGTGGCAAGGTGGCCCGTGGTGGTCTGCGCTGGTCTGACCGCCGTGAAGACTTCCGTACCGAGGTGCTGGGTCTGGTCAAGGCGCAGATGGTCAAGAACGCGGTTATCGTACCGGTCGGTGCCAAGGGCGGTTTCGTCTGCAAACAGATGCCTGCCAACGCCGGTCGTGATGAGACGCTGGCCGAAGGTATCCGCTGCTATCAGACCTTTATACGTGCGCTGCTGGATATCACCGACAACCTGATCAAGGGTGAAGTGATTCCGCCCAGATCAGTGGTGCGTTACGACGAAGATGACCCCTATCTAGTGGTGGCGGCCGATAAAGGCACCGCGACCTTCTCGGATATTGCCAACGCCATTTCGCTGGAATACGGCCACTGGCTGGGCGACGCCTTTGCCTCCGGCGGCAGCCAGGGCTATGACCACAAGAAAATGGGCATCACTGCCCGTGGCGCGTGGGAATCGGTCAAGCGCCTGTTCCGCGAGCAGGGTCACGACACCCAGACGCAGGACTTCACCGTCGTGGGTGTGGGCGATATGGCTGGTGACGTGTTCGGTAACGGCATGCTGCTGTCGGAACATATCCGTCTGGTCGCTGCCTTCAACCACATGCACATCTTTATCGACCCGACGCCGGACGCGGCTTCGTCGTTCGTTGAACGCAAGCGCCTGTTCGAGTTGCCGCGCTCCAGCTGGGCTGACTACAACGCCAGCCTGATTTCCAAAGGTGGCGGCATTTTTGAGCGTCGGGCCAAGTCCATCGCCATCACTGCAGAAATGCGTGCGGCGCTGGGGATCGAAGAGGGCGTGCAGCGCATGACCCCCAACGAGCTGATGAGTGCCATCCTCAAGGCGCCGGTCGATCTGCTGTGGAACGGCGGTATCGGTACTTACGTCAAAGCCGCGGGTGAAACCCATGCTGATGTGGGCGATAAGGCCAACGATGCGGTGCGCATTGACGGCAATGAGCTGCGCTGCAAGGTAGTCGGCGAGGGCGGTAACCTGGGCTTTACCCAGAAAGGCCGTGTCGAGTTTGCCCGCAACGGCGGCTACGTCACCACTGATGCTATCGACAACTCCGGTGGTGTGGACAGCTCCGACCACGAGGTCAACATCAAGATCCTGCTCGGCGGCGTGGTCGACGGGGGCGATATGACCGAGAAGCAGCGTAACCAGCTGCTGGCGTCCATGACCGATGAGGTGGCTGAGCTGGTACTGCGTCACAACCGCGGCCAGAGCAATATCCTCAGCCTCAGCAACCGTCTGGCCCGCTTGCGGGTCAATGACCAGCTGCGCCTGATCCAGGATCTGGAGAAAGAAGGCCGTCTGAACCGCAAACTGGAGTACTTACCCTCCGATGACACCCTGAATGAGCGCATCAAGCAGGGCGAAGGCTTTACCCGTCCGGAAATGGCGGTACTGCTGGCCTATGCCAAGATTCGCATGTTTGATGAGCTGAGCCAGGCCGACATCGCCAGCGATCCGTATCTGGTGCAGTCACTGCGCGAATACTTCCCCAGCGCCCTGCAGGAGCGTTTCGCCGAAGAGATTACCCGTCATCCGCTGCGTAACGAAATTCTGGCGACCCACCTGACCAATCAGATGGCCAACCAGATGGGTATCACCTTTACCCATTACCTGCAGGAAGAAACCAACGCCAAGACCATCGACATCCTGCGCTGCTGGATGGCTGCCCGGGCGATCTTCCAGACCGACAGCCTGATGGCCGAGATTCTGGCGCTGCCTGCCGACTTCAATGACGAAGTGCTGGCTGACATGCAGTTCAAGGTCAACGATCTGCTGGGCAAGACCACTCTGTGGCTGCTGCGCAGTCAGAAGTCACCCTACGACGTCCAGACCCTGATCGATCAGTACGCCCCGGGTATCCAGACCCTGAGCGAAGCGCTGCCAACCATGCTGTCTGAGGACGCGCTGACCTCCCATCAGGATGCCGTGGCCCACTGGCTGGAAAACGGTGCGTCCGGTGCGCTGTCACTGCGTCTGGCTGGGCTGGCATGGCTGAGTTCGGCACTGGATATCGTCCGTGTCGCCGCGGAAACTGGTATCTCCGTCAACGAAGCGGGCAAGGCCTACTTCTCTCTCGACGTGGAGCTGGATATGCACTGGCTGCGTCGTGCCATCCGCGCACTGCCGCAGGAAGACTTGTGGCAGCGTAAAGCCCGCGCCACCCTGCTCGATGAGCTGGACGGTGCGTTGCGTAGCCTGAGCATTGATCTGATCCGTCATGCCGGTGATGGTCAGGAACCGGTGGCCTGCATGCCGGTATGGCTGGAAGAGCACGCCGAAGGCGTCAACCACTGTGCTGACATCTTCCGTGGTTTGCAGTCGTCCGCGCAGGTCAATCTGGCCATGCTGTCGGTCGCTGTCGGCGAGCTGCGTCAGCTGCTGTAACGGTGGCAAACGACGGCTGCAGCCGTCATCACCACTGAGTGAAACACCGCCGACCTCCGGGTCGGCGGTGTTGTTTCTGCTTTCCGGCGGGCCGCATAATCCTGCTGCCGGTGCGCTGCGGACAGCGATTTGTGCTGTATTGGCAGATAGCTGCGGTCTGGCGGTTGTGCAGGCGCGACCTGCTCTTTATAAAAAGCTTTGGGGCGGCTTGGGCGAACAAAAACGGGTCGCCGGATCGCAATCTTTGCAAAGCAATTGACGATATAACAGGCACTAGAGTAAAACGCATAACCTGGCACGGGCGCAGTGTTGCGATTTGCCATTGAATGAATGATGAGGAACGACAATGACCACCAAGCAGGTAACCCGGTCGACTTTTGACGAAGTCATGGTACCCACCTACAGCCCCTCACAAATCGTGCCTGTGCGCGGTGAAGGTTCGCGTGTATGGGACCAGGAAGGCCGAGAGTACGTGGACTTTGCCGGCGGTATCGCGGTGACGGCGCTGGGTCATTGTCATCCAGTGATGGTCAAGGCACTGACCGAGCAGGCCAATAAAATCTGGCACCTGTCCAACGTCATGACCAATGAACCCGCTCTGCGTCTGGCCAGCAAACTGGTCGATGCGACGTTCGCTGACCGGGTATTCTTTGCCAACTCCGGTGCCGAAGCTAACGAAGCGGCCTTCAAGCTGGCGCGTAAGTATGCCTATGACAACTTCGGCCCGGAAAAGAACGAAATCATTGCTTTCACCAATTCTTTCCACGGCCGTACCCTGTTCACCGTATCGGTCGGTGGTCAGCCTAAATACCGTATCGGTTTCGAGCCTGCACCGGGTGGTATCACTCACGTGCCGTTCAACGATCTCGAAGCACTGAAGGCGGTCATCTCTGATCGCACCTGCGCGGTGGTGATGGAGCCTATTCAGGGTGAAGGCGGTATCCTGCCAGCCACTGCCGAATTTGCCAAAGCCGTACGCGAGCTGTGCGACCAGCACAATGCCCTGCTGGTATTCGATGAAGTGCAGAGCGGCATGGGCCGTTCCGGTTCACTGTTTGCCTACATGGAAATCGGTGTGACCCCCGATATCCTGTCTTCTGCCAAGTCACTGGGCGGTGGTTTCCCTATCGGTGCCATGCTGACTACTGACAAGGTTGCAGCCAGCTTCGGTTTCGGCAGCCATGGTTCCACCTACGGTGGTAACGCTCTGGCCTGCGCCGTGGCAGAGTCTGTGCTGGACGAAATCAACCGTCCGTCCGTGCTGGAAGGCGTGAAGCGCAAGCACGCCCTGTTCCGTGAAGCGCTGGAAGCCATCAACGCCAAGTACCATGTGTTCAAGGAAATCCGTGGTATGGGCCTGCTGATCGGTGCCGAGCTGGTTGAGCCCTATGCCAGCAACGCCAAGGCCTTTATCGGTGCCGGTGCTGAAGAAGGCGTGATGATTCTGACCGCCAGCACCAACACCCTGCGTTTTGCACCTTCACTGGTGATTCCTGAGGAAGACATCAAGGAAGGGATGGCGCGTCTGGAAAAAGCCATCGCCAAGATGGTCAGCCAGTAAGCGCCAGCGCTGACTGAGCCGCAGTCAACACAAAACCCCGGTGGTGTAAGCCCCGGGGTTTTGTTTTATCCGCTGTGCGATGTTCGGTACTGGCAGGGGCGTGGCCCGCTCAGCTCAGCCTTTTACCGTGGAAGCGCTGCGCCGTTTCTGACGGGCTTTCACCGAACAGCTTGCGGTAGTCACTGGCGAAGCGGCCAAGGTGATTGAAGCCCCATTCCATAGCAATGGCCGACACGTTACGGGTAGAGAAGTCTTCCAGAATGTCTCGCCGGGCGCACTCCAGCCGGTGCTTTTTCACATAAGCCATGGGCGACATCCCGGCGTGCTGGCGGAAGGCTTCAAACAGCTTGAAGCGTGACACGCCCGCTGCCTGCTCGATATCTTCCAGACACAGGGCGTCGCGGGCATGGTCATGGATGAACTGCCGGGCGCGCAGCAGATAGTGCGGCAGACGCGTATCGTAACGGCTGTGCAGCTCATCGGAATAGTTGCTTGGCTGGGCCAGAATCAGCCCCTTGATCAGTGCTGTCTCCATATCGCGGGAAAAGGCGGTGTGCTGGAACAGATCACGGGCACTTTCCATCTCATCCATAAAGTAACGCACCATCCGCCACCATGAGCCGGTGCCGCCATGGCCTGCCTCAACCCGCGAGGCAAACTGCAGCGGTTTGTCGACCTTGCGCTCCAGCATCGATTCCAGCACCGAGCGCATGGCGTTGCGCTCAATCGCCACCTGCACTTTGCGACAGTTACCGCCAATGGTCAGCTGCTGATGCTGATCGGGAGAAATAATCAGGCCGGTATCACGGTCGGAGATATGCCGCTCGCCATCCTTGCTCAACTCCTGCTGGCCGCTGACGGGCAGGCTGATGCTGTAGCAGTTGAGCTGGATGATGTCTTCCACGCCGATGGTGACATCGGTGCCGTACTCGATATGGCCGAGGGTGGTCGACATGGATTTGAAGCGGTTGCCGGTGTAATGAAACTGGATATGGCGCGGTACATCGGCCCGCAGCGAATGGGGGCCACAGATGATGGACATCCACGAGCGTGCGCCATCCAGATCATGATGATCGGCGTGCACATCGTGGAACTCAATGCAGTTGCTGGCTCTCATCGGGGTGATTCCTGACTCTCACGGTAATAGCAGGTCGCCGGGGTAACACCCTGAAGCCGCGTGGACGGCCCGCTTGCCTGCAACAGTGCTCTGTTGGCACCTGTTCACGATTCATGCAAATTCAGTGCCCTCGCCAGCCTCACTGGCAAGTGCTGGCAGCGCCGGGAAATGCGCTGAAAAAGAGTGAAAAAACAGAGAGATAGCCAGGGCAGGTTGATTCACGTCAGCGCAGCGCTATCGCTCCTGCACCTGAACGGACCAGCCCGGGTCACGGAAAGTAGCACTTTGAGGCGCCCGCGGTGCCGTTTATTGACCGTCAGCAAAGTCTGGCAGGGAGGGGATAGTCCGCGCATCCAGCGGATAGAGCGGCGGCGCCCATCCTCGCAGAATCAAAGGCAACCCCACTACAGAGCCGGAGTGTTGCCATGCAAGGTCGCTACGTGTCGATTACCGTACCCGAGGGTACTTTCTCTGCCTATCTTGCCCCTTCCATTGATGGTCAGGGGCCGGGTGTGGTGCTGTGTCAGGAGATATTTGGCGTTAATGAAGCCATGCGTCAGGTGGCTGATCATCTGGCCGAAGAAGGCTATACCGTGCTGGTGCCTGATCTCTACTGGCGGCAGACACCTGGTATCGAGCTGGGCTACAGCGAGGACGATTTCCAGCAGGCCTTCGCCCTGTATCAGAACTACAGCGAAGAGGGCGGTGTTGAGGATATCCGCAACAGTCTGGCCTTTCTGCGTACGCTGCCAGAATGCAGTGGCGATGATCTGGCCGTACTGGGCTACTGTCTGGGTGGCAAGCTGGCCTATCTGGCCGCCTGTCGCCTGCCGGAAGTGCGCTGCGCCGTGGGGTATTACGGCGTTGGCATCGAGAAGGCGCTGCACGAGCTGGAAGGGTTGCAGGGGCGGCTGGTGCTGCACATTGCCGGTGATGATGGCTTCTGCCCGGCAGAGGCGCAGCAGGCCATCGTCAGTGCACTGGCGGGCAAGGCCGGCACCGAAGTGTATATCTACCCCGGCGTCGATCACGCCTTTGCCCGTCCGGCTGGGCACCACTATGACAAAGCGGCGGCGCTGCTGGCCCATGAGCGCAGTGTGGCAGCGCTGCACCGGCAGATCGGCCCGGACTATGATCTGGCCGCCCTGTGGGAAGAACATATCCGCCACGAGTTTGATACCCGCAACGTACCCGCGACCATGGCCACCATGGTGCCCGAGCCCTACGTCAATCACATCCCCACCATGACCGGCGGTGTCGGTTACAAGCAGCTCAGCCGTTTCTACCGCTATCACTTTATCCACAACAACCCGCAGGACATGACGCTGTTGCCGATCTCCCGCACCGTCGGCGCCACGCAGATTGTCGATGAATTCATCATGCGTTTTACCCACGACACCGAGATCGACTGGATGCTGCCGGGCGTTGCCCCGACCGGGCGCTACGTCGAGATCCCCATGCTGGGTGTGGTGAAGTTTCGCGGACCCAAGCTCTATCACGAACACATCTACTGGGATCAGGCCAGCGTACTGGTCCAGCTGGGCCTGCTGTCGCCAGCGGGGCTGCCCGTTGCCGGTATCGAGACTGCGCACAAGCTGCTGGATGAAACCCTGCCTTCCAACACCCTGATGCCGGGCTGGGCAGCCAGCGAAGGCAAAGCCACCGACGCCTGAGGAACCATGATGATGTCAGCAACTGATAGCCAGACCACTCTGCCGCTGCAGGGCAAGATCGCCATCGTCAGCGGTGGTGCCACCCTGATTGGCGCCGCGGTGGCCGCGACGCTGATCCGCCAGGGGGCGCAGGTCGCAATTTTTGATATTGATCCGCAGGGGGAGGCGGTGGCTGCTCAGCTGGGAGCCTGCTTTGTGGCCCTCGACCTGACCGATGATGACGCCATCAAGGCTGCCATTACCGAGGTGCATGAGCGCCTCGGGCGGGTCGATCTGCTGATCAATATTGCTTGCAGTTACGAAGATGACGGCTTTGCCTCGACCCGAAGCCAGTGGCTGCGGGCACTGGATATCAATCTGGTCAGCAGTGTGATGCTGACGCAGGCCCTGCATGACGACCTCAAGGCCGCTGCCGGGGCGGTAGTCAATTTCACTTCTATTTCTGCTGGCTGTGCCCAGACCGGGCGCTGGCTCTATCCCGTCTCCAAGGCCGCCATCCGCCACCTGACCAAGAGCATGGCGATGGATCTGGCAGCCGATGGCATCCGGGTCAACTCCGTATCGCCGGGCTGGACCTGGTCGCGGGTGATCGCCGAAGTCAGTGGCGGCAATCGTCACAAGGCCGATCAGGTCGCCGCCGACTTCCATCTGCTGGGCCGTCTTGGGGAGCCGGAAGAAGTGGCTAATGTGGTCGCCTTCCTTTGCTCTGCGCAGGCCAGCTTTGTCACCGGTGCCGACTACGCCGTTGACGGCGGCTATTCCGTGATGGGACCGGAGCGCAGCCAGCCTGCCATCCCGCGGCTGGCAGAGTGATCGGTCTGCCGCCTTGATCTGATAACACCAGGTGCGCAGTGCGCCGTCTGCAAAGCACCGAGCAAGAGGAAGAGAGAAATGCGAAATATTGCCATCGTCGGGGCCGGACAGTCCGGCCTGCAGCTGGGGCTGGGTTTGCTGGCCAAAGGGTATGCCGTGACCCTGGTGACAAACCGCAGTGCCGACGAGGTGCGCGGCGGACGGGTGATGTCCAGCCAGTGCATGTTTGATGCAGCCCTCACCACCGAGCGTGAGCTGGGTATCGACTTCTGGCAGAACGACTGCCCGCCGGTCGAGGGCATCGGCCTGAATGTCTGCAATCCGCAGGCGCAGGGCGAGTCGCTGTTCAGCTGGAGTGCCGAACTGGCCAAACCGGCGCAGTCGGTGGATCAGCGTCTGAAAATGCCGGTGTGGATGGAGACCTTTGTCGAGCGCGGCGGTGAGCTGCTGCTGGAGGATGTCGGTATCGAGGCGCTGGAGCGACTGACCGCGACCTTCGATCTGGTGCTGCTGGCGGCCGGTAAGGGCGAGGTGGTCAAGTGCTTCGAGCGTGACGCCGAACGCTCTGCCTTTGCTACCCCGCAGCGCTCGCTGGCGCTGACCTATGTGCACGGCATGCAGCCCGCCGAGCCCTATTCACGGGTGGCGTTCAACCTGATTCCCGGTGTCGGTGAATACTTCGTGTTCCCCGCCCTGACCCTCAGCGGCCCGTGCGAAATCATGGTGTTTGAAGGGATTCCCGGCGGGCCGATGGACTGCTGGCAGGCGGCCACAACACCGGCCCAGCACCTGCAGATGAGCCTCGATATCGTCAGCCGTTATGCGCCGTGGGAAGCCGAGCGCTGCCAGCATGTCGAGCTGACCGATGAACAGGGTTATCTCGCTGGCCGCTTTGCGCCGACCATTCGCAAGCCGGTGATGACGCTGCCTTCCGGCCGACAGGTGTTCGGCATGGCCGATGCGCTGGTGGTCAATGACCCGATTACCGGACAGGGCTCCAACAACGCCGCCAAGTGCAGCAAGGTCTATCTGGAGGCCATTCTGCTGCGGGGGCAGCAGGCCTTTGACAGCGCCTGGATGCACGACACCTTCGAGCTGTACTGGAGTTATGCCCGTCATGTGGTGGCCTGGACCAACAGCCTGCTGCAACCGCCTGCGCCGCACATGCTGCAGCTGCTGGCGGCCGCGGCCAGTTCACCGCAGCTGGCCTCGACCATCGTCAACGGCTTTGATGATCCGCGCCGCTTCAACCCCTGGTGGTTCGATGCCAGTGAGAGTCTGGCACTGATTGAAGCCACCGCCCGCGCGGCCTGAGCCGGTACTGTACTTCCGCGAACCTGCCCTCACCGTGAAGAGCGGCAGGTCCACCACCCTGACAGGAGTTTTGCCATGACAACCACACCCCTGCTGCCGGAAGGGCTAGTCGCTGTTGGCGACAGCGATCCGCGCTCATTGCGCAACCTGCTTGGCCAGTTCGCCACGGGCGTAACCATTATCACCACCCTGGGTGCTGACGGCCGCAAGATCGGCATGACCGCCAACTCCTTTTCTTCGGTGTCCCTCGACCCGGCGCTGGTGCTGTGGAGTCTGGCGCGGACGGCGCCGAGTCTGGCCGACTTCGTCAACTGCAGCCACTTTGCCATCAATATTCTGCGCCACGATCAGCATGGGCTGTCGAACCAGTTCGCCCGCCCTGCCAGCGATAAGTTCGCCGGGGTGGAGTACGACACCGGTACTGCTGGTGTCCCTCTGATCCGTGATGCTATCGCCACACTGATTTGCCGCAACCACACCCGTTACGACGGCGGTGACCATCTGATCTTTATCGGTGCCATCGAGCACTACCAGCATGCCGGTGGCGCGCCGCTGGTGTTTCACGCCGGGCAGTACCGGGCCGTCAGCCCTCATCCGGACCTGCATTGCTGAATGTTGAGCATGTTCTGAATACAGCAGGGCTGAGGCTCCCGCCTTCTCGCCACCGTGGGCAGGCAGGCGGGGCCGTCACCGCATGATCCGCAGAGATTACCCGCCATCGGCCAGTGGCCGCATGGCGAGGATGGGTATTGCCCTGTTGTCGGTTGAGTCAAAGAGGTGAAACCAGGCGCCAAGCCTATCCCATGTGAGAGACGCTCCTATGAAACGCATCTGTTCTCTGGCCTTGCTGGCGGGTCTGACCGCTGGTCAGGCTAACGCCTACGATCTGCCGACCGTCAACCTCGGGCTGACCAGCTTTCTCGATGGCGGCCTGCCCGCCGGGCCGGGCTGGTACGCTCAGGAATACCTGCAGAACTACAGTGCCTCACAACTCAATGACCAGAACGGCGACAAGCTCGGCCTGCCGAAATCGAAGCTGCACTATCAGGTGTCGGTCACCCAGCTGAGCTATCTGTCGCAGCAGCGGCTGGGTAATGCCAGTCTGGGGATTAACCTGCTGCTGCCGTGGGTCAGCAAAATGGATATGGATGACGGCCTCAACCATGCCGCGCTGAAAAGCCAGAGCGGTATGGGAGACCTGATGGTCGGGCCGTTTATCCAGTTTGATCCGGTGATGGGCGACAACGGCCCGCGCTTTGTGCAGCGGCTGGAGTTTCAGGTCAATCTGCCGACCGGCGAATACGACCGTAACAAGGACATCAACCCCGGCAGTAATTTCTGGTCGCTGGACCCTTACTGGGCAGGCACCTACTGGTTTACGCCGAAGTGGACCGCCTCAGTGCGCTTCCACTACCTGTACAGCTTCAAAAACAGCGATCCGTCCTATGCCTTTGGCGATGTCGGCAGCACGCAGGCCGGACAGGCACTGCACGCCAACTTTGCCAGTGAGTATGCGCTGACCCCGCAGCTGCGGGTGGGCTTGAACGGCTACTGGCTGAAACAGATCACCGATACGCAGGTGGATGGCAAGGATGTGGAAGGGCGCCGGGAGCAGGTCTGGGCGATTGGCCCCGGCGCCATGTACAGCTTTTCTCAGGATGATCATCTGTTTGCCAACGCCTACTTCGAGCAGGACGTGAAGAACCGCCCGGACGGCTCCAGAGTGCAGGTACGTTTCGTTCACCATTTCTAAGCATCAGTGATGGCCGCCTGACCGGCGGCTGAACTGCTCCCCGCCATGCCGGTTTCCCCACCCAGGCGCTCTTTGCCTGCCCTTCGGGCAGGCCTTTTTCAGCAGGGCAAGCACATGACTGCAGCAATGATCTGTCGCACCGATCTCAACGGCGTTATCACCTTTACGACCCCGGCCTTTGCCGAAGCCCATGGGTACCGCAGTGATGAACTGTTGGGGCTACCGATGTCACGCCTGCGTCACCGGCAGATGCCCGCGGCGCTGTTTGCCAATCTGTGGCAGCACCTGCAGGCCGGGCAGCCGTGGCTGGGGCCGCTCTGCAACCTGACCCGTAACGGCGCCGAACTATGGCTTGAAGTCTATATCAAACCGGTCTGGGTCGATGGCCGCATCAGTGGTTACGGCGCGCTGTATGAACGGCTGGAACCCTCCCTGCAGCCGCGCATTGCTGCTCAGCTGCGCCGCTTTGCCCATCGTCATCCTGTGCGGGTGCCCGGCCGTCATCTGTTGCCCGTCGTGCTGGCAACCGCACTGCTGATGACACTGGCCACGTACGGCTCTCCTCTTAGCCTGCTGGTGGCCGCGGTGCTGCTGATCGCCGGGCTGTCGCTGCATCATCAGCGTCAGTTGTGGCAGGCGCGTCAGCAGCTGCTGGAGGAGCACAAACAGCTTTGTCAGGACGTACACATCGCCGGCCTTTACCGGTCTGGCTGGGCCGCCCCCCTGGCGCTGGCGCTGCGCGGTGAACGCTGGCGGTTGCGTACGGCTCTTAGCCGCATCGGTACAGCGGGCCAGCAGCTGCAGGGGCGGGCGGATGAAGTTACTCGGCTGATCCAGCATGAGGCGGCACGGCTGGAGCGGCAGCGGGACGACAACAGCCAGGCCGCCACGGCGCTGCATGAGCTGAGCCAGACCAGTCAGCAGGTGGCCGGCCATGCTCAGGCGCTGGCCGATGTGTCGCGTCTGGCGCTGCACGAATCCGAGGCCGGGCGGGAGCATTTGCATCAGGCCCGGCAGGCGCTGGATACGCTGGCCAGCGCCATTGATCAGAATGCGGTTGCTGCCGGGCAGCTCGACAGTGCCGCCCAGTCCATCAGCAGCATTACCGACATCATCGATGCCATTGCCACCCAGACCAATCTGCTGGCGCTGAACGCCGCCATTGAGTCGGCCCGTGCCGGTGAAGCCGGCCGTGGCTTCAGTGTGGTGGCCGATGAAGTACGGCAGCTGGCGGTGCGGACCCAGCAGGCGACGGGCAGCATTCAGCCGCTGCTGGTGCAGCTGCGGGATGCCAACAGCCAGACCCGGCTGATGGCCGAGCGCTGCCAGGGGCTGGTCAGTGGCAGCCATCAGGACATGGCGCATATTCAGCAGTCTTTTGCGCAGCTGCAGGATCAGCTGCAGGGGCTGTCTGACCGCGGTGTGCAGATTGCTGCGGCGATGCATGAGCAGGAACAGGTGGTGGCCATGCTCGACCGGCAGGTGCTGGCCAGTGCGCAGGAGGCAGAAACCAGCGCCGGTCAGGCGCGCGCAGCCGAGCAGATTGGCCTTGATCTGACGACGCAGGCCAGCAGCCTGCTGCGCCTCGCCACAGAGTTTGACCGCTAACGGGCCTGCAGGCCGGAGGAGGGAGAGATGAATCAGAATCCGCTGACACTGCACGCCAGCTCCTGCTCGGCCAGTGAAGCGCTGGCGTGGATGCGCAACATCTGCGGGCCGCACCGTCTGCAGGCCAGTGACCGGGCACCGGTGGTCTTTAGCCATCACGGTGTACGTCTGCCGGGCTATGGGGCGGTACTCGGTGAAATCAGCTACGGCACTGCCGTGCGTCTGCAGCTGGATGAGGTGGAGGCTCTGCAGGCGTACAGCATCAGCCTGCCGTTACAGGGGGCGCAGCAACTGTGCGGCAGCGGGGTGCGCTGGCGCTCGGCCAGACACTGCGGTCTGGTGATCTCACCAGCGGCACCGCTGCAACTGGATATGGATAGTGGCTGCCGCAAATTGCAGCTGGTGTTACCGCGTACGGCGGTCATGAAGGAGGCCGGGCAGTTGCTCGGACAGGCCCTGACTACCCCGCTGCAGTTTCAGCCGGATATGCCCATGCAGTGTGCCGCGGTGGCCGCCTGGTGGCAGTCGCTGCTGCATCTGCACCAGCACTGGCCGCAGCTGGCGGCGCTCTATACCCAGCCACCGATGGCACAGACACTGGAGCAGATGCTCATTCGTGGCCTGCTGCTGGTGCAGCCGCATAACTACTCTGCCGCTCTGCAGGCTGCACCAGCGCTGGCCGACACGCAACCCGCCTATCTGTTACGCGCCTGTCAGTTTATGCGCAGCCATGCGGCGGAAGAGATCAGTATCGAGGCGGTGGAGCAGGTAGCGGGCGTCAGCCGGCTCAAGCTTTATGAAGCCTTTCGCCGTTATCTGCATACCTCACCGATGGTCTGGCTGCGCCAGTATCGTCTGCAGGGCGTGCAGCAGGCGCTGGCCCATCCTGATGCGCACACCTCGGTTTCGGCCACCGCGCTGGCGTGGGGGTTCAATCACCTTGGCCGCTTTGCCAGTGCCTACGCCAGCACCTATGACGAACTGCCGTCACAGACGCTGGCGCTGGCCCGGCAAACCGCGGGTTAATCCGGCTCGTGGCGGAAGCGGCGGGTGGCTGATGGCAGCTCGCCGTAACGGCGTTTGTAGTCCTGAGCGAAGCGCCCCAGATGGGCGAATCCCCACTTGAATGCCACTTCTGTCACTGAGGCCTGCGCGTCACGCAGCAGCTCGTCATGAACCTGCTCCATACGCAAATCACGCAGCAGTGACATCGGGCTGGTATTGCGGAAGTTGCGAAACCCGGCGTAGAGCGTTCGTACACTGACCCCGGCCTGTTCGGCCAGCGACTCGATACTGAGTGGCTCGTGCAGATGGGCACGAATGTATTCTTCGGTGCGCTTGACGAAATAGGGTGACACGCAGCGTTCCTGCTGTTCATCCAGCTGCTGGCTGAAGTCGTGGCTGGCACCGTACAGCAGTGCCGTCAGCAGCGCCGACTCGAACTGCTTCTGCACCAGCGAGTGCTGGATCGGGTGCTGATCACAGCTGACAGCATCCACAAAGACCTTCAGCAGCTGCAGAAAATAGGCACCGCCGGCGGTGCTGAAATCCAGCCGCGGATCAAAACGTGGCAGTCGTTCGCGGCTGCGCGGCAGATGCTGGTGGCAGTGATAGGCCATGTCGTCCTGATCAATGCGGATAGCCAGCTGTGCAGCACTGGCCTGCCAGCACATGGACAATGGCAGCTGTGGCGAGATCAGCGACGCCAGCTGCGGGGTCGACTCGAACTGATGCTGACCGCAGCGGATGGCAGCACTGCCCCGCAGCGGGATCTGAATCAGATAGAAGCTGTCCAGCCGGGCCGGGTCGATATGCACATCAGTGCCGTATTCCAGCCGGTTAACGGACAGCCGTCCGCGCCGCAGATGATGCATCGACGCGCTGATGCTTTCCCCGTGCTGACGGGGTTTCAGCTCATGGGGTTTAAATATTCCGCTGACGTGCTGGCAGATCGCATCACGATCATTCAGCAGAAACAGCTGATTATGCGGGCTGAACAGCGGGGTCTGCAGCAAGGCATCCCCACCGGGCGATACGGCATTACTCTGGCTCATTGTTACCTCCGTGCACACTTTCGTGGCTCGCCGCACCTTGAGTGAATGTCCTTTCTGCAGTCGTGGGATAGTGCCTGCAGTATGTGGATAAACCCCGGTGCTTTTTCTGGTCGTTTTGGCTCATCAAAGGTGTTGCCAGAGTTACAAAGCAAACGCCAAGCCAGTGCGGCCAGTGTGTGGTTAAGGTCGGGGGTGGGGTGGAGCTGAAGAGATGGGACAGGTCAAGAACGTTGCTTATACGAAAGCGGAAATTCGCGAAGAGCAGGATGATCGTGCTCACTGAAGATCCTTGCAATCGATGTAAAGATAGCTAAATTTTTAGTGGGGTTTATATGAGTCGAAATGCTTTCATGGGGAAAATATGGGTAATTATCAAACAATTAAAGATTTGGTTATTGATTCATATGTTTCATTAGGTTGTATGCCGACCTATGAATCACTGACTGAAAAGGTCAGAATGTATTTTCCATTAAGTAAGTGGCAGAAGTCACACTACTCTTGGTATAAATCACAAATAAATACCGGAAAAATTAGTATATCTGAAGGGTTAGGGGAGGTTAATGGTTATTCTGAAATGGAAGTTGAAGAGGTTGTATCAGATTCAATTGAGTTTCAAATATCTCTAGAAAAAGATCTTCAAAATTATTTGGCTCAAAGAGTTTATGAAATAGAAAATGGTCTCAGCATTATTGAGGGTGGTGTTGAGTATGTTTCTGAGGCAGGGCGCATTGATCTTTTGGCAAAAGATAGTCAGGGTTTTATCGTAGTTATTGAACTAAAAGCAGGCAAGGCAAAAGACGCCGCGCTTGGGCAGATTTTAGGTTACATTGGTTGTTTATCTGAAAATTATGAACAAGTTAGGGGTATATTGGTAGCATCTGATTTTGATGCAAGAGTCATATTTGCAGCCAAGAATTTGCCGAACGTAAAGCTTGTAAAGTACGAACTGAAGTTCAATTTGCATGAACTGAAATAAAAACTGCCGTTGAACACAGTGTTAACGGCTGAAAGAAGATAAGGGGAAAGTGGGTGAATGTTCAATATGCTTGTGAAAAAATCGATGAATTCTGCAAAGGAAACGGATGGAGTGGTCGGGATCTGAAAAGTGGGAAAAATTACCAATGTAAAAGTAAGACTAAGACTAAGACTAAGACTAAGACTAAGACTAAGACTAAGACTAAGACTAAGACTAAGACTATTATCTCGGTTTATTTTGCTGAAACAGATGAGCCGGACACAGTCGAGGTAGCATTTGAAGTTGTAAATATTGCCGAAATTTCAAATAAAACCAAAGCTCAGGTTGAGTCGTGGATAAAAGAACTTCAGGGCTCTGTAGGGGCGTATGCAAAACCAAAAACGCGATACAAATATCCTCGCATATCTATATCAAGCGATGAAAAAGTAAGTGAATTTATAAATTATTTTAGTGGTTATATAACTGATGCGATTACGAGAGATATTGAGTATAAAGTAGATGAAAAAAATGAAAATGGTTTAGTCTTTTCCATAGATGAACATATCCCGTCGAGTATATTAACCAGGAGAGGCCAGTCTAAGTTTCGGGAGAGATTGATTCGCGTATACAATGGAGCATGCGCAATCAGCAACTGTACAGCAGAGGCTGCACTAGAAGCTGCACATATTACCCCTCATGCTCAAGAACAATCATACGAGGTAAACAATGGAATTTTGTTGCGTGCCGACATACACACACTGTTTGATTTGTTTCTAATATCCATCGATCCAGAAAGTCGAACGGTTCTGGTATCAGAAGAGTGTAGACCATCATATGACGAGTTTCATGGAGTGAAACTGTCTTTACCCTCTAGCCATTTGGATTGGCCCAATCCATCCTCACTAATGGATCATTATCTGAAGTGGAAAGAAAAAAATAGCAGCTGACAAGGTCACAAACTGCCCCTAAAAAGCACCACTCGTTCGCCTTCATGCATCGGCATCAGACACCCCCCATAATCGGGCGCAGCTCACGCACTGACGCCCAGCAATTCCTCCAGTTTCTGCAAATAGCCCGGAATATCCACCTCATCAATCTGCTCCGGTTTGAGGAAACGGTGGGCGTATTCCAGATAGACGCCAGACTCCAGAAACAGGTGCAGCAGGCTTGGGTCAAGATGCTGATCACGGGCCATAAAGAACAGGATACGGATCGACTCTGACAGCGGTTTGGCCGGTTTGTAGGGGCGGTCGGCAGCGGTTAGCGCCTCGAACACATCGGCAATGGCCAGCACCTTTTCCTGCACTGACATTTGCGGGCTGGTCAGGCGGCGCGGATAGCCGTTGCCGTCCAGCCGCTCATGGTGGCTGCCGGCAATGCGGGGCACGTCGCGCAGTGGCCGCGGCCAGGGCAGGGCATCGAGCATGATGATGGTCTGCACGATATGTTCGTTGATCTTGAAGCGTTCTTCTTCGGTCAGGGTGCCGCGGCGGATACCGAGGTTGTAGCGCTCGCCGAGGTTGTAGGCCACTTCCGGCGCACGCATATCGAAGCCCCAGCGGTTGGCCGGGTTATCGTGCTCGACCGGCGGACGGCGACCATGCCAGTGGAATACGTGGTCCGGCTTGTCAGCCAGCAGCTGCTCGGTGGCCGGTAGCACAGGGTGCGGTACACGGTCGTAGCGTTCACGCTCTTCCTGTGACAGGCCGAGACGGTCGTCAAAGTGGCGCACCCACAGCTGATCACCGATCTGCTGGATGCGCACCACCGCCTCTTCATCGAGGAACTCACCGCCAATATTGGTATTGGCAATAAAGGCAAAATCTTCCTGCAGTTGCTGCTGCCGTGCGTGCAGCTGGTCCTGCATCAGGGCTTCCGGCTCGCCGCTGGCAATGCCGCGCCAGTAGTCCAGCTCGGCATCGCGCCACAGCACTTCAAAACGGGTGCGGACTTCATGGATACGGTTGTACAGGGTTTCCAGTTTGGTGGCCTTGTCGACCACGTATTCCGGGCTGGTGATCTTGCCGCAGTCATGCAGCCAGGCAGCGATACGGAAGACGGTGCGATCCGCCTCGCTCATGGAGAAGTTGCGAAAGCGTGGCTGCTGGCTGCGGCTGGCGCGGTCGCTGAGCAGAATAGCCAGCTCCGGCACGCGCTGGCAGTGGCCGCTGGTGTGCGGTGATTTGGCGTCGATGGCATCGGCCAGCAGTTTGATGATGGCCTCCAGCAGCTGTTCCTGTGATTCGATCAGCTGACGGGTATCGATGGCGATCGCCACCACCCCCGCCATTTCATTGACGAAATAGTGGAAGTCGGCCTTGTCGGTATGCTGCATTTCCGCAGGCACTTTAAGGGCGACGACACCGAGCAGCTCCTGTTCCCGGTTGCGCAGCACCACTTCGTGCCAGCTGTCGCTGCCGGGCAGCTGGCTGCTGAGCAGCCGTTCGTTACGCACCACGGCGCCATCCGGCTGCTGTGCCAGCTGGATGCGTGTCGGGCAGTCACTGACAGCACTGGTGCCAGCCAGCAAAAAGCTGTTTTCCTGTTCGTTCCACAGATAAACCGCGCCGCCCGACAGGCCGGTAGCGGCGACCAGACGGCGCAGCACTTTCTCCAGCATCGCTTCAAGGCGGGTTTCCTGACTCAGTACGTGGGTAATGGCGAGGAAGTTGCGGATGGTGGCGGTCATCTTGTCGATCACCCCGCTGAGTTCGTGCACTTCCTTGAGGTGGGTGTTGATGCGGGTATGGCTGCCAAAGTTGAACTCAGTGAGGGCCTGAATCTGATCCGTCAGGCGCTGCAGCGGCCGGGTCAGGCGGTGGCCGAGTATCCAGCCGATGAGGATCAGCACCACTGCCATCAGGGCGGTGAGCTTGAGGTTACTGATCATCAGTGAGCGGGTCTGGGCCAGCAGCTCGTTGGCAGGCAGGCTGATGTACACCGAAGAGCGATTGCCGTGCACGGCGGTCAGCGGCTCGACGATGCCGAACCAGTCCTGGCCATTGACACTGAACGACTGCGGGCCGGACTGGCTCGGCGGGTTTTTATACAGATAGTCCAGTGCCGGTGCATTGAGCTGCTGCACCGTGGGCAGGCTGATATCGCTGCGGCTGCGCTGCAGATGTTCCTCAATCTGCGGATAGGCCATCACCTTGCCGTCGTCGGCAATGACCGCAATACGGGTATTGGGCGTCATCTGCAGGGAGCGCATTTCGGCACTCAGGTCCGACACTGAGGCGTCCATACCGATTACGGCCTGCCCGTCGGCAGTGCGCCGCGCCAGCGTCACCCCGATTTCATGGGTGCTGAAGAACACATAGGGCGGTGTCAGGGCAATGTCATCGCTCTGGTTGGCGCGCACATACCAGGGACGGCTGCGGGGGTCGAACTGGTAGGTGCTCATCTGCCAGCGGTCGAGCAGGCGCAGGTGGCGGTCATAGAAACGCCATTCGCCGATGATGCTGTCGTCCGGCTGCAGGCTGCGGCTCTGTACGATGTAGGCGCTGTCTGCCGGAGCGGAGAAGTAGTTGCGCTGTTTTTCCGTCGCCAGTTTGCGCAGCAGGAAAAACTCGCCATCAGGGTAGCCGACATAGACCGCCCCGATCATCGGATTGTTGGCCACCACTTCACTGAAAACCTGCAACCGCCCCAGACGCTCGGGCATGCTGGTGGCCGCGGAGATGCTGTCAAACGACAGCAGACGCAGGGTACTTTCCGCCGGTTCCAGCAGGCGGCGGATACGCTCGTTGAGGGTAGCACTGAGCTGGCGGGCAGATTCACCTGCCGCCGACACCAGTGCGGTTTCACTGCCACGCATGCCCTGATAGATAAAGATGCCGCTGGTCAGCAGCATCAGAAATACGATGGAGAAAATAAACAGGAACTGCAGTGACAAACGGCGTGTACTTCCTGACATCGGCGCGGTCCATAAACAGTGAGAGGGCAGCTGCACCCAGTATAGTCACGATTTGGTCAAGTGTGAGTGCGCCAATACAGCACTTTAGTGGGAGAAGTTGGCGTCGTTGCTACAGCGCAAGAAAGCGCTAGCACTTTTCATACCCGAAGCAGATAACCGTTCGCGTTTTTTGCCTGCAGGCGGGGCATTTGTTAGGGTAGGTGGCCCCGTTTTGCGGGCACCTGTTTCCGGGAACCTGTGCCTGAGCGGCAACAGCCGGCAGTCTCGGAGAGGTAGCGGTGGCTGTACCGTTACCCGGGTTTTTGGGATGAATCTGTTCGACAAGGAGTCGTTATGTCTACCACTGCGTCGCTGCTGCAGCGCTACCTCAATAATCCCCTCGCCATGCTGGTGCGGGTGATGGATCTCACCCCCTATGAACGGTCCCTGCGTGAGCAGGAAGGCAGCCTGACACTGCTGACCGGGCTGATGTGCTTCAGCCATTTACCCACCAATCATCGCTCCAAACTGAAAGAAGCCATTCTGCGCCTGCCAGATCAGCGGCTGGCCGATAAGCTCAATGTCATGCTGGCGGTATCAACCTCGCAGCCGTTCTGGTTCAACTGGCAACTGGATGATGAGGTGCTGAATGAGCATTTCACCGGCAGCCGTCGTCTGCAGGATGCCATCACCCAGATCGGGCTGGAGAGTACCGATAAACTGACTCAGGACAGTCTGGCGATGGCGCTGTTCGGTGCGACTCAGGGGGGCGTCAAGCATGCCCGTGGCGCGCAGCTCAGCGAAAGCCATCCGTCCACCCCCGGTGCGGATCAGGCCATTGTGATTGTGCTGATCGAGATGGTGCGGCTGATGGCAGCGGAAGATCAGACCGGCACGGCCGAGCGCATGCTGCGTCAGGGTGGCCTGACTGAGCTGCTGATCGCCGCCTGAGCTGTTGACTGAATAAGACAAGGCGGGCTGTACTGGCCCGCTTTGTGTTTCTGCCTGATCAGCTGGCCTGTGCGATCAGTCGCGCCTGCTGCTGATGACGCTGACGCAGGGCCGTTACATCCAGATCCAGCAGCTGCCCCTGCTGTACCCGCCACTGCCCGCCGACCATGACCGCATCGGCCTGCTGGGCACCACAGATCACCAGCGCTGCCAGCGGATCATGAGCACCGGAGAAGCGCAGCTCATCCAGGGTGAAACAGGCCACGTCCGCCTGTTTGCCGACCGCCAGTTCGCCAATGTCATCCCGCCCCAGTACCCGTGCGCTGCCCTGTGTGGCCCAGCGTAAGGCATCCAGATGGGTTACTTCATCGGCCTGATAACGCAGGCGGTTGATCAGCAGTGCCTGCCGCACTTCGGCGATCATATTGGAGCCGTCATTGGAGGCGGAGCCATCCACCGCCAGACCGACATGGGCACCGGCGGCTTCCAGCTCCCGCGTGCGGCAGATGCCTGAGGCCAGAATCATGTTGGAGCTGGGGCAGTGAGCGATACCCATCCGTTGCCGCCCCAGTTCCTGAATTTCTTCATCATTGAAATGAATGCCATGGGCCAGCCAGACGTCTTCGCCCAGCCAGTCGACCGAGGCCAGATAGTCCAGCGGTCGCTTGCCGAGGGTGCGCAGGCAGAAGGCATCTTCGTCCAGTGTTTCGGCCAGATGAGTGTGCAGCCGCACGCCGTACTGACGGGCCAGCGCGGCGCTGTCCTTCATCAGCTGCGGGGTGACGGAAAACGGCGAGCAGGGTGCCAGCGCAATCTGCACCTGACTGCCCGCACCACGCTGGTGGTAGCGCTTAATCACCCGTTCGCTGTCGGCCAGAATGGTGTCTTCATCCTGCACGGTGCTTTGCGGCGGCAGACCGCCCTGCTCCTGTCCGAGGCTCATGGAGCCGCGTGTCAGCATCAGGCGGGCGCCCAGACGGCTGGCGGCCTCCACCTGAATGTCGATGGCTTCGGTCAGCGCCTGCGGGAACAGGTAATGATGATCGGCCACGGTGGTGCAGCCCGACAGCAGCAGTTCGGCAATGCCGAGCTGGGTGGCGGCATGCAGCATCTGCGGCTGGAGCCGTGCCCAGACCGGATACAGGGTCTGCAGCCAGGGAAACAGGCGTTTGTTCAGGGCGGGCGGGAAGGCACGGGTAAGGGTCTGGTACAGATGGTGATGGGTGTTGATCAGCCCCGGCAGCAGCACGTGACGGCGGGCATCCCAGATCTGCTCGACCGGCCCGGTCGGCTGGCTGTCGGCGGCAACCAGCTCGACGATGGTGCTGCCCTGTACCACCAGACCGCCGCGGGCGTCCTGCTGATTACCGGTAAAAATCGCCAGCGGCTGCTTCAGCCACAGTCTTGGAGCAGTGGAAGTTGATGATGGTTGGGAAGAACGGGGAGACGGGGTTGTCGGCATGGGTCACCTCAAGCAACAGGTAACCGGAACAGGCACGAAGTGGGCCATGTACCGGTTACGTTGATGCAGCGACGCACGGCATCGCTGCAAACCTGTACATGGCAGTGACGAGAGCGGTAAACAGAGCACAGGGGCTCAGGCTCTCAGGTGGGGCCTCGGCATCACACCGGGGCCTTCACCTGGCGTGTTAATCTGCCAGCGGTGGCTACCTTAGCAGCAGGTGGCCGGGCTCACAACCCTGCGGGAGGTATGCCCGGCCAGTGACCTCAGTTCGGGTCCAGTGGCGCGATCAGCACGGGGCGCTTGCTCCGCTGCAGCACTTTCTGGGCGCTGGAGCCGAGGAACAGCTTGGTCAGGTTAGAGTGGGTACGGGTACCCATGACAATCAGGTCGGCATTGATATGGTCGGCGACGTAGAGAATTTCCTCTTCGACGTTACCCACGGCGATACGGGCTTCAGGCTTGCCTTTGGGGAAGGTGAAGTCCGCGGGCAACTCGTCCTGACAGAAGGCTTCGATACGTTTGACCATGGTGGCTTTCAGCTCGGTCACGCCGGCTTCTTTCAGTTCTTTGTACATTTCTGCCGACAGATAATTGGAGATGACGTTCTCCGCAGTGTTGTTCATCGGCTCGATAACGTGGAGGAAGGTGATGCTGGCATTGTTCTGCGCTGCCAGTTTGACGGCCAGACGAAAAGCGGGACGTGAGTTGGTACCGAGGTCTGACGCGTAAAGGATGGTGTTGATTTCCGGTAACATGGCTGGTGCTCCTGAATGGTGGCAGGATGGGCTCTGCCGGTCTTGGTCGGAATCATTATCCGTCGTACTGCCGCTATGAAGTGTAGACGTATATCAAGGTTTGGATATTTAACCGCCAGCACAGCAACGCCTGCCGACTGAGATGAAACAGCACTTTGGGTCAGGTTCGCCGGCAGCATCCGCCCTATGCTGAGCGTTATTGCATAGAGGTGCCGATGAGTCACAACCCGCTAGCCTGCCCGCCGCGTTTCAGTCGTTTGCTGCGCTATATCGATGAGCATCTGCAGAGCGAGCTGAGCATTGACCAGCTGAGTGAGGTGGCGTGCTGTTCGCGCTTTCATTTTCAGCGTCAGTTCGCGGCGTGGATGGGGCTGAGCGTCGGCGAGTACGTGCGTTTGTGCCGCCTGAAGCGGGCATCTCTGCAGCTGGCCTTCCGCCAGCTGCCGGTCACCTCTGTTGCGCTGGACTGCGGTTATCAGGCGCCTGAATCATTCAGCCGGGTCTTTACCCGGCTGACCGGGCAGGCACCGCGGCAGTTCAGGCTGCAGCCGGACTGGCCAGGCTGGGCCAGCCATTTTGACCCCTTGAGCAGGCACAGGAGCAGGCAGATGAAGCCCTTATTGACGATGACACAGGTGGACGTAGTGGAGGTGCCGGCGATCTGGCTGGCGGTGCTGGAGCATCACGGCGACCCGCGCTTGCTGGGGGATTCGATACGGCATTTTATCCGCTGGCGTCAGCAGCATGGGCTGTCACCGCAGCGCCACGCGACCTATAACCTGTTCTACAACGACCCCGAGCAGACCCCGGCAGAGGATTTCCGGCTGGATATTGCGGTGGCCGTGCCGCAGCCCCTCAGTGACAGTGAGGCAGGTATCGTCAGCAGGATGCTGCCCGCCGGACGCTGTGCACGGTTGCGCCATGTGGGCAGTGATGATGGCCTTGGCGCGGCGATGCAGTTTCTCTATGGCCAGTGGCTGCCGCAGAGTGGCGAGAGCCTGCGTGACTTTCCCCTCTATTGCCAGCGACTGCGCTTCTTTCCCGATGTGGCAGAACACGAGGCGGAGCTGGATCTCTATCTGCCCCTGGCATCCCTGGCAACTGAACAGCAGGCTAGCCCCGGTATTGCGTCGGGGTGACACCGAAGTGACGGCGGAAGGTGCTGATAAAGTTGCTGATGCTGTCATAACCCACTTCCAGCGCGATGGAGGTCACACTCTGGCCTTCCATCAGCAGCTGCACCGCACGGGTCATCCGTGCCTGAGTGCGCCACGCCACCAGTGACAGGCCGGTTTCGCTGCGAAAATGGCGGCTGAGGCCACGTTCTGACAGGCCACAGTAGCTGGCCCACTCGGCCAGCGAACGTTTGTCGGCAGGGTCTGCCATCAGCTGATATGCCATCCGGTACAGGCCGGGGTGACTCGGCATCGGCAGGCACATGGGTTCGGTGCGTGCCGCCAGCAGTTCATCCAGCAACACCGCCATCAGGCGCTGTTGTGCCGGGGTCAGATCATGGGAGGTGCTCTGGCCATAGTGATACCAGCTGTTGATACGCTGGATCAGCGCCTGAGTCAGCTCCGTCACCACAAAGACCGCAGGCTGCTCGGGAAAGGCATGGCACAGGTCCGGGCGCAGGTAGGCCATCCAGGCGTTGACCGCATGCTGAGTGCGGGCGGAGTGCACCACACCCGGCGGAATCCAGCAGATGCGCCCCTGCGGCAGGGTCCAGTGGCGACCGTTCAGTTCGGTGGTGACGATGCCCTCGAAAATCGCCCAGATCTGCCCTTCGGCGTGGCAGTGGGGGTGGACTTCGGTGTCTTCCGTCAGGCTGTGGGTATAGACCTGAATCGGCTGACCTTCGGCGGTTTTGGGCTGGGTATACATGCTTGGCCTGATTCGATTATTGAATGGCCAAATGATGTTATCCCGCCAGTTTCAAAAGCGCCATCATAGGCTGCCGTCGTTTGCCAGGAGCCTGTCATGACCATTCATCTTTCTGCTGACCTGTTCCAGTCCCGCCATTCCGTCCTCGACAGCCTCGGGGTCAGCCCCTTCCGTTGCGAGTCGCTGCTGCGTGAGATCACCGATCAGCTGTACTGGGAGATCAGTCGCCGCCGTCTGCAGGGCGGTATTGCCGGGCGTCTGCCCTATTGCCAGAGCAAGCAGCAGTGGGCCGCCAAGGTGATGCAGGCCAGCCTGACCCAGGCGTTCGGCCCCATTGCCTGGGTCGATGCCGAAGGTGCCAGCGACGGCGAGCCACCCCGAACCTACTGGTACTATCAGGCCATCGAAGGGCTGGAGCACTTCAGCCAGTCGATGCCCATGTGGTCCGCCTCGCTGGTACTGGTGCATCAGGGCCAGACGGTGCTGGCGCTGGTGTACGATCCCGCCGCGCAGGAAATGTTTTCGGCAGTGCGGGAAGAAGGTGCCTTCTGCAGCCATGAGCAGCTGCAGATCGGTGACAAGACGCAGCTGGCTGACGCCGTGGTAGCGACCTGTCTGCCAGAACAGCCGGCGCTGTTGCACACCGCCCTGCAGGGCGTGGCAGAACTGGCGCCCGCTGTGCACCGCCTGCGAATGATGGCCTCAACCTCCCTGCAGCTGGCCTATGTCGCCTGTGGTCGTCTGGATGGCTACTGGCAGCATACCGGCAGCTACAACCCCTGCCGTGCCGGTGCTCTGCTGGTGGAAGAAGCCACGGGCTACGTCAGCTATCTGCACCGTCAGGGGCAGGCGTTACTGGTGGCCAGCAACAGGGTGCTGTCGCCGCTGTTCAATGCCCTGCTGGGCTGGTCCTGCTAAGGTCAGGGTGTAAGGCGTATCAGG
This sequence comes from Pokkaliibacter sp. MBI-7, assembly GCF_029846635.1. Taxonomy (NCBI): domain Bacteria; kingdom Pseudomonadati; phylum Pseudomonadota; class Gammaproteobacteria; order Oceanospirillales; family Balneatrichaceae; genus Pokkaliibacter; species Pokkaliibacter sp. MBI-7. The sequence continues at coordinate 1,802,608 of NZ_JARVTG010000001.1, read as the reverse complement.
ACGGTACGAGTGGATGCGCTGCTGCATCCACCTTTGCGGGAGGGGGAATACCTTCCCGCAGTCATGCCTTTCCCTCTGCGTTTTGCTTGCACATTGTTGACTTCATAGCGGCAAACGATAATCATGCGCGATTTGTTATGTCATAACATGTCTTAAGGGGCGCATTGTGAGTCGGCAACACATCAAACAGGGACGTAAGAGTTCAGGGGGTAATCTCAGGGTCAGGTCGGTCATGCTGGCCGCCGCACTGTTGGGAGGATTACTGTCGGAGGTGTCGGCCAGAACACTGAACGTGGTGGGGCCGTGGGAAATGACCGGCATTGAACCGAGCCAGTCCGGCTATGTATTCACCCGCATGCAGGTGGCAGAAACCCTGACCGGTGCAGACAGTCAGGGACATATCGTGCCGCAGCTGGCCACCGCGTGGCAGGTCAGTGAGGACGGGCTACGCTGGCAGTTTCAGCTGCGCGAGGGGGTGACCTTCCATGACGGCACGCCGCTGACCGCCGCTATCGTCGCTGCTGAACTGCAGCGTGCCCATCAGGGCGCCGGTGTGCTCAAACAGGTGCCCGTCAAAACCATTCGTGCCGAAGGTTCACAGCTGGTGATTGAACTGGAACGGGTCTTTGCGCCGCTGCCAGCCTTTCTCGCCAATTACAGCACCCTGATTCTGGCGCCGTCTTCTTATACCGCGGACGGTAAGGTCAGCCAGATCATCGCCACGGGTCCCTATCAGATCGAAGCTATGACCCTGCCGCTCAAGCTGGAACTCAGGCGCAACGAGCACTGGTGGGGTGGCAAGGTGGCCATCGACAGTGCCAGCTATCTGGCGGTAGGCAAGGGCGAAACCCGGGCGCTGATGGCGCAGAGCGGTGAGGCCGATCTGGTGTTTTCACTGCTGCCGGTATCGCTGGCTGCCCTGAGTCATGATCCGCGTCTGCATACCGAAGTGGTGACCCTGCCGCGTACCCGTATGCTCAAGCTTAACGCCGGGTCGCCCCTGTTCAGCGATGTAAGGGTGCGTCAGGCGCTGAGCCTGGCACTGGACCGTCAGGGCATGGCCAAAGCCATTCTGCGTAACGATAAGGTCGCTGCCAATCAGCTGTTTTCCCCGGCCATGGGCGCCTGGCACGACAGCCAGCTGGCTCCCATTCCGCGTGATCTGGACAAGGCCCGCGGGCTGCTGGCCGAAGCAGGCTGGCAGGCGGGGGCAGACGGCATCCTGCAGAAAGACGGCCAGCCGTTTCAGGTGAAGCTGCTGACCTACTCCAACCTGCCGGAACTGCCGGTGCTGGCCACGGCGATACAGGCGCAGCTGCGCGAGGTCGGCATCGCCGTCGAGGTGGCTGTAGGTAACAGCTCGGAGATTGTCAGCCAGCATCGTGATGGTGTGCTGCAGATGGCACTGTTTGCCCGCAACTTTTCACTGGTGCCCAATCCCCTCGGCACCCTGCTGCAGGATTACGGCCCCGAAGGAGGTGACTGGGGAGCGATGGGCTGGAGTGACGCGCAGATGCAGAGCAGCCTGCAGCAACTGCAGGTGATCACCGATGCGGCTCAGCAGGCACCGCTGCAACAGCAGATCAACCAGACCCTGCAGCAGCAATTGCCGGTGATCCCGGTGGCCTGGTCGGAGCTGGCCGTGGCGGCGAGCCGCCAGCTGGAAGGGCTGCAGGTTGACCCGTACGAGCTGAGTTATCACCTCACCGGCCTGCGCTGGAAGAGTGGGGAATAACCCATGCAGAGGTCTTCACTCTGGGGCAAGGTGCTGCTGGGTCGCGCCGTGCAGGCGCTGCTGGTCAGCCTGCTGGTCGGTTCCCTGTGTTTTGCCCTGATGCACAGCCTGCCCGGTGACCCGGCCATGCGTATCGCCGCCGGACGCTATGGTCCTGATGCCATGAGCCTGCAGGCAGCAGAAGCGGTACGGCAGGAGCTGGGGCTGGAGCAGCCGTTACTGCAGCAATACGGGCGGGCGCTGTGGCAGCTGGCGCAGTTCGATCTGGGCCACTCGCTGGTGACGGGCCGCCCGATTGCTGAGGAGCTGCGGGTGCAGCTGGGCCATTCGCTGTGGCTGGCGCTGGCCAGTCTGCTGCTGTCATTGCTGGGGATTCCCCTTGGCATTGTCGCCGGTGCCCGTGCCGGGGGCTGGCTGGATCGTGGCAGTCAGGCGCTGGCCATTGGCGTGCGGGCGCTGCCGCCCTTTGTGCTGGGGCTGCTGCTGATGTGGCTGTTCAGTATCCAGCTTGGCTGGTTGCCACCTGCTGGCTTTGGCAGCTGGCTGCACCTGCTGCTGCCCTCGCTGACGCTGGCACTGGGGCTGGCGGCGCTGTCCTGCCGGGTCAGCCGCGATGCCATGGCGGAGGTGCAGCAGTCAGCCTATTTCACCTTTGCCCGTCACAAGGGGCTGCGCGGGCTGACGCTGATACAGCGCCACGGCCTGCGCAATGCGGCCATTCCGGTGGTGGCCTATCTCGGTGTGCAGGCGGTGTATCTGATCGAAGGCGTGGTGGTGGTCGAGTCGATCTTCGCCTATCCCGGCATCGGCCATGCCATGGTGCACGCCATCATCGCCCGCGATGTGCCCATGGTGCAGGGCACGGTGCTGACGCTGGGGTTGCTGTTTGTACTGATCAATCTGCTGATTGATGCCGCCTGCCGCTGGATCGATCCCCGTCAGGGAGGACAACGATGAACTCTGCAATAACGTCATCCACAACGGATATCCACGCCGCACTGGCGCAGGCAGCCAGGCCGCAGCCGAGCCGATGGGCACAGCAACTGGGCTGGATGTTGCTGCTGATATTGAGCGGTTTTGCCCTGCTGGGCCCGCTGCTGATCAGCACTGACCCGGACCGGCAGGATCTGCTCAACGCGCTGGCGCCGCTCTGGGGCGACTACCTGCTGGGGAGCGATCCGTACGGTCGCAGTATGCTGGCGCGGCTGGCGCATGGGGCGCAGCTGTCGTTTCTGCTGGCGCTGCTGACAACGCTGATGGCCGTGGTGCCCGGCGTTCTGCTCGGTATCGTAGCGGCCTGGCGCGGTGGCTGGCTGGAGAAGGCGCTGGTGGCACTGGCCGATATGATCATGGCGCTGCCCGGCCTGCTGCTGGTACTGCTGGTGATCGCTTTCGCGCCCGGTCACTTTGTCCCGCTGTGTCTGGGCCTGGCACTGGCATTGTGGGTGGAGTTTTTCCGCATCAGCCGCGCCCGCAGTGCGGTGATCCTGCAGCAACCCTATATCGAAGCCACCCGCATGCTCGGTTTCGGCCCCGGTTACATCCTGCGCCGTCTGTTGTTACCGGCGCTGGCACCGACGCTGCTGACCCTCGGCAGCTTTGCCATGAGTACCGCCATCATCGGTATTTCCACCCTCAGTGCCATCAGTGTCGGGGTCCGGCCACCGACGGCGGAGCTGGGCAGCATGATCGTCGAATTGCTGCCCTATTACGCGGAGGCACCGGCACTGGTGCTGCTGCCATCGCTGCTGATTTTTCTGCTGGTGCTGGCGCTGCAACTGATCAGCGGAGGGCGCAAACCATGAGCCTGTCACTGCGTATCGAACATCTCTCCATCCGTGCCGGACTGACCCTGCTGGTGCGGGATATCAGTCTGACTCTGACGGCCGGAACACCGCTGACCCTGCTGGGCGAATCCGGCTCCGGTAAGTCGCTGGTGATGCACGCCATTATGGGCAGCCTGCCCGACGGGTTGCAGGCTCACGGCCAGATCTGGCTGCAGCTGCCGGGCCAGCCGGCACAGGAGCTGCTGCGTTTGCCGACAGCGCAGCGGCAGGCGCTGTGGGGGCGAACGCTGGCGCTGTTGCCGCAGGAACCCTGGCTGGCGCTGGACCCGACCATGACCGTGCGCCAGCAGGTGCAGGAAGTCCATCAGCAGGTGCGCGGCCTGAGCGCGGCGCAGGCACGTCTGCAGGCGCTGGATAACTTGCAGGAGGTGGCGCTGCATGACGCGGTTGCATCGCAGCCGCCGGTGGCGGAGCGTTATCCGTTCCAGCTGTCTGGCGGTATGTGCCAGCGGGTCGCCATTGCCATGGCGGATGCGGCGGGCGGTCAGGTCTTGCTGGCCGATGAGCCGACCAAGGGATTGGACGAAGTACTGCGCGACAGCGTGGCGCAACAGCTGCTGCGTGAGGCGGCAGGGCAGCGACTGCTGCTGACCATCACCCACGACCTGCAGCTGGCACAGCAGCTGGGCGGAATGATCGGCGTGATGCGTGGCGGAGAGCTGCTGGAAGTGACGCAGGCGCAACAGCTGCTACAGCAGCCGCGCCATGACTACAGCCGCCGTCTGCTGCAGGCTGACCCGAGCCGCTGGCCGCTTCGTCAATCGTCATGGACTGATGCTGGTGGGCAGTTGCTGGAGGGGCGCGGGCTGAGCAAATACATGGGTGGCCGCTGCCTGTTCAGTGGGCTGCATCTGCGCCTGCAACCGGGGCAGATCACCGCCATCACCGGCCCCAGCGGCTGCGGCAAAACCACGCTGGGCAATATTCTGCTGGGCTTGCTGCCTGCGGATCAGGGTCAGGTGATTCGTGCGTCGGGGCTGACGTCATTGCAGCTGCAAAAGCTCTATCAGGATCCGCCGTCGGCTTTTGCCCCTCATCTCACTCTGGCGCAGGGTTTTGCCGACCTGCAGCGCCGTCACGGTTGCAGTGACAAGGCGCTGGCGGTGTTGCTGGAGCGACTGGGGTTGCATCCTTCCCTGCTGCAGCGTCTGCCTGTGGCCATTTCCGGCGGTGAGCTGCAGCGTATGGCCCTGGCCCGGGCGCTGCTGCTCAAGCCCCGACTCCTGCTGGCGGATGAGGCCACCTCACGTCTGGACCCGATCAGCCAGCAGCAGGTGATGCAGTTATTGCGTCAGCTGTGTGACGACGACGGGCTGGCACTGGTGCTGGTCAGCCATGATCAGGCACTGGTCGCACGGATGGCCGATCAGGTGGTCAGTCTGGAGGCGCATCGAGTAACGGCATAACACCGCTGTGGGCAATGGCGACTCTCCCGGTTATTGCCCACATCTCTTTCTTCAGGATGACCTCCGTGCTTCAGCGCTGGCTCCGTGTGCCGGGTGTGGTGTGGCGTGATATTTGCCTTATATCAACGATCACGCCAAATGCCCGGCCAATAGCCCTCATTGGCAGTGCATCCCGACATTCTGGACTAGTCTGAAACAGGTCTGGTGCTGATGAGCGGGGCAGCGGTGCCTGTCGTGCGCCCCCTGTCCGCCTCTTTTCCCCGTCTGCAGAAGGAGAGCCGTAGATGAAGCCCATGCTGATGATTCGCCATCAGATCACACTGACCCTGGCCGCCATTATTGTGCTGGCCATGCTGGTGATCTGGGCGGTAGTGGAAGTAAAGGTCAAACCTGACCTGATCAACGAGCGGCAGCATCAGCTCACTCTGAGTCAGGCCAGTCTGAGCGAGTTATTCAGCGCCAGACTGGAGAAAATTCAGTTGCTGGCCAGCACACTGGCGCTGGAGGGCAACTCACTGCCCCGCGATGAGGCACTGTTCAAGCAGGTCTTCCCGGCGGTGATTGATAATCACGGTGACAAGAGCATTGCCGGTGGCGGCATCTGGCCTGAGCCCGGTGCTTTTACCGCGGGCGTGGAGCGACGCAGCTTCTTCTGGGGACGCTCGGCCAGTGGCATGGACTATCTGGACGACTATAACGATCCCAAGGGCAGCGGTTACCACAACGAAAGCTGGTATCAGGTCGGCAAGAGTGGCAAGGCCAATCACTGCAGCTGGTCGGATGCCTACGTGGACCCCTTTACCAAGACGCCGATGATCACCTGTACCGTACCGATGCAGAAGGACGGCAAGTTCACCGGCGTGGCCACCGTCGACATGATGCTGGACGGCATCACCGCGCTGCTGCAACGCATTGGCGACGAGAATGGCGGCTATATGTTTGCCATTGATGCCAGTGGCCAGATGATCAGCTTCCCCAAACAGGTGGCCAATGTGGTCAAGGCGGACAACTCGATGATGTCGGGCAAGGAGCTGAGTGCCCAGCAGCCCTGGCTGGCCGCGGTGATGCAGGCCGCGACCACGCTGCAGGGCCAGCGCAACATGGCTCTGCCGGATGACGGCGTGCTCGACGGTGATGCCTACGTCAGCCTGATCAGGCAGCCCGATACCGGCTGGACACTGGGGCTGGTGGTGCCTGAAACCCGCATGACGGATATTGCCAGCAGCATGGGGCGTTTCCTGATGCTGGCAGTGGGTGTGCTGCTGGTGCTGGTCGGCATGCTGGCGGTGCTGTTCTTCAACCGCATTCTGGCCGGGGTCAATCAGACCACCGGGCAGATCAATGAGCTGGTGGAAGGGTCGCACTCACAGGAGCTGAGTGTCGGCAAGCTCAATGAGCTGGGCCTGCTGCGCCAGTCGGTCAACGCTTACGGCTACAAGCTCAAGCAGCTGCTGGAGAAGATTTACGAAGAATCGGCCTATCTGCTGCGTGATGCCGAGAGCCTCAAGCACTTCAGCCGTGACTTCCTCGGTAAGGCCTCCAGCCTCAGTGACGAGAACCATACGCTGGCAGCAGCGACCGAAGAGTTCGGCGCGACCGCGCAGGATGTGGCGAACTATGCCGCCGAGACCCGCTCAACCGTCGAGCGTATCCATCAGGATGTCCTGACCAGCGGCCGCGAAATGGAAGCGGTTATCGCCACCATGCGGGTGCTGACCGAGGTCATGACCGCGGCGCAGAACAACATCATCAAGCTCGACGAAGACAGCCGACAGGCCCATGGCATGCTGAATGTGATTCGGGGTATCTCCGAGCAGACCAACCTGCTGGCTCTCAATGCGGCCATTGAAGCAGCGCGTGCCGGGGAGTCCGGTCGCGGTTTTGCGGTGGTGGCTGACGAGGTGCGTAATCTGGCGGCCAAGAGCGAAAGCTCGGCCATCGAGATCGAGCAGGTACTGGGCCGCCTGCAGACCGCCTCGAAAGAGTCGGTGGCATCCATGGAGCAGGGCCGCAGCGAGACCGATAACGCCATGGGCAAGGTCGAGTCCACCGCGGCGCATCTGCGTCATGTGGTGGAGGCGTTTGGCGATATTACCCATCAGGCCACGCAGATTTCGGTGGCCGCCAGCGAGCAGCAGAAGGTCTCCGACAGCCTCAGCCAGTTCGTCAGCCGCCTGCGCGAACTGACCAGCGGCAACGCTGATGACTCCAGCCAGCTCAGCAGCATGAGTGAGCAGATCGATGCCATCGCCCGCCGGCTGAATGCGCTGAAGTAAAGCCGGGATGAGATTTTCCTGCTGTGGCTAGGCATTCCTCTCTATGCGTGTTTTGATAAGCGCCCGACCTGGCCGACAGAGCCGGGCGGGCTGTCAAACCGTCAACTGAGATAACGATAAGAGATGGAATATCCCGAACTTCTGGAAGAAATCTTCCATGCTGTGAAGCCTTATGTCGGCAAGGGCAAGGTGGCCGACTATATCCCTGCACTGGCACAGATACCGGGCGACAAGTTCGGTATGTCGCTGTGCCTGATGGATGGCCGTGAGTATGTCATCGGCGACGCCGACGAGCCGTTCTCCATCCAGAGTGTGTCCAAGGTGTTCAGTCTGGTACTGGCGCTCAACCGGCTGGGCTCGCAGGTGTGGGAGCGGGTCGGCAAGGAGCCGTCCGGCAACGCTTTCAACTCGCTGGTGCAGCTGGAGTACGAGAACGGTATCCCGCGTAACCCCTTTATCAACGCCGGCGCGCTGGTGGTCACCGACTGGCTGCTGGGCTGCAGCGTCGATCCGACCATTGAGCTGCTGGCCTGGCTGCGTGAAGCGACCGCTAACCCCGCTATTCATGTGGATCTGGAAGTGGCTGATTCGGAGTGGGAGCACCGTGACCGCAATGCGGCGCTGACCCACTTCATGAAAAGCTGCGGCAATATCCACAGCTCGGTCGACCGCGTGCTGCGCACTTACTTCGAGCACTGTTCCATTGCCATGAGCTGTCGTGATCTGGCCCGTGCCGGGCTGCTGCTGGCCGGTCATGGCAAGTCGCCACGCTGCTCCGACCGCTTCCTGACCCGCAGTCAGGCCAAGGAAGTCAACGCCCTGATGCTGACCTGCGGCACCTATGATGCGGCAGGCGATTTTGCCTTCCGCGTCGGCCTGCCCGGCAAGAGTGGTGTCGGTGGCGGCATTCTGGCGATTATCCCCAACCTGATGAGTATTGCGGTATGGAGCCCGGCACTGGATGCCAAAGGGAACTCCATGGCCGGGGTCGAGGCGCTGGAGCGCTTTACCACGCTGACCGGTATCTCGGTATTCTGAGAGCGCCAGCGCGTACTGAGATGGTATGAGCAGGAGTGCATACAAGGGCAGCGGTGGCTGCCCTTGTTGTTTGTCGGTACAGGGTCAGGCCCGTGTGGTACGGGGGCCGTTCTTTACCCGTTCGGCGGCGGCAATCAGCCGTTGTGCCACATCCACCATCCGCACCCCGCCATCCATCGCCGAACGCTGCATTTTGGCGTGAGCTTCGTTTTCACTGAGGCCGGATTCGCTCATCAGCAGATGCTTGGCGCGGTCGATCAGCTTGCGTTCGTTAAGGCTGGCACGGGCTTCGGTGAGTTCATCATTGGCCTGCTGCAGCTGGCGGGTCTGCAGTTGCAGCAGATCGAGGATGGAGCGCGATACCTGCGTCGGCATCACATCCTGCGGCTGCGGGGTGATGTCGCCAGCCTGCAGACTGAACAGCCGCGCCTGTTCCAGCGGCAGATGCTGTTCAGCCAGCTGGCCGAGCAGGCGGCGGTGGCTGCTGACCTCATCGCGGATCTCCCTGATGCTGTTCTTGCACTGCTCCTGCAGCTGCTGCGTCAGGTATTGCTCCAGTGCCTGCATGGCATTGATGCGCTGGGTCTGCATTTCAAACCAGAATTCACAGAGGCCGGTGTCGACACTGGCGGCGGGGTGGGTATTGGCGGCAATCTTGCGGAAGCCCTCGGTCTGGGTCTGCACCTCATTGGTGCAAATGACCTGCCAGCGTGCCTTGGCATCGTCCGAGGCATAACGCAGAAACACCTCAAAGCTGCGCTCCTGATTGTCGATCAGGCTCTGCATGCGCTGCTTGTGTTCGTCATCGAAATAGCCTTGAGCAAACCCCGCGACGCCGGTCGCGCGCTCCTGTCCGGCCAGCTCTTTGCCCTGCATAAAGTTGAACAGTGCCACCAGCGAGCGGGTGATCTCCGGATCGGCGGCGCTGTCAGCGGCTTCAAACACCACGGCCAGCAGGCCCCCAATCAGCTGGGTAAAGGCGGCAGTGGCGTCGCGGGCGCTGATCTGATGGTCGCGGATACGGCGGCGCAGACTGCCCAGCGACTCCAGGCTGTAGAGCACATGGGCGATGCGGATATACAGACGCCCCCGTTCTGCTGAGCCGACGGCATCCAGATCCATCAGCTCAAAGCCGCTGCGGACGATACGCTCCTGCGCGTCGCCTTCCTCGCTGAACTGATCCAGCTCGGTGCGGTAGTGGGTGGCGTTGCGGCCCAGATAGATATTGGAGTAGCCCCTTTCCTTCTGCAGGGCATGCACCAGCTGGGCGATATTGGAAACCAGTTTGCAGGTGTGGACCAGCTCCTCCAGCCCCTGCAGGTCACAGCGTCGTGCTGCCAGCATAAAGCGCAGCGCGGCAGGCATATTTCGTTCAGCCATGGTGTTTCTTGGTGTCATCGCAGCTATCGGTAGCACAGCTGCTGCAAGATACAGTCCAGAGCAGAGGGGAGCGGGTGTCAGGGCAGGGGCAGAAGAAAAGTGCGGCAGGATCGACGGCGTCGCGCTGATCCTGCCACCGGAACAGATGCCGGTTTACCAGCGCCAGGCGTTGGGGATCAGCAGCACCAGCACGGTGAGGATTTCCAGACGGCCCATCAGCATGCCGAAGGCCAGCAGCCATTTGGCACCGTCAGGCAGGCTGGCAAAGTTACCTGCCGGGCCGATGATGTCACCGATGCCGGGGCCCACGTTGGATACCGCGGTGGCGGCGCCGCTGAGGCTGGTCAGTACGTCCAGTCCCATGGTGGTCAGCGCCAGACCGATCAGGGCCACGGTCAGGCAGTAGAAGAAGGCAAAGGCGATAATGGCGCGCAGTACTTCATCACTCACCGTTCTGCCGTTATAGCGCTGCTCACGGATGGCACGAGGGTGCAGCAGCTGATGCAGCTGGCCCATCAGGGCGCGGGTGCAGAGCTGGAAGCGGAACATCTTGATGCCGCCGCTGGTGGAGCCGGAGCAGCCGCCCATAAAGGTCAGGAAGAAGAAGGTCAGCACCGCGAACGCACCCCACTGGGTGTAGTCGGTATAGGCAAAACCGGTGGTGGTGACCACTGAAATGACGTTGAAGGTGGTGTAGCGGAACGCCTCTTCCCAGCTCATGTAGGCATAGGCCGGCTGCAGCTTCAGCCATACCGCCAGAATGACAATCACAAACAGCAGGAAGCGCAGCAGGCCCTTGACCTGATCGTCCTGCCAGATCGGCTTGTTGGTGCGCTTGAAGATGCGTCCGTAGAGTGCCAGCGGCAGGGCCGACAGCAGCATGAAGAAGGAGCCCGCCCAGGCCAGGAACGGCTGGGTGAAGTGGGCAAAGGAGTCGTCGTAGTTGCCGAAGCCGCCGGTGGATACGGTCGCCAGTGCATGCACCAGTGCATCGAAGAAGCGCATGCCGCCGATCCAGAAGGTCAGCAGGCAGAGCAGGGTAATGCTGCCGTACACCTTGCCGATGCTGGCCGCCAGGGCACGGGCATTGGGCAGGTGATTATCGGAGCGGTCGGAGGATTCGGTCTGGAACAGTTTCATCCCGCCGACCCGCAGGAACGGCAGAATCGCCATCGCCATGACGATGATCCCGATCCCCCCCATCCACTGCAGCAGGCCGCGCCACAGCAGCATGCCGTGCGACAGGGTAGGCAGATTGGACAGCACCGTGGAGCCGGTGGTGGTGATGCCGGAAACGGTCTCGAAGATGGCGTCGGTCAGTGACAGATGCAGGCGCGAGAACATGAAGGGCAGGGCGCCGAAGAAGCTCAGCACCAGCCAGCTCAGTACCGTCAGCAGGAACAGATGGCGGGCACGCAGGTGCATACGGGCTCCGTAGCCAAGACCAAGCATGGTCAGGCCACTGCCGAGGGCAAGGATAAAGGACAGGGCAAAGGCGCCGCGGTCGCTGTCGCCCTCGAAGATCAGCAGCAGCCAGGGCGGCAGCATAAACAGTGACAGGAAGCAGGTAATGGCACCAAGTACGAAGCCGAGGGCACGCAGACGTGACAGGGTCTTGGTCAGGGGGCGTTCCGGTCCATAGGACTCCGTGTAGGAGTAGGAGTTCTGATCCATGGCTTAGGGTTTCATTGTTGGGTTAGCAGGGTAGCGCTGGGCCGCATAAGGGGTATTTCCACCTGGTGTCGTACATTTTTTATCCCTATTCTCTGCAGTGCATCTGCAGTCGGCTACCAAGTGTGAGTAGAAAATCGGCCGCACTCTGAACATCGCGATCTAGCTGTTCCACAAACGCCGCTGTCAGTCGGTGAACGGGCAGGTATTTGCAGAGTACTGGCGGGAAAAGCCGTTATTGCCTGTGCTACTGCCAGTCTGGCTGGTAGCAGGGGCAGGGCTTGTTCCACGCCGTATTGGCAGCAGTATAATCAGCTCCGCCGCTGGAAAGTGAAAAATTTGCGAATTGCCCGGCTGTTCGGCGCGCTGTCCTGCGGAATCCTCACACCCTTTGCTCTGGAGCCTCAATTGAATCCCTACTGGATGACTGGCCTGCTGCTGGTGTGCAGCAACGTATTTATGACCTTTGCCTGGTATGCCCACCTGAAGAATCTGGCGCAGAAGCCGTGGCTGATCGCCGCGCTGCTGAGCTGGGGGATTGCTCTGTTTGAATACATGTTCCAGGTGCCCGCCAACCGTATCGGCCATTCGGTGATGAGTGTGGGTCAGCTGAAAATCATGCAGGAAGTGATCACCCTGATGGTGTTTGTGCCTTTCTCCGTGTTCTATCTGAAAGAAAAACTGACCCTCGATTATCTCTGGGCCGGGTTGTGCATTCTCGGTGCCGTATTCTTTATCTTTCGCTCCAAACTGGGGTGAATGGCAGCTTGATCGATTTAGACTGTGTTTGTTATAACAACACCTCTTCGATTGTCTCAGTATGGATGAGACTGTAACGACAAGGATGTAGCCCTTTGGCAGTGCGTTACCTCATATCCTTCTATGCCATGTTGCTGAGCCGATCGTTGTGTTTAAACGACTCACAATAAGGATGCTTCACATGGCCATGTACCCTAATACCCAGCCCACAGCAGAGCAGGTAAATAACACGGCAAGTTGGCTTACTCTTGGCGAACTTCGTTTGGGTGATGTTATTGCTGTGCGCTCCCAAACGGGTGGTTCAAGGATGATTCGTGCCACTACCGCGTCCCCTTTTAGTCATCTCATTCTCTATATCGGTAATGGCCGTTCAGTCGATGCGATGCCAAAACCTGGGGTTCAAACGGATACGCTGTATCACAAATTAATAAGAGGTCACTATTCATTTGCAGGTGTTTTTCGGCACAAAACGGCAACAGCAGCTCAATTGTCTTTGGCGACGAGCTGGGCAGCGTCTCAAGAGGGAAAAGCCTATGACAATGTAAGTGCTGCCCGTGTTGGCCTTCAGCCCGGTGCGAATACAAGCTTTCTGCGCTATAGCACCGTAGGGGCAATTGTTACCTTGAAGGACATCAATGACGCTTCCAATAGTCCGATGGGGGAAGATGCCAGCTTTATGTGCAGTGAGTTAGTATTTCGGGCATTTCAGATTGCGGGTATTCCCCTTAGTGACCGCCCTGCTGCGACGATTGGCCCGGGGAGTGTCTTAAATGTGCATCAACTCTATTTTGTTGGCCGTTTGGAGGGGGCAAAGTGACCAAGATATTTCACACTGCACTGGCCTTTTTATTTCTGGCTGCTGTCTCTGCTTGTGGGCAGGCTAGTTCTGATTATCCTTCTTCATTACCAGGTTCTGCTGATAGCCAACCGGAAGATCAGGGCTTGGTTGGACCTGTTCATATAGCAGATCAATGGCAAGTCTTTAAATTTTCTAGGCCTATGACAATTAACAGGCAAGAAAATCAGAACATTCTTATTGGTCTTGATCCCAAGATTTATACCAGTAGTTTGATATGGCATATAAAAAATACACCCGATTTTAGGACAGATAATCCCCTGTCAGAAGAAAAATATGGTGGTTTCGGAATAAGAAAGTTAAGTGATGGGGAACTTATTGAGCCAGATATAGAGCTGATAGGTGACAATAAAGAGAATGTCCCCTTGAAATTAATTGGATCGCAGGCTTGGCCCAGCGGTGCTTTTAGTATTAAAAGTGGGTTGATGCCTGACAACATTTATGAGCTAAAACCAATTAACTATCCTGAGACTATAAAAGCCTTTGTTGCGTTCCAAGTGAGGTCTAATGTTCCTCTGGATGTAGACTATTTTATCTGGCGTATGGATGATTATGCTGGTCGAAAATAGGTGATAATCTTAATAAGATTAGGCTTGATTTTATATCAAGCCTAATTTTTACGTGAAATATTTGGGGTGTTATTTCTCTTAATATGGTTATGGTTAATTGTTTTCCTCAAATATTTTGAAATGTTTTTCAATGTATTCCTTATCAGGCATCGGACTTATTGGCTTATCTTTATATTTATTATATTGTTGGCAACACGCGTTGCTAACCACGACTTTTCCGGTAGCTGGATTGATAGAAATTAGATGCATGTCAAATAGCGTATGTATGTCTGCTCGAAGTAATAATCCATTTCCTTCATGGTATGACTGCTCCTCTGAGTGTGGAGTGATATGTGCAGCTTCTAGTGCATATATTGTTTTACAGTCAGATATAGCGCATGAATAACTATATCGTTCAAGAAGTCTGTGACGAAATAGTGCTTGTCCTCTACGAGACATAATATCTCTAGAAATTTTCTCATCAATTGTTTTTATAGTGTTTCCATTTTCCATAAAAAGAAGATTTTCAGTTTGGTCTATAGCTACAAGTGAAATTAAATTTCCTTTGTTTGCTATTTCAAAATTTACCGTCTGATTTGATGAAAGATTAAGTGTTTTTATTAGCTCTGGATAGCTAAGTTTTTTTATTTCCTTTCCGTTTATCTTGCATTTTTTTGGTGCGTTAAGTCTATATTGTCTATCTCCAACAGTCGTGTGGATTTCTAAATTATTAAATATGACAATGATTTCTTCATTTACTTCTGGTAGGAGGCTCTTGAAGTTTGATTTTTGTTCTTTGAATGAAAATACATGGGAATCACCTTTAGGTTCAACGGTCGCTATTACTTTCATGTTCTTTCCATAGTTTTTTGAATGACTTTTCAACGGTTTGTATGTTTCTTCTTTTCTGTCAATCCAGTATAGAAGGTCGCTATCTCTGCTCAAGATCTCTGACTAGAGATATGCTGCTCACGCGCTATAGCCTTAACCGCTTTTTCTCCAGCCGACGTACAAACTCCTCCAGAATCACCCGATACAACTCTTCGCCGAGATAAGCGTCCTCTACCTCTGAGTCGATGCTGGGATTGTCGTTGACTTCAATAACGAATACCTCATCGCCGCGCTGCTTCAGGTCGACGCCATAGAGACCATCACCGATCAGCCCGGCTGCCTTGAGGGCGACTTTCAGCACCTGCTTGGGCACCTTGGAGGCGGGCATGGTTTCAAAGCCACCGCTTTCTGCTTCACCGCCTTCGTGATGATGGTAAATCTGCCAGTGGCCCTGGCTCATGAAATACTGACAGGCAAAAATCACCTTGTTGTTGAGAATGCCGATGCGCCAGTCGTAATCGGTGTAGAGAAACTCCTGCACCAGAATCAGGTAGGACTGCTCAAACAGCTGCTGCAGGCTGGTGTCCAGCTCGTTGCGGTCCTTGACCTTGAACACCCCACGGGAAAACGCCCCATCGGGAATTTTCAGCACCATGGGGTAGCCCAGCCGCTGCTCCAGTTCGCTGAGCAGATCAGCCTGATCACGATTGACCACCACGGTTTTCGGGGTGGGAATACGATGGGTGCGCAGCAGATCTTCCAGATAGACCTTGTTGGTGCATTTGAGGATGGAGTTGGGGTCATCGAACACTACCATGCCTTCACTCTCGGCCTTTTTGGCAAAGCGATAGGTATGGTGGTTGATGGCGGTTGTCTCGCGGATAAACAGCGCATCGTATTCGGCCAGCCGGGCGTAGTGGCGCTTTTCGATCAGCTCCACCTCCAGCCCCAGCTTCTTGCCTTCACTGATAAACAGCTTCAGGGCAGTGGCATCGGAAGGCGGCATCTTCTCCTGCGGATCGTAGAGTATCGCCAGATCGTAACGGGCACTGCGGCGGGCACGGGGTTTGCGCCAGATCCGGCGTGAGAAGCGGTCCAGCGCTTCGGCGAAGCGGTCTTCATCGCTATCCTGCAGCTGCTGCAGCGCGACCGGGCGGATTTTACTCAGCCGCCAGTGGCTGCCTTTGCCTTCTCCCTCCTTACGGAAGCTGGCCTTGAGGATCGGGCAGGGAAACAGCTCAAACAGCTGGCGGGCCAGATCGGCCAGCGCCGGTTCGTGGGTTTTGCCGAAGAAAATCAGGATATCGGCTTTGGCGATCTCGATACCTTTGGGCAGTACCTTGTTGATCAGGCTGTCGAGGTCGGCGGTATCGAGGCTGTAGATACTCTTGTGGCTGAGGTCATTGAGGGTGCGCACACTGGGAATCACCCGATGGCCGCGGGCTTCGGCCAGCAATGAGCAGTAGTAGCCGGAGCCGAGGTATTTGAAGCTGCGGCAGAGGTTGATGACCTGCATCGGTTTGCCTTCCAGATGCTGGCTGGCGGTCAGGTATTGCTGGGCAGTCATCAGATCATCGGTGGGGTAGTAGGCAGCCCAGTCGGCGCGGTCGTCGACCAGAATAATCAGTTTGCTCATGGCCTTTCCTGGCGTGGCGACGAACATCGGTAGTTCGCTGCCCTGAAGTGAATGGAGCGGTGTTGTGCTATTAGCGTCAGCCGCTTGCAAAGCCAACAAGTCGTGACCAAGCTTCCACATAGAGTGATATATCACGGGGACGTAACAGGATGAGGCTGAGTTACAGGTCATCCGTGCGCTCCTCTGACAACAAGAAAGGAGTCTCTATGACGGCGCCCTGGCATTTGCGTCCGGCAGGTCTGCGTGACCTGGAAGCCCTGATCGAGCTGGAAAACGCCGGATTTGCGGGTGATCGCCTGTCGCGGCGATCTTTCCGGCGGTTTCTGCAGAACGAACATGATCTGTTGCTGATTGCCGAAACCGATGGCCATCTGGCGGGCTACAGCCTGTTGCTGTGCCGTCAGGGCACCAGCCTGTGCCGGCTGTATTCGCTGGCGGTGTCACCGCAGTATCGGGGCCGGGGGCTGGGCGAGGTGTTGCTGCGGGCGACCGAACAGGCGGCGCTGGAGCGTCACTGCAGTCATCTGCGCCTCGAAGTACGGCCCGATAATCACGCTGCCATTCGACTTTATCGCCAGCTGGGCTATCGCCAGTTCCAGTTGCTGCATGATTACTACGAGGACCACGCGGATGCGTTGCGCTTCGAGAAGCGGCTGCTTTATCCCAGGCACGCGCGCCTGCCGCCGGTGCCGTTCTACGCCCAGACCACAGAATTCACCTGCGGCCCGGCCTGTCTGATGATGGCGATGAAAGCGTTGAATGGCCGTCTGGAACTGAACCGGCGACTGGAGCTGCAGTTATGGCGTGAGGCCACCACCATCTTTATGACCTCGGGCCACGGCGGTTGCAGCCCTCACGGGCTGGCGCTGGCGGCGCACCGGCGCGGCTTTGAGGTGCGACTGCATGTCAGCAGTCTGGGTGTGCCCTTTATCGATGGCGTGCGCAATGAGGGTAAGAAGGAAGTTATCCATCTGGTGCACGAGGATTTTCTGGCACAGCTGCAGCAGGAACAGATTGCCATTCACGACGAAGGCCTCAACAGCTCGATGCTGGAGCAGTTGCTGGTGCAGGGCTGGATTCCGCTGATTCTGATCTCCAGTTACCGCATTTCCCGCAGCAAGGCGCCGCACTGGGTGGTGCTGTCCGGCGCCGATGATCATTTTTTCTATATTCATGATCCGGACATAGAGTGGGAGAAAGATAAGTCCAGCACTGATAACGTCCATGTGCCCATTCTGCGCAAGAACTTCCTGCGGATGGCACAGTTTGGCAGGCAACAGCTGCAGGCGATGGTGCTGGTGCGTAACACAAAGGTCGCTATAGAGCATGATTTTGATCAGGAACAGACGGTGTAAGGTTACCTTAAGGTGGATATGTGTCGTGATTTAGGGCTGGTTGTTTTTTGTGCTGAACGTAAGCTGTAACGGTCAAGGAACCGATGTCACATCGGCCCCGACAGAGGAAGTGTTAGAAGCCGATTGATTTAAAACTGTCCGGAGTCTCCCATGTTTTCCACCAAGTTAAAGCAACAACTGGCGGCCAGTCAGACGGCACTGGAACAACATCAGTTTATGCTCCAGGCGCTTAACCGATCCATGGCAGTGATCGAGTTTGATCTGGATGGCAAAGTGCTGCAGGCCAATGACAACTTCCTGCGGCTGATGGGGTATGCCCTCGATGAGGTCGTGGGTAAACACCATAGCCTGTTCTGCGACAAGGCACTGGTGAACAGCCCTGACTATGCGGCGCGCTGGGCCCGCCTGCGCAAAGGAGAGTTTATTGCCGACCAGTTCAAGCGCCTGACCAAACAGGGTGGTGTGGTGTGGCTGGAGGCTTCCTACAATCCGGTTTTGGACAGTAATGGTAAGCCCTACAAGATCGTGAAGTTTGCCACCGACATCACGGCCAAAGTGAACGTCGAAGCGGATGCGCGGGCCAAACTGGAAGCGGTTGATCGCTCCAATGCCATTATTGAATTCACCCCCGATGGCACCATTCTGACCGCCAATAAAAACTTCCTGCAGACCATGGGCTATGAGCTGAGTGCCATCAAAGGCAAGCACCACAGCCTGTTTTGTGACGCAGATTATGTGCGATCCCATGAGTACACGCAGTTTTGGCAACAACTGCGCAGCGGGCAGTTTATGACGGGCCGCTATAAGCGCCTTGGCCGCAACGGGCAGGTGGTCTGGCTGGAAGCCAGCTATAACCCGGTGTTTGACCGTGATGGCAAGCTTTACAAAGTGGTGAAATTTGCGGTGGATATCAGCCGTGAGGTGGAACAGAACGAGAGTGAGGCGCGCAGTGCGTCACGTGCCTATCACATCGCAGCGGAAACCGAGCGGGTGGCTGAGCATGGCACGGTCATCATTCAGGATGCCGCCACGGAAATGCGCCAGATTGCCGATATGGTCAAGACCTCTGCAGATGTGATCGCTGATCTTGGCAGGCAGTCTGAACAGATCACTGCCATCGTCAACAGCATTCGCGGTATCGCGGACCAGACCAACCTGCTGGCACTGAATGCGGCCATCGAAGCGGCGCGAGCCGGTGATCAGGGCCGTGGTTTTGCGGTGGTAGCCGATGAGGTGCGCTCACTGGCGGCGCGTACCAGCCGGTCAACAGCCGAGATTGCCGAGATGATCGAGAAAATTCAGGGCGGCACCCAGGCTGCTATCAGCAGTATGAGTGGCAGTCAGGAACAGGCGCTGCGTGGTGTGGAGCTGGCCAATCAGGCGGGGTCGGCGATTGTGCAGATCCGTGATGGCGCGCGCGATGCGGTGCAGGCGGTCAGTATCTTCGCCAATGTGCTGGATGAGGCGGAAGTGGCCGCCAGTTATCACCACTGACTACAGCGCTCGTGATTCTGTAAAAAAACCACCCCGGCCAGTGCCGGGGTGGTTGTTTCACGCAGAGGGGCAGGATGTGTTACTCATGAAAGGTGTAGGAGCCCAGCTCACACAGATCCAGCCCGTACTCTTCCATCACATCCCCATCCGCAAATTCAGCGCGGATATCGTATTCACAGGTGGTCAGGCCGTCCTGAATGGTGACCGTGCCCTGTTCACCACTGCGTAGCACATCGCCTTCCAGCAGGTCATCCTGCCAGTGTTTGGACGTCCCCGGCGAGACGTGGAAACTGGTCATATTCACCGAGGTATTGTTGATCAGGGTGAATTCCAGATCCTCTGCCTGGGCACTGCTCTGATACAGCATCGCCAGTGTGGCAATAGCACTGGCGATCAGTGTTGTTCTTATCATCATGACTCTCCGGCTAGGGCCTGTTAGCAGGCTACTGACAACTATAGTTCAGCCCTGCACGGGCGCTGGCTGGACGCCGAAAAAGTTCCCCGGCCGGTAGCGTTGTTCAGTGATTTGACGTCATTGTGGTCAGCCTTTTGTCTGGATACGGTGCTGAAAGGTCGTCAGCAGCTGCTGTAGCTGCCGGGTGCCCAGCAGGGGATGAGGCGTGGCCCGGGTAGCCAGCACAATATCCGTGCTGGGCAGAGGCGGCAGGTCGAGAGCCTGCTGGCTCTGTAACAGGTCTGCCGGTGCCGAGCAGCGTGCCATGGCACTGATGGCCTGACCGTTGCGCACCAGGGTCGCCAGTAGCGTCGGGCTGCTGGCCGTGCAGATCACTTCATAGGCCCGGCCCTGTTTCTCCAGCCCATCGCGGGCCGCTGTGTGAAATTTACAGCTGGGCTCGTACAGTGCCAGCGGCAGGTGTTTATGTGCGGCCGGGTCGAAGTGGTCGGCGACCAGCCATACCCCCTCATCATGCAGCAATACATGGCCTTCATCGGTATCGGGCAGCCGGGTCAGCACGGCCAGCTCCAGTTCTCCCTGATCGAGCAGCGGGCGCAGATCGGGTGAGTTGGCGGTGATGATCTGGATACCCACCTGCGGTATCTGCTGCCGCAGTGCCTGAATCAGCGACGGGCAGATCATGTCCATGTAGTCGCTGGGGCAACCAAGACGAATAGGCTGATCGGCCCATCCCTGTTTGAGCCTGACTGCCGCCTCATCGTGCAGCAGCATGATGCGGCGGGCATAACCCACCAGTACTTTACCCGCTTCGGTCAGTACCAGATCACGGCCTTCCTTGCGGAACAGTGGCTGGCCACTGTGCTCTTCCAGTCGCTTCATCTGCATGCTGATGGCGGACTGGGTGCGGAAGCTGTGCTTGGCGGCGCGGGTGAAGCTGCCGGTATCCACTACCGCCAGAAAGGTTTTCAGCAGATCAATTTCAAGAGACATGAGGGTTCCAAAACGGCACCAAAGTGCCACTGTTTGCCGAAGTAGGCGTATTTTGCTCTATAAAAGCCGATCTATCACCGATTTTGATAGCTGCCTGCAAGACTATTCGTTTGTTACGTCCCGATGCTTCGCCAATAGTAAAGCGCATCAGCACTGACGCTGATGACCAACCCGTAAATCAGGATCAATGAGGAACAAGGCGATGGCAAACGGCCAGCAGGGGAGTGTGCAGGGGGAGTATCAGAGTGGCGTGGATGCGGCTGAACTGACACTGGTGATCGGCAACAAGAACTATTCATCTTGGTCGCTGCGCCCCTGGTTTTTCCTGAAGATGACCGGTATTCCCTTTAACGAAGTGCAGTTGTCGCTGGGAACGGACTTCAGGCAGCAGGTCACGCAGTACTCTATGGCGGGGAAGGTGCCGGTATTGCTGCATGAAGGGCAGGCCATCTGGGATTCGCTGGCCATCGGGGAATACATTTCCGAAACCCTGCTGGCAGGCAAGGGCTGGCCAGACAGCCGTCATCAGCGCGCATGGGCCCGTTCTGTCGTCGCTGAGATGCATTCTGGTTATCCCAATCTGCGTCGTGACATGCCGATGAACTGCCGCCGTATTGTCAGTGGCTTCGAGCCCGGTGTCGCAGCTCAGCAGGATATCCGCCGTATTGTTGAAATCTGGCATGACTGCCGCAAAGCCCATCATGCTGAAGGCCCCTGGCTGTTTGGCCGCTTTACACTGGCTGATGCGATGTTTGCGCCGGTCGCATCGCGCTTTCACTCCTATCAGGTGCCGCTGGATGCGTTAGCTGCCGACTACGTGCAGACCGTGCTCAATACTCCGGCCTATCAGCAGTGGCTGGCGGCGGCGAGAGCCGAGGAAGAGGTGTTGGCGGCAGAAGAAGTGTAAGGGGATGATTATATGAGTTGACTGGCAGCAGGGTCATACGAACACCCTTTGCTGCCCTTCACCATTATGGTGCGGATATAACAGCCTTTTGATGGGGACATAGTTATACGCCTGCTGGGAACTTCTCTTGTATAAAAAACACACAGTGGGAAATTTGTTCAGCAACGTATGACCTATGACTCCTATTCATTCATCCTCGACGATTGCCGCCTCACACCATCAAGAAGCGGGTCCTGACGTCGTCAACCATACCCATCAGGGACGTATGGGGGGCGAGCAACTGGAGGTCAGTACTTCCAGAGCGCTACCAGCGCAGTTAAGCAATACCTCAACCGCCTTCACATTGCCGCCTCATAGTGCTGTGACAGTGGCCGCTGCCACCCCCGACGAACTTGATCCCGCCGCTGGTTCCAGCTCTTCGGATACGGCCTCTGCGGGGGGGATCAAGCAGCGTTTACTGGGTTTATTTCGTAAAACGGATCTGGCAGCTGCTGTTGGGCAGTTCAACAACCGGGCGTATCTGGCCAGCGAGCGCCAGCAGGCTCACCTTCCTGCTTTCAGGCAGAGTGTGCAGACGCTGCATGATGCCTGTCAGCAGCCGCAGATTCCGGCCGGGATACGCAAGGAAATCAGTTCGGTCACCACCGGCCTGATGCACAAGCTGGAGCGGATTGCCAAGGATAAGCCCATGGGCTATCGCACAGCCGCTACTATGTTGTTCAGTCTGGGCAACGTGGGTCTGGCTTTACTGCCTACCCTGACCGCGCACAAGAATAAGGACAATCAGTACTTTGCCCTGCTGGTGGCAGGCTACACCAAGACCCTGTGCATGCTGATGGGGATTGCGCTTAATCCTGCCGCCGACAAACGCTCCTTCGGTCTGCATATGCAGGAGCGTCATGTCCCCTATCTGCCTCCTAATCTGCCCTACGCCATCAGCGCCTTTAATGACAAGGCCAAGGCCTTTGAACATAACAGTCCCATTCTGTTCCATTCCATGGCAGCGAGTTTTACCGCCGCGGTATTTGTACTGTCATCTGCACCTCATCTGGTGAGCAAACCCCTGGGCGCCATCAGTGACAAGATTAAAAGTTTGTTTCATAAGCCGGATGCTCAGCCCGCAGAGCAACTGACAGCTGAAATGACAGTACACATCACTGCATTGCTGGATGCAGTAAAGATTCAGCACGGTGATTTTCAGCAGCGTCGACAACAGTTTGAGGGGGATGGCAAGGAGCTGAGTGATAGTCTGAGTCTGCAGTTGAGCGAAATTGATGCGGCCAGTGACAAGTTGTCCAGTGTCGCGCAACGTATTCTCGGGCAGGGCGCTGAGGGAGAGTCTCAGACACCGGCCAATAATCGTGATTTTGCCCAGAAAATGGCCTTTGTTGCCATTGCCGGGGCGGTCTGTCTGAGTTCAGCTGCCACCTATTATGATGAGCCAGCGGGTTTGGTGGACTTGGGGATGGATGCGGGACTCACCGTATTTGAACTGACCAAGACGGCAAGAAGCCCGAGTGAAAATGCCCAGCAGGCTGCCAGCAAGTTTGCCAGCTACTCCGGCTTGTCGCCACTGCTGCTGCCTTTCGGCATCATCAACAAAATCCCTGCCACTCACTTTACTGACAGCCTGCCGGGGCTGGTGGCTGGAACGGTCTTTCTGACCGCTTGCAATCTGACCTTACCGCGTCCGGGTGGGGAAGCCATTGCTAATGCGGTGGTCAAACTACTGCAAAATTTCAAGACTACGACAGAGCAACAGCCGGACGTGGAGCTGGGCGTTGTCGACTCCGGTCGTTTTACTGAACTTGAGGATGCTCCTGGCTCAGTGGCCAGCAGTGACTCTGACCAGGAAGAGTTTTTCGATGCGCAGGAACAGTTTGCTAGCACAGAGCCACCCGCAATCGAGCAGGCAGAGGTGTTTGCTGATGCTTTGGGAAGTCCGCAACATTCGCCGCACGCTGAGCAGCGCGAGACAACCAGGGAGCCGCGCTCATGAGTCAGCCGCAACCGCTCTTCAGCAATCTGCTTGCCCAGATAATGGAGCGTCTGGGTATTCAGGATTTTGACCGGCAGGCAATCTGTTTCCGTTTTACCTTCGCTGCTGAACCGGCCCTCTTTCTGTGTCAGCGCGACAATGGCTGGGCGGAGCTGCAGTGCAGTGCAGCACACCTTACGGCACTGCAGGCACCACAAGTGGCACTATCGCTACTGGAGTTGCAGGGGCGTCAAGGGGGGCCGCTATTTGTCATTGCTTGCGAACGAGACAGTGGTGTCGTTCGCGTCATGTATCGTTTTTGTCTGGCGGGCAGTCAGGTTCATGAGGTGATCGACCTTATTCAGGTCATGCGTAGCTTTGTCAGCCAGGTGTGTGCTGTGGTTGCGCAGCAGCCTTCACCACATTCACGCAGTATTGCAGCAGAAGGAAACCCGGAGTCTTTCCGGCTTAATCCGTTACTGCGCTTGCAGAATCGTTAGGGGCCAGATCCATCCCTGACTAGTCCCGCATAGTCAGGGATGGTGGATACCGTCACCCGTCCTAACTACAGGCGTTAGAAGGCGAGTCAGCTGCAAGGCTCCGTGCTGAAATCAGTGTGACCCCTGTCAAACCAGCATCGCCATTGCATTTCTGCCTTTTGTATTTGCCATGCACCTTGCTGAAAAGTGAAGGTGAGCCGATGCCGATAGCCTGCGACAGAATCATCTTCCGGAATGCCATCTTCGGTAATGATAGCGACGTATTTGGCTAAATCGTCGTCGGGATGTTGAAGGGCGATGGTGTGATTTTTGAAGTTAAATCTGTCACCAAAAAAAACGTCAGCCAGAGCGGCAACAATAATGCCATTATCAGCCCCCCCGGACTGGCGCTGGCTGGCTTGAGTGAGGCTGCTCTCCATTTCCTTCGTTTCTTTTTCTCCCAGTGGTATGTACGTGTCGGGATCGTTTTGGAAAAAATGCCAGCCCAGTACGACCGCAGTGAGTGCGAGTCCCGTAACGAGTGACGCAAGCTTAGTGTGACGCATACTCAGAACACTCCAGACATACCTAATGTTTCGCGTAGCCGCATCACTACGGGAACCATGGCGTCGCCTGGACAACGTGTGGGTATGCCTCTTCTGACAGGGACCTCCCTGTGCATCAATTCACTCCTTGATTGATTTGGTACTTCTTGGGTGACGTTTTGTCTTAGTAAAAAATCCGTCGCTCACGTCCGCGGAACAGGCGGAAAAGCAGATAGAGTGCGGCTGGCACCGACAGATACCAGAACTGGCGCAGCAGGCTGATCACCATCGCCACACTGTCGGGCATTTCGCTGAGCAGAGCGGTGTTCTCTGCCGCTGTGCGGGGAGCTGGCTGAAGTGGCAGATCAGCCGGCAGACTGGCTACTTTCGCTGTTGGCGGCAGGGTATCCGCCGTGCTGCTGTCTGGCAGGAAATGCACCATGTCCAGCAGCGGTGGCAGTTGTTGACTGATAGCGGCGAGCTCGGTGACAGGTGCAACGATATTCATCACCAGTACGCCGTCCTGATGCTGCAGGCGGATATTGTAGTTCAGGGTATGTGTCGCCTTGCCGGGAAAGGCCAGCTCCTTGGCCCAGTAGAGAATATTGCGCTCAGCGTCGAAGTGCGGAGGAACAGCCCAGCCAGTCAGCTGCGGGCCCTCTGTGTCTGATGGATCCGCTTTTAGTTCACTCTGCATCTGGCTGAGCAGGGCCTGATAATCCAGCTGTGCGGCAATCCGCGGGTTGATGGCATAGCCTGCCTCATAATGCAGCACGACAGCCCAGGCATCGGCATCAAAGGGACTGGCATCGCTGGGGAACAGCATGCCCAGAGCGCCACTACGGGCAGGGTTGCCCCAGACCTCGGTCAGTACTCGTTCACTGTCGTGGGCATCGAGAAAGTAGAAACCGCTGGGGATGGTCAGCTCAGCATGAGCCGTGGGTAGTGTCTGTACACCGGACTTACGCTGCAGCGACTGCCAGAACTGCTGGGCCCAGGCGATAATGCGGTCGCGCGCCTGTTGATCAGTAGTCTGCTGCGTATCCGCTGATGCCAGTAATGGCACACAGCAGCACAACAGTAACAGCAGCCAGCGACGTGCGGTGTTCATCCTACGCTCCTTGCAGTACAGCCAGCATAAGAGGAACACTTAATCGATACACTGCCGGCGAGAGTGCCAAGGATCATACCCGGCCAAAGCGGAAATTCAATCAACAGACCGGATATGGCCAGTCAGCACTGGCCATATCGGTAGGAGACAGGCTCAGCCCTGTGGGCGGCACCCCTGGAACATGTCCAGTTGGGCGTCGTACACGCTGGTCTGAATATCGAGCATGCCCAGCACGGAGTGGAAGATGTTGTCCTGCGAGAAGGGCTGATGTTCTTTGCCAGCCAGACAGTCAGAGTTGATGTCATAGGTCTGCTCAAAGCCTTTCGACAGCCAGTAGAAGAACGATACGTGCTTCTGCTCTTGCGGAGCGATCATGTAAGGCATGCCATGCAGGTAAACATGGTTCTCACCCAGCGATTCGCCGTGATCGGCCACGTACAGCATGGCGGTGTTGTACTGATCACTGTGCTGCTTCAGCCATTCGATCACATTGTTGAGGAAGTAATCGGTATAGCGAATGGTGTTGTCATAGGTATTGACCAGTGACTCCAGACTGCAGTCCTGCAGCTGATTGGTTTTGCATTCGGGCTGATAGAAAGCCATGTCCTGCGGATAGCGATGGTAGTAGTCGGGGCCATGGCTGCCGTGCTGGTGCAGGACCACGAACATGTCACCGTTGGGTTTGGGCAGGACAGTGTCGATGTTGTGCAGCAGAACCTGATCGAAACACTCTTCGCTGTTGCAGTCTTCAGCCACGTTTGCCTTGGACATGTCTTCATAGCTGACGCGATCACAGGCGCCTTTGCAGCCTGAGTTATTGTCGCGCCACAGTACGGCATAACCCGCGTGATTCAGAACATCCAGCAGACCCTGCTGCGATTTGGCCTTCCGGTCGTCATAGTGCTGGCGATCCAGCAGCGAGAACATACAGGGCACGGAGACGGCTGTGGCGGTGCCGCAGGAGGTGAACTGCGTAAAGTTGAATACATCCTGCTTTGCCAGCAGCGGGGTGGTGTTGCGTTCGTAACCGTTGAGGCCGAAATGATCGGCACGACCGGTTTCGCCGACCACAAAGACCGTCAGCGTGGGCTTATGTTTGGCCAGTGCCAGTGCACCGGGTCGGGCATCTTCACCGATGGCCTTGACCACAATCGGGCCTTCCTTGTCTTTGACCGCAAAGGATACACCGGCATAGATGTAGCTCAGCGGCACGGCCATCTGCCGCACATTCTTGTTATTGCGGAAGAATGAGGCGTAATCCTGTGACAGGGCGAACAGCATCGCCGCAATTACCAGCAGGCTGGCAATGATGGCCAGCAACCTGACCAGCAGTTCGCGATGCCAGCGGCGATAGCTGATGCTGACCTTCCACACCAGCAGGCAGGGAACCACGCCCAGAAACAGCAGATACATGACCAGACGCGGGCTGAACAGCGCTGCAGCCTCGGCCGGGTCGGTTTCCACGACATTCTGTACCATGACGCTGTCGATGGCGATGCCGTAGGTATTCATGAAGTAGGAGGCTGCTGCACCGCTCAGCAGCACAGCGATGGCGATGGGCTTGAGCAGGTAAGGTACGGCGATCAGGTTGAGCAGAATAAACATCAGTAGCCCCAGCAACGCGCCGACGCTGAGGGTAAAGGCGCCACCGCGCAGGGTCAGCGGGTCAATGACCTGACCGAGGGCATGAAAGAATGCCGGGTTATAGGCCAGGACCAGCAGGGCAGAGAACAGCAGACAGAAGCGCACACTGCTGATCTGCCAGCGCTGACGGGAAGCTGTGCTGTTCATGGCGGTGGAAGTAGATAGCTGACTCATGAAGAAACCTTGATACCGGTTTCAGCCGCGTAGGCAGAAGGAGTGGAAGTGAAAACAGGTGAGCTGTTCGCAACGCCGCTGCTCAGGCTCAGCTTGTAGCTGCGGTACATGACCAGCCGGAACCAAACCAGTGCGGTAAACCAGCTGATAGCGAAGGTCCAGACATCATGGGAGATGAAGTGGGCACCACGCAGCTGCTGGGAAATGCCAAATACCACGCCCATAGTCACAGCCAGCATCAGCCCCATCCAGCGCCAGCCAGAGTGGCGATAGAGTCCGACAAAATACAATGCCAGCCAGGCGTAGCCCGCACTGGCATGGCCAGCAGGAAAGCAGCGACCGCTGTCGTTGTGGAGGAACTGATCGAGTTCACTCATGAACGGCAGATTGCCGCCATAGCGATTGAAGTCCCACGGGCAGGCAATATGGGTCAGCGACTTGGCGCTGACAATCAGTAACGAGCTGGTGGCGGCAGCCAGCAGCAGAAAGGTCAGCGGACGGCGCCAGTGACCTAATGCCGGCCTCACCCAGCTGGTTGCCAGCATCAGCAATGTCACCACGGCAATAGCAATCGAAAGATTCTTGCCGCCTTTGTGAATCAGGGTGGTGGTGAGCCAGCTATCCTTCAGTGCCCACTGATGGCCTTCCGCCCAGTACAGTGCATCTGCTACAACCCGGTCGAGGTGGAAAACGCTAATGATCAGTACCGCCAGTGCAAAAGCCAGCAGCGGATAAAACAGGTGATTGACCCAGAACTTCTGCATCGACAGATGAGCGGGTGGCTGAGGAGAGGAAGAACGATTGGCACAACGGCGTAATAACGAGGGGGGAGCATCGTTTACAGCAGGATGCATAACCAGACTCCGACAGCGGCCATAAGAGTAACCAGAACGGCAGCCGAACCCATGTCTTTGGCCTGACCGCTCAGGGGGTGCATTTCGTGACCGATACGGTCAACCACCGCCTCAATGGCAGAGTTCAGTAACTCCACCACCAGCACAGCAAAAACGCTGACAATCAGCAGAGCACGTTCCAGCGCAGTAACATGGAGCAGGCAGGCAACGGGGATCAGCACCAGCAGGGCCATGCATTCCTGGCGAATGGCCGCCTCATGGTGCCAGGCCAGCTTCAGGCCTTGCCAGGAGTAGATAGAGGCATGTATCAGGCGTGACATACCTTGCCGTTGTGGCTTCATGGGCACTTAACTCTGACAGCAAATTATAAGAAGAATGGTCGCAGAGGCTATCTGCTGAACCTTAAGACAAACTTAAGAAAACTGAGATAGTGCTGAAATAAAACTGACACAGATACAAATAGTCGTGATTTCTTGGATTGTCTAGTGGGCTTAGGTGCAGTGGTGTGCCAGAGAAAATTCAGGCAGTAGCTGTCGTTGCCGGGCCAGTGCTATCAAAATGTGCGTGGGCAGACCTGGCACCTGAAGACCGGTAAGGCATAGCCTGCTGGCTGCAGATCAGTCAGATCTGAGGTATGGAAAAGGGCCGTGCTGTACGGCCCTGTGCTGTTTATTTATTGCTTTCCTCAAACTGCAGCAGGGGCTGCTGCTGTGCGTCCAGCAGAGTCAGGGTGTGCCCGCTTATTTGCCAGCCCCGAACCTGTTCCAGAGCTTGTATATAGTGACTTTCCAGCGCCATGCCCTGCATGCAGGCCATGCGCGTGCTGATCAGCGGGCCCAGATGCAGCTGGCGGGCAGTCAGCTGATACTGACCCGCCAGCAGGTTACAGCCACTGAAACCCGTAACACGTTGCTGTTCCGGGCTGAGCTGCAGGTACGGCTCACGCATCCGGGTATCGGGCTGCACGGGGTCAGTGCCCAGCTGTGTGAGTTTCCAGTAGGTATTTTCCAGTGGCTGATCGGGGGTGGAGCTCTGTGGACGAGGAATGCAGGCGGCGAGCAGCAGGCTGCTGCCAAGCAGAAACGTATGCAGGAGGCGGGACATCGGGCAGTCCTTGGTGTGAGGGACTGCCCGCTGCTGTTAGCCGTAGTAAACGTCTGCTCAGGCAATCCGCATGGATTGATGTGCAGTCAGTATAACGGCAATAC
Organism: Pokkaliibacter sp. MBI-7; assembly: GCF_029846635.1. Lineage (NCBI taxonomy): Bacteria > Pseudomonadati > Pseudomonadota > Gammaproteobacteria > Oceanospirillales > Balneatrichaceae > Pokkaliibacter > Pokkaliibacter sp. MBI-7. The sequence continues at coordinate 1,773,468 of NZ_JARVTG010000001.1, read as the reverse complement.
TTTTTGATGTTGGGGTGCGGCTGAAATCACCCACGCTGTTGAGCGGAACCAGCGGATTGGTTTCCGGATAGTAGGCGGCGACATTGCCTGCAGGAATATCGTAGGGAACCAGCTTGAAGCCCTCGACCTGACGCTGGATGTTATCACCCCACAGTGAGCGAATGCTGACTTCCTGGCCGGCGTGAAGACTCAGTCGCTCCATATCTGCCGGATTGATAAAGACCACCTTGCGCTCGCCCCTGATACCCCGGTAACGGTCATTCAGGCCGTAGATGGTGGTGTTGTACTGATCATGTGAACGCAGAGTCTGCATGATCAGGGTCTGGCTGTTCAGCTGGCTGGCCACCTCTTCCGGCAGGATATGTGCCGGCAGTGAGTGACAATGGGCAATGGCCTTGCTGGTCGGGGTTTGCCACTGCCGTTCACGGGCACTGTTGCCCAGATAGAAGCCACCGGGCTGATCAATTTTGCGATTGAACTCGCTGAAGCCCGGGATAACGTCAGCGATCAGGTCGCGAATGTGATCGTAGTCGGCCGCCAGGGCAGACCAGTCAACGGGCTGTTTGCCCAGCGTGGCCTCGGCCATCGCGGCAATGATGGCGGGTTCTGACCTGATCTCGGCAGACAGCGGCTCCAGCACACCACCGGAGGCATGGACCATGCTGAATGAGTCTTCCACTGTGACCCGTTGAGGGCCGCTGGCCTGCATATCAATGTCCGTGCGACCCATGCAGGGCAGGATCAGTGCCTGTTTACCGGTCACCAGATGAGAGCGGTTAAGCTTGGTGCTGATCTGGACCGTCAGCTCACAACGGCGTAATGCCTGTTCCGTCAGCGCGGTATCCGGAGTGGCGGCAGCGAAGTTGCCCCCCAGACCAATAAACACCTTACTGCTGCCTTCCAGCATGGCCTGAATGGTTTCTACGGTGGCATGGCCATGGTGACGCGGCACCTTGATATCAAAGCGGCGCTCAAGGTTGTTGATAAAGACTTCCGATGGGCGCTCATTGATGCCCATGGTGCGGTCACCCTGCACATTACTGTGGCCGCGTACTGGGCAGGCTCCCGCGCCGTGCTTGCCGATATTGCCACGCAGTAGTAACAGATTGACGATCTCATGCACGGTGGGGACCGAATGGCGGTGCTGGGTGACGCCCATCGCCCAGGTGCAGATCACCCGGTCGGCCCGGGCATACACCTGCGCTGCCGCAGTTATCTCCTCACGGCTCAGTCCAGACTGTTCGATGATGTGTTGCCACGGGGTGGCTGCCACTTCTGCCAGATACGCCGCCATGCCGTCAGTATGCTCAGCGATAAAAGCATGGTCGAAAATCGCCTCGCCGCGTTGCTGGGCGGCTTCCTCCAGCTCGATCAGGACCTTGACCATGCCTCGTACGGCGGCCATGTCACCGCCAATTTTGGGGGTGTAGTAGGCCGTATTCATGCGGGTGTAGCCGTTACTCAGCATTTCCACCGGGTTTTGAGGGTGGGTGAAACGCTCCAGTCCGCGCTCTTTGAGGTTGTTGAAACACACCACCTGAGCACCACGCTTGATCACTTCACGCAGTGTATCGAGCATACGTGGGTGATTGGTGCCGGGGTTTTGGCCAAATACAAAGACTGCGTCGGCCTGCTCGAAATCTTCAATCTCTACCGTGCCTTTGCCCACACCAATGCTGCTGGTCAGGCCATAGCCGCTGGCTTCGTGGCACATATTGGAGCAGTCGGGGAAGTTGTTGGTGCCGTAGGCACGGGCAAACAACTGATAGAGGAACGCGGCTTCGTTGCTGGCACGGCCTGAGGTGTAGAACTCCGCCTGGTCGGCATGGTCCAGGCCTTTGAGCGTCTCAGCAATCAGTGCGAAAGCATCATTCCAACTGATGGGAAGATAGTGATCACTGACCGGGTCGTAGCGCATGGGCTCAGTCAGACGGCCCTGATACTCAAGAAAATAGTCGCTCTGCTGATAGAGCCAGCTGACGCTGTAACGCGCAAAAAAGGCCGCATCGACCCTCTTGCTGGTGGCTTCCCAGTTCACCGCTTTGGCGCCGTTCTCGCAGAAACGGATCATGCTCGGATCATGTTTTTCACCCCAGGCACAGCCGGGGCAGTCAAAACCGTGGGGCTGGTTGGTCTTCAGCATGGTTTTGACGTTACGGGTGGAGTTGCGACTTTGCAGCCAGTGGCGGGTGGTGGCCTTCAGCGCTCCCCATCCTCCGGCAGAACCCTGGTAGGGATGGTAATACGTTTCAATAGTACTGCTGGCGCTGGGAACCTGATCTGATTTTGACTGATTCATCTCGATTTCTTGGTCGCAGGATTCATCCGGCTTGCTGTGCGGATGGAGAACAAACTTCTGGGTGACTGGTTTCAGGGTGGCTCGCATATATCCTGGGACTGCCCTGGCGGGGCAGATGGATAAGGTTGAGGCCATGGTGACGTGCCAGATCGACTGCCAGCTGGCTGGGTGAGGCCAGATTGACCAGCGTGGATACGCCGGCACGCACGGCTTTCTGGATCAGCTCCATGCTGCAGCGGCTGCTCATGACCACAATATGATCATAGAGCGCCAGACGCTGGCGCAGCGCATGCCCCAATAGTTTATCGAGGGCATTGTGGCGGCCGATATCTTCGCGGCTTGCCAGTACGTTACCGGCACGATCCAGCAGCATGGCGGCATGAATGGCGCCCGCACGATTACCCAGCGGCTGGTGTTGTTGCAGACGGTCACGCAAACCGGGGAAGAGTTCGGCGGGTGGCAGAGGGCATGAACGGAGGCGGGGTAAATCTGGCAGGGCTTCCTGCAGGGAGTCAATACCACACAGGCCACAGCCGGTAGCGCCCCGCAGACGCTGACGGCCCTGTTTGAAGCGTGACAGCAGTCTCGGGCTGAGGGTGAGATCAGCGTGCCAGCGCTGGTCATCAATTTGGGTAATGTCCCAATCACGCACTTCGTCTGCCCGCTCGATAATGCCTTCGCTGCGGCTGAAGCCGAACAGGAAGTCATCTATATCCACGGGGGTAATCATCATGACGCTGTGGCTGAGGCCGTTGTAGCTGATGGCTAATGCCACTTCTTCAATCAGTTCGGCAGAGTCCGCACGGGTTTGCGTCAGGGTATGGAATTCGTATCGTGCTATTCCATCGGGAGAAGGGGGGCTGTCGTGGAGTTCGAACACTGTGGTCATCGCTGAGTCCCGCTGCCAGCTAATCGGTACTGACCGATGCAAAAACACGATATGTGCTTCCAGCTAGCGTGTCGGCCAGACTACTCCTTGCAGGCTGAGGCGTCCAATTGCCAGTGTCGATGGAGTGATAGACAGGCTCGATGAGCGAATTGCGGGGATGTAAATATACAGCGCTGATGGCTGTATCAATCGCATTCAGGATGCAAAAGGTCTTGGGAGCCAGCTGCTCGGTCAATAAAAAAGGGCGAACAGACCAGGTCGTGTTCGCCCTAAAAGTGTTGAGCATTCGTTGGTTACCCTGGCTGACTACATATCCAGCATCAGGCGGAAGCCGCTGGAATGATTGTCGTACCAGTAGTAATCGCCACCATGGCGATAATAAGGTACACCGCCGATCATCACCTTTACCGAGCCACCAGGCAGACTGAACTGCACAGCGCCGAAAGGGGCAGGAACCACTTCATAATAGTCCCGCTGCGGACGGTAGTAGACGTCGTTATACACGTAGTAAGTCCGGTCACGAACAATAACTCTGCGTGCATGACGGGGTATTTCCCGAATCACGGTTACCCGTTCTGGACCACGATAACGGTCGTGACGGTTGCCCCAGCCATTGCCGCGGTCGTGCCAATCATGGTCGTTACGCCAACCATGATCATTGTGCTTGCCGTGGTCACGGTTACCGTCGCGGTCATAATTTTGGTTATAACCGTCTTCCTGCCAGTACCGACCGTGGTCACGGTCAGCGTAGGCAACACCGGTGCCCGCTGCCAACAGCAGCACCCCCGTCAAAATGCTGGTACCAAGGGGTTTAAGCAACTTCATGGTTTGATCTCCTGAGGACTGCCATCCCGTTGATGTGAAGATCAACAACGCCACCCACTTTGTATGCTGTTTTTCCCTGTTTACTACAAGCCAACCGGCTGGTTGACCTTGAGCAGCACTATATTGCTGCCGGAGAGGGGCGAGCCCCTCAGTGAACTCAATCAGGCCAGTACAGGCAGATTGATACAGAAACGTGTACCACCCAGATGGGATTCCTGCTCCTCGATGCGGCCATGATGGGCCTCAACAACTTCGAACAGGTCACTCAGTGGACGCAGGTCGTTCAGGGCACGATCCTGATCCAGTGTCAGCTGTAGCTGATTGTCCTGAATATCCATCTTCACCAGAACGTAGAATTTGGCAGCTTCGATGCTGACGCGCATCATATTGAGCAGACTGCGGCCGAGTGCTGTCTTGTCGAATACTGCAGCGACTGAGTTTTCGGGGAAGCTGACAGACAGCATCTTGTCGGTCTCAGCATGCAGAGGCAGCGTCAGTTGCTGTAACCAGCCGCTGAAGTTCTCTACCATGCGTAAAGGTTGACTGATCGCTCGCTGAGTCAGGGTGGGGATCACCCTGATGCTGTTGCTGAACTGCTCGGGGATAACGTTAAGCAGCAGAGAGCTGGCCATGGGCGCAACGACAGCTGGCTTGACAGTGTTCCGTGGGTTGTATGTGGCAGTCATGATATCCACCCTTCCTCTGTAATCTTTAATTCAGTGTGTCGCTGATACCAGTCGGCTCTTCTCGCATTGGGTGATGTCCTTGTGCCCTGTTGTTCCGGGCAGGTCATCATCGGCAATGGGGGCCACGATACTGGCAATGACAAAATTGGTGATAATGTCGAGAAACTGCTCCAGTGAGACATCGGAGTCAGGTATCTCCTGATATTCGTTACGCCAGATCTTGCCCATGGCGCCGTCGAATATGGCGTGGATGGGCAGAATCAGCTGCTCAACAGGGCGCTGTGGTATCTGACCACTACGCATGCCCTGCAGAAGCACATCGGCAAAAAAACCAAAGAAAGCACTGTCCAGCTCCTCGCCACGCACACGTAATGGATCGGGCAGGCGCTGGATGAAACTGTTGCAGCGACAGGCATAACTCACTCGGGCCGCTGCTGGATGGGCCAGATAATGATCGAAGGCCCGTCTGATCATGTCCCTGATCAGGCTCAGGGTGTTGGCGTTAGGTAACGCCTGCTCAAAGGTCTCCAGTAAACCTTGATGAAAGTCGAGCATGATGCGCCCGCACAGTTCTTCTTTACTGGCAAAGTGTTTGTAAACAGTGCCTTTGGCAATCTGAGCTTCGCTGGCGATGTCCGCCACGGTCACCTGCTGCCACTGGTCCTGATCGAACAGCTTCAGTGCAGCGCAGATGATGGCACCTTCGCGTTCCTGAAACTGACGTTGCTTGAGGCTTGGAGCAGTCATAAATGCTTTCGCTGTTATTCTGTGAACTTTTGGTCATTTTATGACTGCTGGTCACGAAATGAAAGTGCGGACTGTTTTCTATTTGCAACGCTGCGTGATGCAACCTTTACCAGAGGTTGCATCGGCAGTGACAAAGCAGGCGATTCCCTTGGTCATAGTTGGCGCGCCGTTAAGCCCGAAAACGGGCTTGTGCACTATTTTGGTGTGAACATTTGGCCGATGGGCTATATAAAGAAGCGGTTGTCTGTGAATTTGCAGGAAATTGACCAGTTGGCCAGTTTTTTGCTACCAGAGGGGTTACCTGTTGTCTGACTCTGCAACACTTTACTGTGTGCTGCTAAATGCGTTGCATCACGCAATGGCAGGCGCGGTAAAAAGATACTCAGGCACCGTTTTGAAGCAATTTATTCGCTAGTGACCGGGCACTCCTGCTCCGGCTCCCTCCAATAAGAGACGAGAGATCTGATTGATGAAACTCAAACTGAAGCAGTTGCTGGCAGGTCTGGGACTGATGACCTGTGCTGTGATGGCCCAGGCAGAAGAACCCTTGAAAGTAGGCTTTGTGTATGTTGGCCCGGTGGGTGATCTGGGGTGGAGCTACGAGCACGACCAGGGTCGTCAGGAAATGGAGAAATACTTCAACGGCAAGGTAAAAACCACCTACGTTGAAAACGTTCCTGAAGGCGCTGATGCTGAGCGTGTTATCACTCAGCTGGCCAAAGATGGAAACAAGGTGATCTTCACCACCTCCTTTGGTTTTATGAATGCGACTTACAAGGTGGCGAAGAAATTCCCCAACGTCATTTTTGAACATGCTACCGGTTACAAACGCCTGCCTAACATGGGCACCTACGTGTTGCGTACCTATGAAGGTCGCTACGTCTCTGGCGTTGCAGCAGGCATGCTGACCAAGTCCAACACCATTGGTTATATCGGTGCTTTCCCCATTCCTGAAGTGATCCGTGACATTGATGCGGTCTACATGGGCGCCAAGAGCGTTAACCCCAACGTCAAGCTGAAGATCGTCTGGGCTAACACCTGGTACGATCCCGGTAAAGAAGCTGACGCGGCCAATGCTCTGATGGATCAGGGTGTCGACGTGCTGATTCAGCACACTGACAGCCCTGCTCCGCTGATCGCTGCAGAGAAGCGTGGTGGCGTACGTGCTATCGGTCAGGCGTCAGACATGTCCAAGTTTGCACCCAATGCTCATGTTTACTCTGTGCGTGACCACTGGGCTCCTTACTACATCAAGGTTGTACAGTCTGTCATGGATGGTACCTACAAGCCTCAGGATTACTGGGGTGGCTTCCACGAAGACGTGCTGCAGCTGGCGTCCATCAACGACAACCTGCCTGCTGACGTGAAACAGGCTATCAATGATACCTATGCCAAGATCAAATCAGGCGAGCTGAAACCCTTTACCGGCCCGATCAAGGACAACACTGGTAAGGAAGTGGTTGCCGCAGGTCATGCTCTGACTGATGAAGAGCTGGCGCAGGTCAACTGGTATGTTGAAGGCATCGACGACAAGATCCCGCAATAACCCATTGCACCCATGCAATACACGAAAGGCTCCTGCGGGAGCCTTTCGTTTACATGCTTATCCTCTCACTGAGGATGCAGACAGGAAATTAACCATGAGCAGTATTCCGCTGATAGATATCTCCCCCCTGGCGCTGGAAGACCGTCAGGCCTGGCAGCCCGTCATTGACGCTATCGATACCGCCTGTCGCGACCGTGGCTTCTTCTACGTCACCGGTCACGGTGTCGATCCGGTTCTGGTACAGCAGGTATTTGACATGTCGGCGCGTTTCTTCGCCTTGCCGGATACCGACAAGCGCGCCATCGATATTACCCAGAGCCCCAACCATCGTGGTTATGGCTCCATCGGTGCTGAGCAGCTGGAGGAAGGCAGGCCAACAGACTGGAAGGAAACATTCGACATGGCGCTGAATTTGCCTGAGGAGCACGCCTATGTTGAGCGCTGCCCCAGCATGTATGGCCCCAATCGCTATCCGCAGCTGGAAGGATTTCAATCATTGATGGAGCGCTACTACGCTGAGCTGTTCCCCGTGGCGATGCGTATCCTCAAAGCGATGGCACTGGCACTTAAGATGCCAGAGGATTTCTTCAGTCAGTCGTTCTCCACCCATGTCACGGTGCTGCGGGTGATTCACTATCCACCCCGCCCCGAGCAGGTACATGACAATGGCGCAGGCGCCCACACCGACTACGGCTGCATCACCTTGCTGCGCCAGGATCAGATTGGTGGCTTGCAGGTACGCGGTGCTGATGGTCAGTGGATTGATGCCACCCCTATCGAAGACAGCTACGTGGTCAATATTGGTGACCTGATGCAGCACTGGACTAACGATATCTATCGCTCCACGGCTCATCGGGTAGTCAGCCCGCAGGCCGGAGTGCATCGCTATTCCAGCCCCTTCTTTGTGGAGCCTGACTTCGATACGCTGGTTACCACCTTACCCACATGCATCGATACGGAGCATCCATTGCGTTACCAGCCTGTTACCAGTGGTGACTGGATTCAGTCGCGGTTCAAGGCGACTTACAGCTATCGCAACAAGGAAACGAGCTAAACCGTTGATGTATAGCCAGTTACTTCAGGCTGACAGAGAAAGTAAGACGCCCTTTGGGTGAGTAAGTCGGCTGCTGGTACATATTTTGCTCAATATTAAGCAATAAATAGTGTCCGGCAGCCGCCGTAACCCACAGGTAGATTCCATGGTCAACATCAGCGCAGTGCAAAAACGTGTTCGTCACCACTATGTTGCCCATTTGTTTGGCCGCTTCTTTACCTTTGGATTTCTGCAGCAGTCGATGCCATCGCCTGTCCCTGATAGCCTCGACAAGCACCATTGCCTGTGCGAAGACGACGATCTGAGCTGTGGACGCGCAGGTCAGTGTACCGATGAAGAGGCGCGCTTCTATGTAACGCCGTCAGGTGTGAATCATCGCCACGCAGCACGTGCCTTCCCGCATCCGCTGTAACTCGACGGCCTTTAACTCCCTTCCAAACTACGCCGTGGTCAGCCACGGCGTAGTTGTTTGTGCTGATCGGTTTCCGCTGCGCCTGTGTCGACTGTACTATGCCCATTCACGGCCCTTGCTTTGCTGCGGCTAAGGAGCTGTTCGCCCAGCACCAGTAAACAGGGGGTCAGAAACAACGTCAGCAGGGTAGCGAAGGTCAGGCCTCCCGCGATGGCTGATGACAACTGCGTCCACCATTGCGTTGATGGCGCTCCCCAGGCAATTTGCCGGTTGAGCAGGTCGACATTGAGTGACAGCACCATCGGGATCAGCCCCAGCACTGTGGTGATGGCTGTCAGAAACACCGGGCGCAGGCGCAGCTTGCCGGTTTCCAGGGCCGCCTCCAGTGGAGCCATACCTTTGCTGCGCATCTCGTTGTAGGCATCAATCAGCACAATGTTGTTGTTCACCACTATCCCTGCCAGGGCAATGATGCCCAAGCCACACATGACAATGCCGAAAGGCTGAGCGGTAATCAGCAGCCCCAGCAGCACACCGGCAGTAGAGAACACGATAGCCGACAGAATCAGCAGGCTCTGATACAGGCTGTTGAACTGAGTCAGCAGAATCAGCGTCATCAGGAAGAGCGAAGTGACAAAGGCCAGTGACAGAAAACGCATGGTTTCGCGCTGATCTTCATCCTCTCCCTTGAACTCAAAACGCAGGGTCGCAGGCCAGTTCTCGCCCTGCAGTGACTGCTGCAGGGCGTGGACCTGATCATTGGCCAGATAGCCCGGCGCCACCTCACTCTTGATGGTCAGGGTGCGACGTGTATCAACCCGGGTCAGGGTGCCGGTTTTGGGCATGGGCTGCAGCCGGACGAAGTTGCTCAGTGCCACCATCCCCTGCTGGGTATTGATCGTCATGGTATCCAGCTGCCCCAGCGAGCGCTGTCCGGCGGGCAGGCGGACGCGGATATCCACCTCGTCATCACTGTCATCCGGGCGGTAGTCCGCGACCTTGATACCGGAGGTGATCAGCTGTACGGCGTTGCCGATGGTGACAATGTCAGCGCCGAAACGGGCTGCTTCTTCACGATCCACCTGCAGACGCCATTCGATGCCGGGCAGAGCACGATCATCTTCCGCCTCGGCAAAGCCACCGAGACTGTTCATACGCTGACGGATCAGTGCCACGGCCGCATTACGTTGCTCATCCGTACCGCCTGATATCTGCAGCTCGATGGGCTTGCCCTGGCCCGGACCATTCTCGGCCTTGTTGAATTCCAGCTGGATACCTGCAAGGTCTGCCGTGCGCTGGCGCATATCGGCAAGAATGGCATCGGCAGGGCGACGGCGATACCAGTCAATGAACTGAAACTGCAGCTGGCCGATGGTGTCTTCGCTCATCTGGGTATCACCCTGATTGAAGGAGCGTGCCGACAGCGCCTGCAGCTCGGTCATCCCCTGCAGGCGGGCTTCCACCCGGCGTACCAGCGTATCCTTCTCCTCGATCGACAGATCGCCACGGGCATGGATCAGAACCTGAGCAGATTCCGGCTCCACTTCCGGGAAAAACTCCACCCCGTGCCCCCAGTGGCCATAGGCAACATAGGCGCCAATCAGCATCAGCACCGCCGCCAGCAGGGTTAGTGCCGGACGGCGTAACAGGCGTGCCAGCAGGCTGGCATAGCCCCGGGTCAGTGCCGATGCCTGGGTGTTGAGCTGAATCAGCTGCCGTGGCTGGCGGCGACTGAGCACGGCGCCCAGCACCGGCATAAAGATCAGGGCCATGAACAGTGAGGCACTAAGGCAGATCAGTACCGTCATCGGGAGGTACTTCATGAACTGGCCCACCACACCGGGCCAGAACAGCAATGGCAGAAACACCACCAGTGTAGTGGCCGTTGAGGCAATGACCGGCCAGGCCATTCTCGCTGCGGCCTGAGTGTAGGCTTCACGTGCACTGTGGCCCTGTTGCTGCAGACGGTCAGCCAGCTCGATCACCACAATGGCACCATCCACCAGCATCCCCACCACCAGAATCAGTGAGAACAGCACCACGATATTGAGGGTGTAGCCGATGCCGTAGAGGATCAGGATACCGCTGAGAAAGGAGCCGGGAATGGCCAGCCCGACCAGCAGCGATGAGCGTACTCCCATAGCGGCAAGGATGATGATCATCACCAGAATGATGGCCGAAGCGACGTTATTGAGCAGATCGCTGAGCATCACCTTGATCTGCCCGGACTGATCAAGGATATAGCTCATGGCCAGTGGAGCGGGCCATACCTGCTGATGACGTGCCACCACCTGCTGCACGGCATCTATGGTGTCGATGATATTGGCGCCCACCCGCTTCTTCACCTGCAGGGTCAGCGCCGGCTGGCCGTTGACCCGGGCAAAGCCCTGTGGATCCTTGAAGGTACGGCGCACCGTAGCCACATCGGAGAAGCGCACCACCGTGCTGCCCACGGTCTTGACCGGCAATGACAGCAGGTCGTTGATATCTTCGATTACCCCCGGCACCTTCAGCACCATCCGCCCTGAGCCGGTGTCCAGCGCGCCAGCGGCCACCAGCTGATTGTTGTTCTGCACCGTGGCGAACAGATCGGCATAGTTGACCTGATAACTGTCGAGCACCAGTGGATCGACCAGAATCTCCAGCTGTTCTTCGCGATCACCGGCGATCTCCACTTCCAGTACACCGGGGATCGCTTCAATGTCATCCCGCAGGGCGCGGGCATATTGCACCAGCAGGTGCTCAGGCAAGGGTCCGGAGAGGGCGATGGACAGCACCGGAAACAGCGCCACATTGATTTCATGCACAACGGGCTCATCGGTGTCGGCGGGCAGTTTGGATTTGGCGGTATCGACTTTCTCGCGCACATCGTCCAGTGCTTTGCGAGCGTCGAAACCGGCATCGAACTCCAGCATGACCGAGGCATGGCCTTCCGAGGCGAAGGCGGTCATTTCCTTCACTCCCTCAATGGACTTCAGCTCGTTCTCCATCGGTCGCACCAGCAGGCGTTCGGCATCTGCCGGTGCGATGCCCTCGTGGCTCAGGGAGACATAGATCATGGGAATGGCGACGTCGGGGTCGGATTCCTTGGGAATGGCATTGAACGCCATCGCCCCGGCCAGCAGCAGGAACAGCAGCAGCAACAAGGTGGTACGGCTGCGATCCACGGCCGCCCGAATCAGCGTCAGCATACCTCAGCCTCCCTGTGCGGTCGGGGTGGTAACCGCGACAGGCTCTATGGGGTCGCCAGCACTGACGAAGCCCTGACCGGTGCTGATGACCTCCACCTCGGCGGGCAGACCACTCAGCCACACCCCGTCTTCGGCGCTACGCACGATGCTTACCGGATATTCCGCTACCTGCTGACGGCCATCTACGGCTTTGATCACCAGTTGGTTGTGACTGTTCAGACTGAGCAGTGCAGGGGAGAGCAAGTGCGCCATGACACTGGCGACAGGCAACTGCAACGTTGCCGACATGCCTATCAGGCGCTGGTGTTCGGGGTTAGCCACGCTGACTTCGACCCGATAGCTGCGGCTGCCACTTTCGGCTTCTGTGGCGATATAGCTGAGCGTCCCGTGCAGCTCACGACCGTCGAGCAGCCGGGCGGATGCTGGTTGACCCAGATGCAGGCTGGGCAGATGGTTTTGCGGCACCATCGCCGTGACCTTGACTTCCGAGTCATCCACCAGTGTGGCGACAGCATCACCGCGGTCGAGAAAGTCACCGACTTCCAGCGGGCGCTGATCAAGAATACCGTCGATGGGGGCACTGATGCGGGTATGGGCAATATCCTGCACGCTGCTGGCCAGGCTGGCACGGGCGGCCGCCAGTTGAGCGCGCAGCTCCATCAGCCGGGTATCTGCCTGCAAGCCTTTCTGCTTCAGGGTTTCGGCTGCCTTAAGCTCATATTCGTACTGGCGCACCTGAGCTTCTGCCTGTTGCCGCTGTGCTTCCCGTTCGTTCAGCTCCAGTGCGACCAGTAAAGTGCCGCTGCCGACCCGGCTGCCGCGGACGATGGGTAGCTCCTTGACCCGGCCGCTGGTCTCGGCTTTCAGGCGCACCACCCGGCGGGCCTCTACCTGACCCTGAATAATGACGTTGCGGGTGATGCTCTGGGCGGCTGAGTGCAGCACTTCGACCCTGACGGGAGCAGAGGAGGCAGGGGCATCGGCTTGCTGTGGCGCGGGAGGCTCAGTGGCGGCGGTGACGACTTCCCCACCGCTGACCAGCCATACGGCCAGGCAAATCACTAACAGCACGGCTATCCATGTGGCGCTTTTCATCAGTGACATCTCTTATTTTTTGCCTGGGTGCCTGTCTGCAAGGCAGACAGAGTCTGGGTTGAAGGGCGGCAGACCAGTCGAACCCAATCAGGCACAGCGACCGCCATGGCAGGCTGATTGTGCAGATCAGGCAAAGAATCAGGCAGTAATACGCAAGTTTACAGACCGGCGGTCAGTTTAGGAGTTATGTAAAGAATTGGAAAGGGCGGTTATGTAACCACCGGGCTGGCAGCATGAGCCGCCCGGAGGCGTCAGTCAGACCAGACGGCCACCCGGTTGCGGCCCATGGCTTTGGCCTGATAGAGGGAGGTATCGGCGCGCTCCAGCAGCTCTTCGATACTCATGGACGGGCGATAGAAGGCAGCGCCCACGCTGACCGTCAGATACAGGGTGTAATCCTGTATGGTCATGGGATGGGTTTCGATGCGCTGACGCAGGGCTTCCATCAGACTGAAGATGTCTTCGTTGGTACTGATGGGCATCAGCAGCGCGAATTTCTCACCGTTGATGCGGCCGAGGATTTCCCCTTTGCGCAAGCCCGCCTGCAGGGTATGGGCGACAGACTGGATGGCCTGATCACCGATGGTATGGCCGTAGTTGTCATTGATCTGTTTGAAGTGGTCGATGTCGATCATCAGCAAGGCACAGAAAGCAGGCTGAGCACTGTTGACCAGCCAGCAACGGGACTGCTGGATAAAGGAGTGATGGTTGTGCAGCCCGGTGAGGGTATCGGTGCTGGCCAGCTTGACCAGTTCCTGCTCCATCGCCTTGCGCTGGCTGATGTCATAGCTCCAGATCAGGTAAGCCGGTTCCTGCTCGATATAGAGTACCCGCCCGGAGACCACGCCCCAGTACGGGTCGCGGATGCCGATGCGCATTTCCACTTCATCGATCAGCTGCTGGGATGACAGGTTACGGCAGAAGGCACGGCCTGCATCGGCGTCGGCAAAGAAGTGGTCGAGCGAAAAGCTCTGGTACGAGGTGCAGTTCAGACGCTGCAGCAGGCGTTGGTTGACGAAATGCACTTTGCCATCGGGATGAATCAGGATGACATCGCTGGGGCTGGTTTCCAGAATCGCCTTAAGGCGTTCCTCCCGCTCCAGCACATCGTGAGCGCGCTCTTCCACCCGCAGTTCCAGGAAGCTGTTCATTTCGCTGAGGCTGTCGCTCAGGCGACGCTCGCGGAAAATGTAGCTGAGCAGATAGATCACCAGAGTCAAACCAGCTATACCCAGACCGCCCACGGCCCAGGCCAGCTGAATGAACAGCTCGCGATAGTGATAGCGCATGCTGTCGATCAGACTGGCTTGCGAGACGTTGGCTGTGCCCGCCAGATCGTTGATGTCATGCAGGAGTTTGGGCAGCTGCTGGCGGATATCGCCGGTCAGCTGATGCAGCTGGCCGTCACTGAGGGGCGTGCTGCTGGAGGCCTGCTGATCCCAGTGGTTGATCTGATCCATCATATGCAGCAGGGTGCGCTGACTTTCGCCCTTTTCATCGGTGGCGAAGGCGTCCTTTTGCAGACTGTGCACGATATCCAGCAGACTGGCGACGACCTGCAGCCGGATCGACAGCTTGTAGGGATCAAGCTGACCGGAGTCGACGCCTTCCAGCGTATTAGGCAGGTCGTTCAGTTCGTAATAGGCACGATAAAGGTGCCAGATCCCCCCTTTCACCAGCAGCTTGGGTTGCGCCAGAATGTCATTCTGTTCATTGACCAGCTTCAGGGCAGTGCCTGCCACCATAGCGCAGAAAAGCGCCAGGGCAAGCACCGTCACCAACACCATCCGCTGGCGTCGATCCTTCAGCATCTCGACGAACAGCTGCCAGAGATACCGCATCGTTGATTACTCAGCGTCTACATCAATCTTTTCTACCTGCCATACCATGCGGGCATAAATATCCTGATTACGCAGATTGGGCTTGTCATCCAATGGGTATATGACAATCAGCGGCCCATAGTTGCGTACCGCCATATAATTGCCATCGCGCTGATAGGCCACAATCGGATCGTATTGAGTGATATCGTCGGCAGGAATCGGATGAGAATAATTGTTCAATGCAAATATGTTGACGCCTTTGTCTTTTTCATCGACCAGCTTCAGCACTTCACTGAGGGGGATGCCACGCCACTGTGATGAATGATCGCTGTCGTTCAGGTTGGGGAAGAAGGCACCAATGGTTTTGGAGGGCATGGCTTCCAGCTGTTGCAGGGTAAGCACAACCTGCTCATGGTGGGCAGCCGTAATGGTCAGCACCGGGCGATCCGCGGGATAGGGTGCATCGCTGGCCTGAGCGCCTGACAGGCCAAAGGCGGCTGAAAAAGCTACCAGAACGGTAGCAACGACACGGAGCAGTGGTCGCGTGACTGCCTGACTGACCATGAGACATTCCTGAATGAGGTTAGAGTCCACCGGATGGACCAGGGTAATGCAAAGGGCATGCAAAATGCCGTGGTCTGATTCATCAGCAGGACTGATGAAAGAAGCAGCAGCACTCAGTCATGTAAAAAGTCTCAGTATTATGGATCAAAGCCGGGGAAATTCGAAAGCACCGGGGCGTTTTGTAGAAAAATTACTTTCTTTGTCGTGATAGACACACCCAAAGGCGCCGCCAGTCAGAGCATAAATGTATTTCCCGTTATGTCGTCAGTGTATGTCTATCTCCTTGCGGGCAAGTGCTTGGCTTTATTCATAAAAGTACCGGGCTGAAGTCGCTGTGGCAGCGACACTGCCGGTCTTTTTCAGACACTCAGATACTCTTTCACCACCCCGTCGGTCAGCTCGGCCATCGGCCCCTGTGCCACCAGCTGGCCCTTGTCGAGCAGGCGGAAATCACTGCCCACCCTACGCGCAAAAGGCAGCTTTTGTTCCACCAGCAACACGGTCAGCCCTTCCTGCTGATTGAGGGTACGGATCACCTCACCGATTTCTCGCACGATATTGGGCTGAATGCCCTCGGTAGGTTCATCCAGAATCAGCATCTTGGGCTCCAGCACCAGCGCGCGGCCAATGGCCAGCTGTTGTTGCTGGCCGCCGGACAGGTCACCACCGCGGCGATGACGCATTTCTTTCAGTACCGGGAACAGCTGATAGATCTTGTCGGGGATCTTCCTGCTGCGATCCTTGCGGGCACCGAGGGAAATCTGCAGGTTTTCCTCCACGGTCAGCATCGGGAAGATTTCCCGCCCCTGCGGCACGTAGCCGATGCCCGCACAGGCGCGGGCTTCGGTACTGAGGCTGTTGACGGGCTGACCGTCAAACTCGATCTGACCTGAGCGTATCGGTAACAGGCCCATGACGGCCTTCAGCAGGGTGGTCTTGCCGACACCGTTGCGGCCCATCAGGCAGACGCAGCCGCCCCTGGGAATGCTCAGGGACAGATCCCAGAGGGTATGGCTTTCACCGTAGAACTGATTTACTGCGTTGACTTCTAGCATGGCTGAATCCCTTACTCCCCCAGATAGACTTCAATAACCTTCGGATCGTTCTGGATCTTGTCCATTGACCCTTCGGCCAGCACCGACCCCTGATGCAGCACCGTGACAGTGCGGGCGATGGAGCGCACAAAGGCCATATCGTGCTCGACCACAATGACGGCATGGCGCCCGGCCAGTGAGGTCAGCAGTTCGGCGGTGCGCTCGGTTTCCTCGCCGGTCATCCCGGCTACCGGTTCATCCACCAGCAGGATGCGGGGGTTCTGCATCAGCAGCATGCCGATCTCCAGCCATTGCTTCTGCCCGTGCGACAGGGCTCCCGCCTGCTGTCTGGCCTGCGCGGTGAGGCGGATCAGGTGCAGCACTTCGGCAATACGGTCGCGCTGCTCACCGTTGAGTGTGTGCAGCAGGCAGGACCAGACGCCTTTATTGGACGCCATCGCCAGTTCCAGATTGTCGTAGACGCTGAGAGTTTCCAGTACGGTCGGCTTCTGGAATTTGCGGCCGATACCGCCGCGGGCAATTTCGTGTTCCTGCAGTGCCAGCAGATTGATGCTCTGGCCGAAATACACCTGACCCTGATCCGGTCGGGTCTTGCCGGTGATGACATCCATCATGGTGGTCTTGCCTGCGCCATTCGGGCCGATGATGCAGCGCAGTTCGCCGTCGTTGATATACAGCGACAGGTTATTCAGCGCTTTGAAGCCGTCAAAGCTGACGCTCACCCCTTCCACATAGAGAATCGGCCCCTTGCGGGTATCCACCGGCTGATCGAACTCCGGCCTCGGCTGCATGAACTCGAACACCCGGTCACGGGGATAACTGGCCCGCGCCCGCTCCAGCAGACTGGCGGGTTTTTCCAGCACACTCGACATATTCATCATGCAGACTCCTGTTGCTGGGGCAGGCCACTGAGGGCAGCCTTGGGCGTCCGCCGCCATTTACGCTGACCAGCCAGCCCGACCAGCCCTTTGGGCAGGAACAGGGTGACCAGTACGAACAGAGCGCCGAGCGCAAACAGCCAGGCTTCGGGATAGAGCGAGGTAAACCAGGTCTTGGCGTAGTTGACGCTGAAGGCACCGGCGATAGCGCCGAACAGTGTGGCCCGGCCGCCCACCGCCACCCAGACCACCAGTTCAATGGAGTTCAGCGGTGAAAACTCACCGGGATTGATGATCCCCACCTGAGGCACGAACAGTGCACCGGCAATCCCTGCCAGCATCGCCGACAGCACGAACAGCCAGAGCTTGAAGTGCTCAACCTGATAGCCGGAGAAACGGGTGCGGCTTTCGGCATCACGGATGGCGACGATCACCCGCCCCAGACGTGAGGTGACGACCAGGCGGCAAAGCAGATAGCCGAGCATCAGCGCCAGTACCGAAGCGATAAACAGGCCGATGCGGGTGGTGTCGGCCTGTACCGGAAAACCGAGGATATCCTTGAAGTCCGTCAGACCGTTGTTGCCGCCAAAGCCTGCCTCGTTGCGGAAGAAGGTCAGCAGCAGGGCATAGGTCAGCGCTTGTGTGATGATGGACAGATAGACACCGGTCACCCGTGAACGAAACGCCAGCCAGCCGAACACCAGCGCCAGCAGACCGGGTACCAGCACCACCATCAGCATGGCAAACCAGAACATGTCGAAGCCATGCCAGTACCAGGGCAGATGATCCCAGTTGAGAAAGACCATGAAGTCCGGCAGCTCGGGGTTGCCATAGACGCCGCGGTCGCCGATCTGCCGCATCAGGTACATGCCCATGCAATAGCCGCCGAGGGCAAAGAAGGCGCCGTGACCAAGAGACAGAATGCCGCAGTAGCCCCAGATCAGGTCAAGCGACAGAGCCAGCAGGGCGTAACACAGATACTTGCCGAGCAGGGTGACGTTATAGGTCGACAGATGCCAGGCCGAGGTGTCACTGACGCCCAGACTCAGCAGAGGTACGACCACCAGCAGGGCCAGCAGTACCAGCAGAACGATCTGACCGCCCCGGTCGTTTTCCAACAGACGACGTATCAGCATGATCAGGCCTCCGCTGCCCGGCCTTTCTGCGGGAACAGTCCGCGTGGCCGTTTCTGGATAAACAGAATGATGAACACCAGTGCCAGAATCTTGGCCAGCACCGCGCCGGAATAGGGTTCAAGGAACTTGTTGACCACCCCCAGGCCCATGGCGCCTACCAGGGTGCCCCACAGATTGCCGACACCACCGAACACCACCACCATGAAGGAGTCGATAATGTAGGCCTGACCGAGGTTGGGGCCAACGTTGGTCAGCTGCGACAGGGCCACTCCGGCGACCCCGGCGATGCCGGCACCGAGGCCGAAGGTCAGCGCATCAACACGGTTGGCTCGCACGCCAACCGCCCGCGCCATGGCCCGGTTCTGCGATACCGCCCGGACCTTGAGGCCGAGGCTGGTGCGCTTCAGGACCAGCATCAGGGCGAAGAACACGATCAGGGCAAAAATCAGGATATACAGACGGTTATAGGTCAGGGACAGGATCGGGTTGATCTGCCACGAGCCGCTCATCCAGTCGGGCGTGGTCACTGCCCGGTTCAGCGGCGAGAACAGACTGCGCACAGCCTGCTGCAGAATCAGGCTGATGCCGAAGGTGGCCAGCAGGGTTTCCAGCGGGCGGCCATAGAGGAAACGGATAACGCAGCGCTCAATGGCGATACCGACCAGCCCGGACACCACGAAGGCGGCGGGAATGGCGACCAGAATGCTGATGCCGATATGGTTGGGCATCAGCTGCTGCACCACCCAAGTGGTGTAGGCACCGATCATGATCAGCTCGCCATGGGCCATGTTGATCACCCCCATGACGCCGAAGGTGATGGCCAGGCCGACTGCCGCCAGTAACAGCACTGAGCCGAGGCTCAGGCCGAAGAAAATGTTCTGCAGCAGCAGGTTGAAATCAATCTTGCTCTGGATCGATGTAAGGGCACTGGCGGCGGCCTGCCGGACTTCGGCATCGCTGTCCTGATTCGCCACCTGATCCAGACGGGCGCGCACTTCCGGTGACAGCGAACCACGCAGGGTATCGACGGCCAGCAGACGCAGTGATGTGTTCGGGCTGCCCAGTTCTGCCACGGCGATCACGTCACCGAGGACGGCTCTGACCTGCTCGTCGGTTTCGGTGGCAAAGACTTTCTGCAGACGTGGCAGCTGAGCTGCGGTGGAGCCAGCACTGAGCAGGCGCTGTGCGGCCTGCAGACGGTCAGCAGGTTCTTTCGATAACAGGCTCATAAAAGCCAGCAGGTCACGCAGCTGGCCGCGCAGGGCGTTGTTGACGATCAGTTTCTTGCCACTGGCCTCGCTGACCACAGCACCACTCAGGGCATCGGTAAAGGTGTCGCCCTGCCTGATCAGCAGCTGCGCGGGGGTGTCCTTGCTGCTGTACAGCTCACCGTCAAGAAAAGCGCTGAGCAGGGCGGGCGCCCGTGGATCCTGGGTCTGGGCCAGCTGCTCCACCAGTTCGCCCTTCTGTTTGAAGCTGGCTGCTGCGAGCTGGCTGGCCAGGGTGTCGAAATCATTGGCGCGCGCCAGTGTGGTCATGCTCCACAGCATCAGCACGAGCAGGCCGATAAGCCAGTACCTTGCGGGGTTTGCTCTGTTCACAATCCTGTCTGCCTGTCTTGCGGGTGGATAATGGGGGCTGTCCCTCCCGGGAGGAAACGCACTTTTACCTGTTACAGATGCGCAGCGTGTGGCTGCCCTCTCCCTTGGGGAGAGGGACTTGTGTAGCGCCTGCGTGTCGGCTGAAAGAGCCAGGTCAGCGGCTAGCCGTTGTTCTGGCCACCGCTACAGACCTTGGTTTCGGTGTTGTAGTGGCCGCACTTGATCGGGTCGGTCCAGTCGGCGATGACGTTCTGGTCTTCCGGCAGGTAGTCGGACCAGGCATCACCCTTGACCAGTCCATCGGTTTTCCACACCGTGGCGAACTGGCCGTCTTCCTGAATCTCGCCGATCAGCACGGGTTTGGTGATGTAGTGGTTGGGCAGCATGACCGAGGTGCCGCCGGTCAGGTTGGGGGTTTCGATACCGACGATGGCGTCGATCACCTTGTCGGACTCGATACTGCCCGCCTTCTCTACCGCCTTCACCCACATGTTGAAGCCAATGTAGTGCGCTTCCATCGGGTCGTTGGTGACACGTTTTTCGCTTTTGATAAAGGCATGCCACTTCTTGATGAATTCGCTGTTTTCCCCTGTGTCTTCGCTCATGAAGTAGTTCCAGGCGGCGAGGTGGCCGACCAGCGGTTTGGCGTCGATACCGGACAGCTCTTCCTCACCGACCGAGAAGGCCACTACCGGGATGTCTTCGGCAGAAATGCTCTGGTTGCCCAGCTCACGGTAGAACGGCACGTTGGCATCACCGTTGATGGTCGACACCACCGCGGTTTTCTTGCCTTCAGAGCCGAAGCGCTTGATGTCGGCAACGATGGACTGCCAGTCAGAATGGCCGAAGGGGGTGTAGTTGATCATGATGTCGCTCTCGGCCACGCCTTTGGACTTCAGGTAAGCTTCGAGAATCTTGTTGGTGGTGCGCGGATAAACGTAATCGGTACCGGCCAGTACCCAGCGTTTTACCCCGCCTTCGTTCATCAGGTAATCCACCGCAGGAATGGCCTGCTGGTTGGGCGCCGCACCGGTATAGAACACGTTGCGGGACGACTCTTCGCCCTCGAACTGCACCGGATAGAACAGCAGGCCGTTCAGTTCTTCCACGACCGGCAGCACGGATTTGCGCGAGACTGAGGTCCAGCAGCCGAAAATGGCTGATACCTTGTCCTTTTCCAGCAGTTCACGGGTTTTTTCGGCAAACAGCGGCCAGTTGGAGGCAGGGTCGACGACGACCGCTTCCAGTTGCTTGCCCAGCAGACCGCCTTTCTTGTTCTGCTCCTCGATCAGCATCAGCATGGTGTCTTTCAGCGTGGTCTCGCTGATGGCCATGGTGCCGGACAGGGAGTGAAGTACCCCGACCTTGATGGTGTCACCCGCCGCCCAGCTGTTACGCAGGCTGATGCCCATGCCCATGGCAACCCCGGTGGCACACATGCTCTTGATTAAGCTTCTACGTTTCATTCGAACTGCTCCCTATCTTGTCAACTTGCTTGTCGTTTGTGGCGGTGATCGTTCGTACTACTTCGGGTACTGCGGGCATGGTGTGCACTTCAGGCTGCTGACTCTGTGCCGGGCGGCAGGCGGTGGCAGTCCTGTGGCGAGTGCATCTACCGGTCGTCGAAAAGCGTCGGTGTGCTTTTCAGCGGCCTGTTTCGTTATTCTCCTCGTGCCGTGTGCAGCATGTGCAGGGTGATCTTGCGCACTTCGGCCTTGCTTTCCTCAATGTGAGACTTCAGCAGCGACTGCGCCTGATCGGCACGACGCTGGATGATCAGCCCCAGAATTTTGGCGTGTTCGTTGTAGGTCGCTTCCACCCGGAACGGCTTGGTGAAGTCCAGCCGGCGGATAATGCGAATCTTCTCCGTCACACTCTTGTGGATGGCGGCCATTTCCTTGTTGCCGGTGGCTTCCACCAGCATCATGTGGAAGCGCTCATCCAGCCCGGAGACAGTGGGACCATCCTGCAGACGCTCTTCGGCAGGCACCATCCAGATGCGTTTCAGGTCTTCCAGCTGTGGTGCGGTACTCTCCCTTTCGCACAGGCGTTTGACCGCAGCGGTCTCGAGGATGATGCGCACGTCATACAGATCCTCGAAGTAGCGGAAGTCGAACGGCCTGACCTGCCAGCCACTGCGAAAGTGCACATCCACATAGCCTTCACGCTGCAGCCGGTACAGGGCCTCACGCACCGGCGTGCGGCTGGCGTCGGTCTGGGCAGCAATGTCCTGCTCGGTAAAACGGTCCCCCGGCAGCAGACGAAACTCGAAAATATCGTCCTTGAGCTGGGCGTAGATACGCTCAGCCAGGTTTTCCGGGCGACGCTTGAGCGGCTTTTTCCCCTCCGGGGCGCCGTTGCTGCTGGCGGTGCTGTCCAGGGATTCACTCATCAGAATTGTCCTTCGGTATACGCGCGGTTACGCAGGCTCGATAACCACCAGAGCATCACCCGCGTTGACGGGCTTGCCTGGGCGGCAATGTAAAGCCTTGATCGTACCGGATACCGGGGCATGAATGGCAAACTCCATTTTCATCGCCTCAACGATGACCAGCGGTTCGCCTTCCTCCACGCTGACGCCGTGCTCCACCAGCAGCTTCCAGATGTTGCCGCTGATGTCGGCCTGTACCACATGGCCGTCATGGTCGAGTGCAGGTGCTTCCTCTTCCTGCTCATGGCTGGCCTCATCGCCGTATTGCTGCTGCCACAGTGCCACTTCGGTGGTAAAGGCCTGTTGCTGGCGCGCCTTGAAGGCACTGATGGAGCCCTCGTTGTCAGTGAGGAACTGCTCATACAGGGCCAGATCAAACACTTCCTCCTCGATGCGGATGCTGGCCCGGCCCTGACGGAAGTCTTCACGCAGGCGGGTCAGCTCCTCTTCACTGACCGGGTAGAAGCGCACCTGATCGAAGAAGCGCAGCAGCCACGGCTCACCGGCGCTGAACTGGGTGTTCTTGAGGAAGGTGTTCCAGATGGGCAGGGTGCGGCCCACCAGCTGATAGCCGCCGGGTGAGTCCATGCCGTAGATGCACATGTAGACCCCGCCGATACCGACCGTGCCTTCGGCGGTGTAGGTGCGCGCCGGGTTGTACTTGGAGGTCAGCAGCCGGTGCCGCGGGTCGACTGGCACGGCACAGGGGGCGCCGAGGTAGACGTCACCCAGACCCAGCACCATGTAGCTGGCACTGAAGACCACATCACGGACATCGTCACGGCTGTCGAGGCCGTTGATGCGCTGGATGAAGTCAACGTTGTTGGGCAGCCAGGGCGCCTTGTCTTTCACGGACTGGCGATAGCGGGCCACGGCATCCAGGGTGGCGGAATCCTCAAACGCCATGGGCAGGTGCACTACCCGGGTGGGGATGCGCATGGAGTCCACCGCAGGCAGGGTGTCTTCCAGTGCCAGCAGCGCCTGCAGCAGCTCGCGCTGGTGGATCAGCCGGCTGTCGTAGCGAATCTGCAGCGAGCGTACGCCGGGTGACAGCTCCTCCACGCCTTTGATGGGCGTGCGTTTCAGCGCTTCCATCAGCGCATGCACGCGGAAGCGGAAACGCAGATCCAGCACCATGGGGCCGTATTCGAGCAGGAGGTACTTGTCTCCGGCCTGACGGTAGGCCACCTGCGGGCGATGACCTTTTTCCGGCAGTTCTGCCAGTACCGTGGGCGACACCGTGCCCAGCGGGGTGGGCGTGGCGACGACAGCGACCGGTGTGACCGGATGCAGGCTGGCGATGGCTTCGTCCTGCGCGTTTTCCAGTGCCAGAGCCTGATCGAAATTCATCGCCCTGAAGCGGATGCGATCCCCCGGTTTGACCTGTCCGACCTTCCACAGCTCGGCCTTGACGATGGTGACCGGGCAGACGAAGCCGCCGAGGCTGGGGCCGTCATGGGTAAGAATGACGGGCATGTCGCCGGTGAAGTTGATACTGCCGATGGCATATTCGCAGTCATGGACGTTGGAGGGATGCAGGCCCGCCTCGCCACCGTCACTGCGGGTCCACTCAGGTTTCGGGCCATTGAGGCGGATTCCCAGCCGGTTGGAGTTGTAATGCACTTCCCAGGCGGTGGCAAAGAAGGTGGTAATGGATTCTTCGGTGAAGAAGTCCGGTGCACCGTGGGGGCCGTACAGTACGCCGATCTGCCATTCCCGCGCGCCCGTGTCGGCAGGCTGTGGCAGGGCATAGTCGGGGATCAGCCCGGCTGCGGCGGCGCAGGGTTCACTGACGGGCGCATCGACATTACCGGGCAGCGCAGGGCGGCCGAGGGGCAGCATGTCACCGGTTCGCAATGGGCGCCCGGCATGGCCACCAAACTGGCCAAGGGCGAAGGTGGCACGACTGCCGAGGTAGACCGGCACATCGAAGCCACCACGAATGGCCAGATAGCTGCGGCAGCCCTGACTGGCCTTGCCGACCTTGAGCACCTGCCCGGCGCGGACGCTGACCGGTTGCCAGAACGGCACCTGCTGCTCGTCCAGCATGGCCTCACTGACCGCACCGCAGAGGGCGATGACGCTGTCCTGATGGAATTTCAGGGTCGGGCCGATAATGGTGCATTCCAGCCCGGCAGCAGATTCAGCATTGCCGACGATGCGGTTGGCCAGACGGAAGGCATAGTCATCCATCGGCCCGGACGGCGGCACACCGATATCCCAGTACCCTTTACGGCCGGGGTAATCCTGCACCGTGGTGTAGGTGCCGGGGCTGAGTACTTCCAGCACCTGTGGCTGATAGATAAAGCTTTCCAGTGCGCGGGTGGAGACTTTGCCAGACATGAAGACCTCGTCGGCAATCACCTGTCGCAGGTAATCCAGATTGGTGGCAATGCCGCTCAGACGGGTGGCCGCCAGCGCTTCATTCATGCGGATCAGCGCTTCGTTGCGAGTCGCGCCATGCACAATCAGCTTGGCCAGCATCGGGTCGTAATGGGGGGTAACTTCGGCGCCGGTGCTGATCCAGCCATCCAGACGCACATGGTCGGGGAAGCTGACTTCGGTGAGTACACCGGGTGACGGCTGAAAGTTCTTCGCCGGGTCTTCGGCATAGATGCGCACTTCAATGGCGGCACCCTGTGGCTGCACGGCGAGGGTGGCAAAATCGGGTGCCTGTCCGGCGGCGATTTCCACCATCCAGCGCACCAGATCAAAGCCCGTCACCATCTCGGTGATGGGGTGTTCCACCTGCAGGCGGGTGTTGACCTCAAGGAAGTAGAAGGCTTCGCGGGCGGTGTCGTAGATAAATTCAACGGTGCCTGCCGACTGGTAGTGGACGCTCTTGCCCAGACACACTGCCGCCTCCAGCAGCGCTTTACGGGTGGCTGCATTGATGCCGGGGGCAGGGGTTTCTTCCACCACCTTCTGGTTGCGGCGCTGCAATGAGCAGTCACGCTCACCCAACGCGATGACTTCACCCTTGCCGTCGCCGAAAATCTGCACCTCGATATGGCGGGCATTGTCCACATAGCGCTCGAGAAACACCCCGCTGTTGCTGAAGAAGCTCTTGCCCAGCCGCTGTACCGATTCATAGGCATCCACCAGCTCGGCCTCACTGGCGCAGCGGGTCAGGCCGATGCCGCCACCGCCTGCGGTGCTTTTCAGCATCACCGGATAACCCAGCGCTGCCGCGCTGTGGCGGGCTTCATCGAGACTGTTCAGCAGGCCGGTGCCGGGCGTCAGGGGAACGCCTGCGGCAGCTGCCAGCTCACGTGAGGTGTGTTTGAGGCCAAAACGGCGAATCTGATCGGGAGTAGGGCCAATAAAGACGATGCCAGCGGCTTCGCACTGCTCGGCAAACTCGGCGTTCTCTGACAGGAAGCCGTAGCCGGGGATGATGGCCTGTACACCGGTTTCCTGCGCCACATCGAGAATGACATCACCGCGCAAATAGCTCTCTGACGGGGCCGCCGCACCGATGCAGATGGCTTCGTCGGCCAGCGTGACATGGGGGCTGTTGCGGTCGGCTTCGGAGTACACCGCCACGCTGTGAATACCCATGCTGCGCAGGGTACGGATGATGCGTACCGCAATCTCGCCGCGGTTGGCGATCAGTATCTTGTTGAACATGGCCTTTCTCCCCTTCGCCGCTCAGGACTTCAGGCTGGCGATGTAGGCACGCCAGCCGCCAAACTCGGTAATGTCGCGGGCGCCCTGCAGGGCCCAGGGTTCACAGATAAAACCTTTCACCGTACGGCCATCGGCCAGGGTCAGGTTGCCAATCCCCAGCGGTGGCGGAATCAGGCCGACGAAGGAGCCAAAGGCCGTCAGCGGCATGTCCCACAGCTCGACGCTGATGGGTGCGCCTTCACCGGCGGCGACCTTAAGCAGGCCGGGTTTCGGCGGCGTGCTGTTGGGCAGGGCAAACAGGCGGTAGTCAGCACTGGTGGTGGTCTGTTCAGCGAGCAGGGCGTGGCGCTCGATCAGCTGGGTGTTGAGCGGCATGCCACTGAGATGAGCACCGACCACGGCCACCCGGATCCAGCCTGCGGGGGTGTCATGGCGAGGGGCGGCGGTGACGGGCAGGGCTTTACCGGTGGCGCCCCGGGTCCAGGGTGCGAAGGCCTGCCAGCGGCGGCCAAACTCCACCAGGGCAATGTCCTGCCAGGTCGGCGCAATCAGGGTGATGCCCGCAGGCAGGTCATCGGCACGTAACGGGCCGGGCAGTGCCAGCGCACACCAGTCAGCGAAGTTGACGAAGTTGGTGAAGGTGCCGTAGTGGCTGTTGAACAGGATCGGCTCCTGCTTCATCTGCTCACGGGTATAGATGGTCGGTGAGGTAGGCACACACAGGGCATCGACACTGCCGATGATGTCATTGGCGATGCGTAGCAGCTCCATGCGCCGGTATTCGGCCTTGAAGGTATCCACCGCCGTGAAGTTAGCGGCCTTTTCGATGATGGCGCGTACCACCGGGTTGATGGCATCGGGCTGCTGGCGGTAGAAGTCGTCGACGGCGGCCATGCGTTCGGCGACCCAGGGGCCTTCGTACAGCAGCGCAGCCATCTCGAACAGCGGGCTAAAGTCGATCTCCTTGAACGTGATGCCCATCTCCAGCAGCTGCTGTTTAGCGGCGGCGAAAGCGGCTTCGGCCTGCTGATCATCAAACCAGGGGATACTGGCAGGGATGCCGAACACCGGCTGTGCTGGCAGGCTGCGTGGCGCTGACAGGTCAGCCTCGCGGGAATAGGGATCACGGGGGTCAAAAGCTTCAGCGACCTGCAGCACGCTGGCGGCATCGTCGACGCTGTAGGCGAACACGGTGATGCAATCAATGCTTTTGCAGGCGGGCACCAGCCCGCTGTTACTCAGCGCACCGCGGGTGGGTTTCAGCCCGACCAGGTTATTGAAACCAGCCGGTACGCGGCCGGAGCCGGCGGTATCGGTGCCCAGTGAGAAGGTCACCAGACCGCGGGCCACCACCGACGCGGAGCCGGAACTGGAGCCGCCACTGACGTATTCCGGTTTGAAGCTGTTGGGCACTTCGCCGTAGGGCGAGCGGGTGCCCACCAGACCGGTGGCAAACTGATCAAGATTGGTTTTGCCCATCAGCACCGCTCCGGCCTTGCGCAGCTGGGCAATCACAAAGGCATCCTGTTCGGGCAGAAAGGCGAATTCGGGGCAGGCCGCGGTGGTGGCAATACCGGCGAAGTCGATATTGTCCTTGGCGGCGAAAGGCACTCCGTACAGGGGCAGCTGGCTGAGGTCGCCCCCGACGCTGGCCAGCAGCGTATCCAGCGCTTCCAGTTGCTGCTGCAGCTGGGCTGGCGTGATCACACTGATCCAGGCGGGGTCGTCGGCGGGATACTGCGCCAGCAGTGCAGGCAAGGCGTCGCGCGGCGTCAAAGCGGCGCTGCGGTATGCGTCCTGCCACTCTTGGATGGTCCAGCCCAGATCGATGTGCATGGTGAAAGTCCTTGGTATCCAATCTTGTATTCAAGATGGTATTCAGCAAGGCCTGTGCCATTTCTCACCTGCACTGCACAAAAGGAAAAAAGCTGAATGAGATCAATCCACTGCACAGGGAATGGAAAAAAGAGAGAGGGTTACGGCAGGGGGCTGTGTTCGCTCGGGCTGCACCAAAAACTGTCGAATATCCCGGCTAATGAACCGGATCAGGGCACAGGCAAGCGGTGTTGAAACACTGAATGCGACGCTCAGGGCAAAGGGCGGCCTTGCACCGCCCACATGGACCGCCGCGCTGTGTTTAGGCGCAACCATTTCGGGAGCTGCAGCGGTTCATTGTCCCGAGCGGGAAGCGCTCGGTGTCAGATTGTTTGCCAGCAAACAGGTGCTTCTCTCCCCACACCTTAATAACGACGCGGGGTACGACGATGCCTGTGCACACTGCGGTGGGCGGCTTGCGTCGAAAAGCGGGAGGCATTCCAGCGCGGCTGGCAGGTCACCCTCTTCGGCGATTCTGCAGCCGCTAACGTCCTTTCAATCCGTGCGAAGGGTGGCTGACGGCCGGTCTGTATCCGGCATAGGTGCTTCGCCTGCAGGCATGGAAATCCCCTTTGTTTTTGCTGACCCATGACATGCCATAGATGACAAAGGTTCGGCATCCGGGCTGAGATTGTTCGGTGGATCAGGCAAGCAAACGGCAGGATTCTGCTACCGGATGTCCGCCCGTCGGAATGAAAATTCACGCAACAGTAAAGCACTGTCCACGCCCGATGAGATGCAATCCTGACGGCTATGGCAGCGCTCAGTGGTCGACCAGCGACTGAAGGAGTGTTCCGTGAAAGTAAATGCCTACGGTGCTTATGCCGGCGATAAGCCGCTTGAGCCCATGCAGATTACCCGCCGTGAGACGGGAGCTCATGACGTTCAGATCGACATTGCCTATTGCGGTATCTGTCATTCTGATCTGCATCAGGTGCGCGCCGAGTGGGCCGGTACACAGTTCCCGTGTGTCCCTGGCCACGAAATCGTGGGACGGGTGTCGGCCGTCGGCCCTCACGTCGGTCATTTCAACGTTGGCGATCTGGTCGGCATCGGCTGCATCGTCGATAGCTGTAGGCAGTGCGAGGAGTGTGACTCCGGTCTGGAGAACTACTGCGACGGCATGGTCGGCACTTACAACTTCCCCACGCCGGATGCCCCGGGCTGGACGCAGGGGGGCTACTCACAACAGATCGTCGTGCACGAGCGCTATGTGCTTCGTATTCGTCACCCGCAGGCTCAACTCGCTGCCGTAGCGCCGTTGCTGTGCGCAGGCATTACAACCTATTCGCCGCTGCGCCACTGGCAGGCAGGGCCAGGCAAGAAAGTCGGTATTGTCGGCATCGGTGGCCTGGGTCATATGGGCGTCAAGCTTGCCCATGCGATGGGAGCGCATGTGGTGGCCTTCACTACCTCCGAGTCCAAGCGTGAGGCAGCGAAGGTATTGGGAGCGGACGAGGTGATCGTGTCACGCAATGCTGACGAAATGGCCGCTCATGCCAAGAGTTTCGATCTCATTATCGATACCGTTGCGGCAGCCCACGACCTCGATGCCTACCTTGTGCTGCTGAAGCGGGATGGCACGCTGACGTTGGTAGGTGCGCCTGCCACACCGCATCCATCACCCGAGGTATTCAACCTGATATTCAAGCGTCGCGCGCTGGCCGGCTCGATGATTGGTGGCATCGCTGAAACGCAGGAGATGCTCGACTTCTGCGCCACCCACAACATCGTTTCCGACATCGAACTGATTCGTGCCGACCAGATCAACAGCGCCTACGAACGCCTTCTGCAGGGCGACGTGAAATACCGCTTCGTGGTCGACAGCGTCACGCTCGCAGCTTAACTGACCACTCATCTGGAGAATTCAACATGAACAAGCACAATGAAACGGGCAGCACCGTTGCCTGCCAGGATATGCATGATGCGGAGCGTCGCAGTGTGCTGAAAATGACCGGTGCCAGCATCGCCGCGTTGAGCGTTGGGGTGCTGGCCTCGGGGCAGGCTGTTGCACAGTCGACGCTGGAACTCAGTGATAAGTGGGACAAGACCTTCCCGCGCAGCAATAAGGTTGATCACAAAAAGGTCAGCTTCACGAATCGCTATGGGATCACCCTGGCGGGCGATCTTTACAGTCCTAAAAATGCCAATGGTAAGCTGGCAGCGCTCGCCGTTGGGGGACCGTTCGGCGCGGTGAAGGAGCAGTCATCAGGCCTCTACGCACAGACCATGGCGGAGCGAGGATTCATCACGCTGGCTTTCGATGCTTCTTACACTGGGGAAAGCGGTGGCCAGCCAAGGAATGTCGCATCGCCGGACATCAATACCGAAGACTTCAGCGCAGCCGTTGATTTTCTGGGGTTGCAGCCTGACGTTGACCGCGAACGCATCGGCATCATCGGCATTTGCGGGTGGGGTGGCATGGCCCTGAACGCGGCTGCAGTGGACAAGCGTATCAAGGCCGTGGTGGCCAGTACCATGTACGATATGACCCGCGTGATGTCGAAGGGGTATAACGACAGCGTCACCCTTGAACAGCGTACTCAGGCTCTGGAGCACATGAGCCGCCAGCGCTGGGCGGATGCCGAGAGCGGCGCGCCGGCCTACCAGCCACCCTACAACGTGCTGAAGGGGGGCGAACCCCAGTTCATGGTCGATTACCACGACTACTACATGACCAAGCGTGGTTACCATGAGCGTGCCGTGAACTCCGGGAATTCCTGGTCGCAGACGACGCCGCTGTCGTTCATGAACATGCCGATCCTCAGTTACATCAAGGAAATTTCGCCGCGCCCTCTGCTGTTGATTCATGGCGAAAAGGCACACTCGCGCTACTTCAGCGAAACCGCTTATGCCGCTGCGGCGGAGCCCAAGGAGCTCATGATCATTCCGGGTGCGGTTCACACCGACCTGTACGACCGGGTTGAGGTGATCCCCTTTGACAAGCTGGTGTCCTTCTTTAATCAGCATCTGGCGCAGGCTTGAGAGTGCGCCGCCTGGCCTGTCTGCGAATGGGCCTGTCGCTGATGTGCCTTGCACTGTGCGTAAACCCTGTCGCTCTGGCGGCAGGGTCCGTGGCGCCGGCCCCTGCGCCGGCGATCAGGAAAGCGGAGGATGCGCGTATGTGGATGAAAGTCGGTGAACGCCGCTTCGCCATCACCCTTGCGGACACCGCGGCCGCACGCGCCTTCGCTACCCTGTTGCCTTTGACGCTGGAAATGGAGGAGCTCAACGGAAACGAGAAGAAGAAGGCGTTGCCACGGTCGCTGCCGACGGATGCAAGCCGACCCGGCACGATTCACAGCGGCGATCTTCTGTTATGGGGCGAACACACCATCGTGGTTTTCTACCAGACCTTCAGTTCACCTTATGCCTATACCCGGCTGGGCCGTGTGGACGATCCAGCCGGCCTGGCTCAGGTACTGGGCGCTGGTGACGTGCGAGTGGCATTTCTCCGACACTGAGGGGCAGTTCGCGCAGAACAGAAGGGAGCTGTGTCGTTGTGCATGCTGGGAACCCGTTATCAGCCGCAGGCGCTCTGCAGGCCAACGGCGTGACGCACCACGGCGACCATGCTCTGCTTGACGCCCGCGATGGGTTTACCTTCCAGAATCAGGTCATCTATTGCACCCAGTATTCCCCTGTAAATGAACGTCGCTGTCAGGTGCGGCTCCTGTACGATCCAGATCCCCCTTTGATGCCCTTCCCGCAACAGGGCAACAAAATCAGTCATAAAGGGCATATCCGCCGAGGTCCATCGCGACGCAGGATAGTTGCCATACACGACTTCGTATAATGGCCCGATGTTGATGTAGGCATCGAACGCAGCACCAACCCAGGTCTCAAGCCTCTCCAGCAGATCATCGCTTTGGTTCCCGGCCAGCACGGCATCCATATCTGTCTGGTACTGCTCAGCTACACGCTGCCGCAGCGCAATCAGCAGGGCCTGCTTGGATTCGTAGTGGTGATAGAACGTTCCTTTGGCGCTACCGGCGAGCAAGACGATTTCGTCGATGCTCGTTTCGTCAAAGCCTTTCTCCACGAATAACGAGGCAGCCGCTTCCAATAGCTTCTGCGCGCTCCGCAGGCCGCGTTTCTGCGGCTTACGTACTCGCGCGACGGCACCTTGGGTTGGAGGGGGCTGAATGGGGGGCATTAAGTGGTTCTCTCATGGCTAGGTGGTTATCGATGTACAGGAGGGCCTGGCACATATCGCTCAACGCGGCACTCAATCAACACAGTCTGCCCCGTGGTACTCACGCCGTCTCTCGGGAGCGACGCACCCTCCGGCCTCCCCATGCTGTTCGCGATCCTCTTGACAAAACCGACTCGAAGTCGGAAACCCTGATTGATCGACTGTAAGTCTGTTTTTATAGCCCTGTCGGCCTTATCACTGCCAGCCCGCTGTTCTCCGGTTTTTGATGGGAATGGCAGAAATAGCAGAAATGGCAGTAAGACAAGAAGCGCATCGGCAGTGAAGCTCGCTGCTTTTGCCTTTCCGTAACTGGCAACGCTTGATGAATCATTGCAGCACGCCACACGCGCTGTTGTGAACCGACACCATCAGGGCCTGGGATTGAGACTCACAAGGCAATTCCCGCCCGCTACCCTGCAACCACTGTTCTAGAGAGGAACCCGCAATGGAACCTACCCCCTCTGCCGTATCCGCTCGATGCCCTGGCTCCGTTTTACAGCCGTGAGACGCTCGAGTATCACCACGACAAGCACCACGCCGCCTACGTGTCGAACCTGAACAATCTGCAGAAGGGCACCGAGTTCGAAACAAAGACGCTGGAGGAAATCATCAAGACCTCCAGCGGCGGCATTTACAACAATGCAGCCCAGATCTGGAACCATACCTTCTTCTGGCACTGTATGAAGCCCAGTGGCGGCGGAGAACCCACAGGCGCGTTAGCCGCAGCGCTGGATGCCAGATGGGGCAGCTATGCCGCCTTCAAAGAGGCTTTCGTCAAGAGCGCCGTGGGCAACTTCGGTTCCGGTTGGACGTAGCTGATCAAAAGGCCCGACGGCAGTCTGGATATTCTCAATACCGGTGCCGCCGGCACGCCGCTGAAAAGTGGCGAGGGAAAGGCGTTGCTGACCGTGGATGTGTGGGAGCACGCTTACTACATCGACTACCGCAATCTGCGGCAGAAGTTCGTCGAAGTATTCCTCGATGAGCTGGTCAACTGGGCGTTTGCCGAAGCCAACTTCGCCTGAGTGAACCGGTGATCTGCCACCCATCTCATGGATGAGCTGGCAGTTCGCCAGCCGGGACACGCCACTCCAGAGTTACCTGTCGCAGAAAATCAACCAAGAACAACCATGAAGCAAAACCCATCACTCATTGCCCTTGTAACCGGCGCCACTGACGGAATTGGCAAGGAAACAGCCCGCCAGCTCGCAGAGAAAGGTGTGGCGGTCATTATCGGCGCCAGGAATCTGGAAAAAGGACAGAGCGTCGTCGCGGAGTTCAAGGCCATGGGGCTGGATGTTGAAACTGTGCAGCTCGATATTACCGATGAGGTCAGCGTTGAACAGGCGGCACAGACTGTCGATGCCCGTTACGGTCGTCTCGACATTCTCGTGAACAACGCCGGAATGTCAGTGGATCGCGGTCCTTTGAGCGAATTGCCGGTGCAGGACCTGATTGCGCTATTTGAAACGAATGTATTCGGCACTTTCCGCACCACTCAGCGATTTCTCCCACTGATTCGTCGTTCCGGGCATGGGCGGATCGTTAATGTGACCAGCAGCCTGGGATCGCTGTGGACAATGACCGATGAAACCAGTCCCTATTATCAGGTGTCGCTGCCCTCTTATGCGGCCTCTAAAGCGGTGCTGAATGTGCTGACCGTTCAACTGGCCCGCGAACTGAAAGAGTCGGGTATTAAGGTGAATGCAGTTGAGCCCGGCCTGACGGCAACCCGCTACATCACCATGCCGGGAGCACAGCCTGTCGAGGTCGGTGCCGAAGCTTCCGTGCATTATGCGCTGATCGGAGACGACGGACCCACCGGTGGCTTTTTTGACCGGCACGGCCCCTATAAATGGTGACAGATGTGCCCGTATAGCGAACTCGTGATGCGTTCGCTGATCCCGCAACGGAAACGGGCCAACCTCTCTGTATGCCGGACACCCTCAACGAACCGCGCGGTCACGTCGGAGAACCGTTGAGGGCCTATTGGTCACCTGCGCGCCGCATGGCAATAGTGAAGGAAGCCCCTTCACTCGCGCAGCCGAGGGGCTGCTCACCGGGCAATTCCCACTGGTGTGCATCAATGAAGCATCACTCTGCTGGAGTCAGTCGTCACTGTGCTTGCAGGGGGACTCGGGTGATGAAAGAGGAAGCCGCTAAAAAGGCTGGCCGGAAACAGCTGAACACTCCGGCTGGCCGCTTGGCAGAAAAAGCGGGATAGCGGGGGAAACGTCAGTGACGCGAGCGTGCCTTGTCTTTCTTCCGCATCACCCAGACCAGCGCCAGAATGCCCAGCACCCAGGGCAGCAGCGAGGGGGCGACCATAAAGGCAAGACTGACAAAGAAGAAGGCAAAGATACCGAGAAAAATCAGTGAGGCACCAATAAACGCCAGCGTACCCAGAACCACACCGACAACAACGAAAAGGACTGCAAGCAGAGGTCCGGCGAAGCCCGCCAGTGCTTTTTCCACACCGTCCAGCGGCTGGCCGTTGACGATCACTGTGGTGTGGGACGTCAGCGCGAAGCCGATGCCGATAATAGCGAGAAGAACAACCAGAGGGGTGAGCCACGAATGACTTTTCATTTACCTTGCCTGAGTGAACACAGTCAGAATTTGATACTCTTCCGCTTTAAGGATGACAAGTAACAGTTTGTTATATTCCGGTGACGGTCTGATGAATTTTGCATTGCAAAAGCCGTTGCTCCATACCGGTCAGCAAGCGGGGTGCGGCGGCGTTTCTGTCAATCTTGACTACACTTGAACTGCACACTGCAGGCAATAAGACACCTGCTGTGGCACAGCAAAACAAGAATTATCTCCGGCTACAGGACTGCTGCCATGCCTACCTCTCAGGTTGAACTGCAAGAGATCCCCGCGTTTACCGGTGTTGCCCTGCGCAAGACCATGACCCTGAAACAGATTCCTGATTTTGCCGGTGAGGCGTTACCTGTCATCCATGACGACATGAAGCGGCTGGATCTGCATTGTGCCGGGCCTGCGGTGTTTATCTATTACGGCGCCGATGGCAGTGCTGACACCGAGTTTGAGCTGGTCGTCGTGCAGCCCGTCGTTGCTGCAGGCGGCGCGCTGGAACAGTGCGAGTACTACCATGCCAGCGCGTTCAAATGCGCAACGCTGGAGTATGTGGGGCCAATGAGCGGTATTGGTGAGGGCTGGCATCAGCTGGTGGCCGCTGTCCATGCTCAGGGGCATCATCCGTCAGTGGAGTGCCGCGAAGTTTACAGCCATTGGGTGGCCCTCGGCAGTGATGAAAACGTGACGGCGTTGCAGATGGGCTATCTGTAACCGGCAGGCGCGGTGACTGAGCAGGGGAAGTATAGGAGACTTTGAAAATCGTCCTTTTTAATCAGGCGATTCAACAGTATCTTGAAGGACAGTCGCTCTCCCCCTGCTACCTGCCCATGGATGACCGCCGTGCTCGACATTCTTGCTATTACCCTGCCGATCTTTCTGATCATTATTCTCGGGTTCATTGCGGTAAAACGCGCCATCATCAACGCCGATGCCATCAATGGCATGGGCCGTTATGTGCTTACCTTTGCCCTGCCTGCACTGATTTTTCATGCCCTGTCAGGGGCCGATCTGGGCGCTGGCGACGGGCTGGTCTTTCTGCTGGTGTATACCGGTGGCTCATTGCTGTCATTTGCCTTGGGGTTCGCGCTGGTACGCTACCTGTTTGGCAGTGACCGGCTGTTCAGCAGTGTGCAGGCCATGGGCATGGCCATGTCCAACAGCGCGTTCTTCGGCTATCCGGTGCTGTCGTTCCTGCTTCATCAGGTGCCTGCTCAGGGGTTCACTATGACCCTGATCACCGAGAACCTGATCATGTTTCCCCTCAGTCTGTTTCTGCTTGAGTTGTTTCACCAGCAACAGCAGGGAGCCGCAGGTGGCCGGCAGGCGTTATTGCGCCAGCTCGGGGCGATTTTTCTGCGGGTAGTGCGCTCGCCCATCATGCTGGCCATCATTCTTGGTGGCCTGTTTTCACACTTCCAGTGGCCGGTACCGAAGGTCATTGATGACACCATGGCCATCCTGCTCAAGTCTTCAGCGGCGGTGGCGCTGTTTGCCATTGGCGGGTCACTGGGGGGTATGCGGGTAGCGGAGGTGCACCCCAACATGCTGGTGGTGGCACTGTGCAAACTGATCCTGCATCCGCTGTGCATCCTGCTGATGATGCTGTTGCTGCCGGCGATGGCCCTGGAAATGCAAGTAGCTGCCGTGGTGCTGGCAGCGATGCCGATGTTTTCGGTGTATCCGATTATCACCGGTCAGTTCGGTCATGGTAAGTTCACCAGTGGTGCACTGGTGGCAGCCATTGTGCTGTCGTTCTTCAGTATCACCCTGTGGCTATGGCTGATTCGACTCTATGTGCCGCAGCTGGCGGGCTAACCACCTGCATTTACATGGTCATCATCATTTGGGCAGTCTGTGGTGCGACACCGGCAGACGTCTACTGGAAGTAAGGAACCCTGATGAATCCAGATAACCCGATTCAGATCGCTCCCGGCCTGCGCATCCGCTTATGCACCGAGGAGGACTTCGCCCAGATCTGGCCTTTCTTCCGCAGCATCATTCAGGCTGAAGAGACCTATGCATTTGATCCGGCCATGAGTGAGGAGCAGGCGCGCCATCTGTGGCTGCAATTGCCCCTAAAAACCTACGTGGTGGAGCAGGATGGTCTGGCTCAGCATGGCAGCCGTATTCTCGCCAGTTACTACATCAAGGCCAATGCGGCAGGTCCGGGCAGCCATGTCTGCAACTGCGGTTATATGGTCAGCAGTGCGGCACAGGGCATGGGGCTGGCGCGGCAGATGTGTGAGCATTCACAACAGGTCGCCCGCGCGCTGGGCTTTCAGGCGATGCAGTTCAACTCGGTGGTATCGAGCAACAAGGTGGCCGTGCAACTGTGGCAGAAGCTGGGGTTTGAGATCGTCGGCACCCTGCCCAAAGCCTATCGCAGTGCCAGTCTGGGGCTGGTGGATGCCTATGTTATGTACAAGTGGCTTTAGCAAGCGCCCTGACGGGGTGGGATGTACGCAGCGGCTGCTCTGAAAGACGGTCTGCTGCGTACACAAAGCACCTCATTCAGATCACCTTTCTATGACACGTCTTGGTTTTCTGCTCGGTTTCACCGGCCTGCTGGCGGCCAGCACCACATTGGTGGCCTGCGGGCCGGTCAGAGTCATCAACGCCCTGACACCTACCCGTGATCTGCTCGTACACAAGGATGTGGCCTACGGCTCCCTGCCGCGCCAGCAGCTGGACATCTATCAGCCCGCCGCGCCACGACATAACGCCGTGGTGGTGTTTGTGCATGGCGGCTCCTGGGCATCCGGCAGCAAGGATGATTATCTGTTTGTCGGTCAGGCCTTTGCATCCATGGGCTTCACCACCGTGATTCCCAATTACCGGCTCTATCCCGACGCGGTATTTCCTGACTTCATCAATGATGTGGCACAGGCCATTGAGCGCCTGCCCACGCTGCTGAACACGCAGGAGGAGCCCTGTGCTGATCCACTGCGGGTGATTCTGGTCGGTCACTCGGCCGGAGCACATACGGTGGCTATGCTGGTGACGGATCCGCAGTACCTGCAGCGGGCAGGGGCGAAAGCCCAGGTGCTGGGCTGGGTGGGTATGGCAGGGCCGTATGACCTGCCGCTGGATGATCCGCTGGTGGTGGACAAGTTCAGGGCGGTGCAGGGTGACGAAGCCAATCCGTTACGGCTGGCCACAGCGGCAGTGCCACCCGCACTGTTGCTGCATGGCACAGCCGATGACACGGTCTACCCCTTTCACAGCGAGCGACTGGCGGCACGCCTGCAGCAGCTGGCAGTACCGGTTACGCTCAGAGAGTATGCCGGTACCAACCATACCCGTCTGCTTGGCAGTCTGGCCTCGACGCTGCGCTTTCTTAATCCTGCCTATGAAGATATTGAGCAGTTTGTCGACCAGCTCGATCCGCCCGGCCGTTGCCCGGTCAGAGCAACGGCTTCCTGAAGGCCGGTGTGTGATGGTATCAGTGGCCTGAGGCAGACGGATCGACAACGCGGGTCGGCTTCGGTGCCAGCCACACCGACATGGCGGCGACCACGAAGGCCATGGAGGTCAGCAGCATGATCTCATTGGTGGACAGCATGATGCTCTGGCTGTTGAGCATATTATTCAGTGTCCCCATGGCCGCATCCGGGCTCATGCCGCTGGCCAGCAGCTGCTGGTTGACGGCGCCGCTGGTATCGGTCAGCCCCACCAGTTCGGCATGGGCATAGGTCGCCTTGTCTTCCCAGGCGGTATTCACCAGTGAGGTGGCAACCGCCCCTGACAGTGTCCGCATGAAGTTCATCAACCCTGCCGATGAGGCTGTTTCCGGCTCGTCGACACTGGCCAGTGCCAGATTGGTCAGGGGCAGGAAGAAGAACGGCATCCCCAGCCCCATCAGCAGGATCGGCAGCGCCACATCCCAGTAAGTCATGTCGGTGGTGCCGAAAGCGCGAATCAGGGTGAACAGCCCCAGCCACATCATGCCGAAGAAGGCCAGCTTGCGCGGATCAAACTTGTTGACCAGATTGGCTACCATCGGCGCGACCAGTACCGCCAGCACACCCATCCAGGCAGTCGTCATGCCCGACCAGGTGGCGGTGTAGTTCATATAGCTTTGCAGCCATAGCGGGGTCAGCACGTTGGCAGCGAAGAAGGCGCCGAAGCCCAGACTGATAGCGATGACGGCTGCGGTAAAGCCGCGATGGCGGAATACACGCAGATCGACAATGGGGTGCTCTTCCGTCAGCTCCCAGATCAGGAAGGCGACAAAGCCCACCACTGCCAGTACCGCCAGCACACGGATTTCCAGCGATGAGAACCAGTCCAGATTTTTGCCTTCATCGATCAGGATCTGCAGTGAACCGACCCACAGGATCAGCAGTGCTAGACCGACCTTGTCGATTGGCAGCTTGATCAGCGCGGTTTCGTAGCGCTTCAGCATGGTCCACGCCGCCCAGGCGCAAGGCAGGGCAATGGGGACGTTGATCAGGAAGATCGCTGGCCAGGAAATACCATCACACAGCACACCCCCCAGAATAGGGCCGAGAATGGGGGCTATCAGGGTGGTCATGGCCCACAGGCCCATGGCTGCCGCTGCCATCTGCGGCGGGAAGATGCGCAGCAGCAGCGTTTGTGACAACGGCATCAGCGGACCACCGGCAAAGCCCTGCAGCACGCGTGCAGCGACCAGCATACCCAGTGAATCAGCCAGCCCGCACAGGGCAGAAAACAGACCGAACAGGAACATCGATACGGCGAACACCCGCACGGTGCCAAAGCGGCCGGCCAGCCAGCCGGTCAGCGGAACGGTGATGGCTTCGGCCACCGCGTAAGAGGTAATGACATAGGTGCCCTGACTGGTGGTGGCGCTGAGGCCACCGGCAATATGAGGCACAGAGACGTTGGCAATGGTGACGTCCAGCACCGCGATAAAGTTGGCGGTAGCGAGGACGATAGCGGCCAGCCACAGGGCTCCACCGCTCAGAGGTTGATCCAGCAGCTCCTCCATGGGAGCGCGGCTGGCAGTGCTGGTCGACATGATCTGCGCCTCGCGCTCAGCTTATCGGGGCGTGGAGTGGGTATCGATGGTGACATCCATCGACAGGCCGACACGCAGCGGGTGGGCTGTCAGATCAGCGGCATCCAGCTCGATACGCACCGGCAGACGCTGCACCACCTTGATCCAGTTACCGGTGGCATTCTGCGCCGGGATGGCGGCGAAAGCAGCGCCGGTACCGCCGGAGAAACCTGCCACGGTGCCGTGATAGACCACTTTGTCACCGTACAGATCAGCGATCACTTCAGCACTCTGGCCGACTTTCACCTCGGGCAGTTCATCTTCCTTGAAGTTGGCGTCTACGTGCATTTTCTGCAGCGGCACGATGGACAGCAGCTGGGCGCCCGCCTGAATCCGCTGGCCGACCTGAACCTGACGTTTGGCGACAATGCCGTCCACCGGAGCACGTACCAGGGTGCGCTCCAGATCCAGTCTGGCCTGATCGCGGCGGGCCCGCGCCAGTGCTACTTCAGGATGGGCATCGACGGTGGTGTTATCGATCAGTACGGTATTGGCTTCCCGTGAGCCCTGCGCCGCCAGCTGGTTGGCCTTGGCCTGCTCGGCGCTGGCTTTGGCCACGGCCAGATTGGCTTTCGCTGTGGCGTAGGCATTCTGCGCGCTGGTCAGTTCATCACCGGAGACGGAGCCTGAGCCTTTCAATGCTTCACGACGCTTAAGATCAACATCAGCCCGTTTGAAGTCGGCTTCGGCGGCGGCCAGCTGGGCTTCTGCACGTTGCTCATCAGCATCGCGGGCAGCAATCTGCGCTTTCAGCCCCAGGTCATTGGCGTAGTAACCACGCACCCGGCGCACGGCACTGGCCAGCTCGGCTTCAGTCTGTTGCAGCGCCAGACGGGCATCGCGATCGTCAATCACCACCAGCACATCACCCTGATGCACGGTCTGGGTATCGACGACTTTCACGTCCTGCACGGTGCCACCGACCGCAGGGGTAATCTCACTGATTTCCACTGCGGCATAGGCGTTGTCGGTGCTGACATAACGGGAGGCCTGCAGATACCACCAGACGCCATAGCCTGCAGCGGCAGCGATCACTACCAGCAGGAGCAGGCTGAACATGCGTTTGCGTGCCGTCTGACGCGGCGCTGCGGCGGCGGGCTCAGAGGTGTTAGATTGAGGCTGATCGTATTGCGACATCTTAATTTCCTTGGCTGACATGGACATCACTGGCCTGATAGCCCCCGCCGAGGGCCTGCACCAGGGTAACATCCAGAGTAAACAGACGGGATTGCAGATCACTCAGTGAGCGCCGGTTACTAAGCAGGGTGTCTTCGGCACTGAGTACATCGAGATAGTTGGACAGACCACCTTTGTAGCGGTTGTTGGCAATGCGGTAAGCCTCGGCTGCCGAGTCAACGGCTTCCTGTACCTTACTCAGTTGGCCATCCAGCGCTCGGCGGCTGGTGACCGCATCGGCGACATCCTGCAGGGCCTGAGTCAGGGTCTGGTCGTAGTTGGCGACCGCTTCGGCATAGTCTGCCTCACTGCTTTTCAACTGCCCC
Source organism: Pokkaliibacter sp. MBI-7 (assembly GCF_029846635.1). Taxonomy (NCBI): domain Bacteria; kingdom Pseudomonadati; phylum Pseudomonadota; class Gammaproteobacteria; order Oceanospirillales; family Balneatrichaceae; genus Pokkaliibacter; species Pokkaliibacter sp. MBI-7. Next base: position 1,732,395 of record NZ_JARVTG010000001.1, on the reverse strand, counting down.
TTGAGGCGTCCACCGTTGAAGATCGGCAATGAAATAGCCGGGCCAACACTGCCAAGATCCGAGCCGTTTTTCAGCAGCTGATCAAGACCCAGCGACTGCACCCCGATAAAGGCACTGAGGTTGATGTCGGGGTAGAACGCAGCCTGTGACTGCTTGATGCGGCTGGCTGCGGCTTCGGTGCGCAGTCGGGCGGCAACAATATCCGGGCGGCGACCGAGCAGATTGGCCTTGAGTTGTTGCGGTAAACCGAAGGGCTGGTCCAGCTTGAGCGTGGGACGCTGGATGCTGAGGCCGCGATCCGGCCCCTGACCCAGCAGGGCGGCCAGACGATTTTTCTGCAGTGCCAGCTGTTCATCCAGTGACAGCAGGTCGGCCTCGGCACTGGCCCGGCGGGCTTCCACCTGATGCACGGTACCGAGGGTTTCCAGCCCGTGATCATAGCGCTGACGTACCAGCGACACGGTCTCCTGTCGCACCTTCAGGGCTGCACTGGCGGTATCGCGGGCACTATACAGACGGGCCAGCTCGGCATAGGCCGACGCCACCGAGGTGGCCAGTGTCAGCCGTGCCTGGGCAGCGTCAGCCTGAGCTGCGGCGGTTTCCGAGGTGGCAGCTGCCAGCGCTGCGCGGTTCTTGCCCCAGAAATCAAACTCCCAGCTGAAGTCCAGTGTGGCGCGTCCGTAATCTTTCCAGCCTTCAGGGGTCATGCTGGCAGGGGTCAGGTAGTTGTAGCTCTGCTTCTGTTCGGTGATGGAGCCGTTGCCACTCAGCTGTGGCTGCAATGCCGAACCGGCAATAGCGCCCTGAGCTTCTGCACGCAGCAGACGGGCCTGAGCGATGGCCAGACTGGGGCTGTTAGCCAGCGCTTCGGTAATCAGGGTGTTGAGCTGGCTGTCCTGATATGGCTGCCACCAGCTGTCAGTAGGCCACTGGCTGGCAGCGGCGGCAAAGCTTTGCTCAGCAGCATAGTGATCTGCCGCCTTGGTGTGTTGCTGGCTGATGGTCGACATCGGTGCACAGGCTGCCAGGCTCAGGCATAGCAGGGAGGCCATGCCCAGACGCAGGGCTGGCCTGTTGGCAGAGATAACGCGATGAAGGGGAGTAAGAGAGGGCATGGCGTCTGCTCAAAACTAAACTGTGCTGTACAGTCTACTTCTTTCCACCTATGGTGAGTCAATAGACTGTACAGTCCAGTTTTAAAAAAGATTGCCTTAAGGTTCGTGACTCACTATGTGGGTGGCTGCCCGGTCAGGAATAAAGACGAATAACCACGAGTCAGGATCAGCGTCTCGGGTTATACCGATCAAGTCGTTACAATGGATCACCGCCGTGCTGACTTCAGCCTGCAGCCACGGTGGCAGACAGAGACAGGTAATGAGAAGCAAAAGTGAAGAAAGGCGGCAGGCGATCATGGCGACCGCTGCTGAGGTATTTCGGGAGGTTGGCTTTGAACAGGCCTCGATGGCGCAGATTGCTGCGCGGGTAGGGGGGTCGAAGACGACTCTGTATAACTATTTCCCGTCCAAGGAAGACCTGTTCGTCAACATCATGATGCAGGCGGCAGAGGCAGATATGACGGCCTTGTTTGGTGGTCTGCAGCTGGGGCAGGGCAGTATGGAGGAGACCTTGCTGCGTTTCGGCCAGCGTTTTCTGCAACTGGTGTGCACTGACGAAATGCTGGCGTTGCGGAGACTGCTGATCACGGCTGCGGGTAGCAGTGATATCGGCAGGCAGTTTTATGCCAGAGGGCCGCAACGGGGAATGAACCAGCTGGCGTTGTATCTGCAGCAGATGATGGAGCAGGGCCAGCTGTGTCAGGAAGATCCACAGATTGCAGCCCGCCATCTGAAAGGTTTGCTGGAGTCTGAAATGCTGGAGTTGTGTACGTTGCGGGTAGAACAGCTGCCGACCGCACAGCGTATTGAGGCCGTCGCCCAGCGCGCCGTCCGCGTATTCCTGCGTGGCTATCAGCCAACATGAACGCTGTCGGTGTGACGGTGAATATGCAGGCCTGAAAGGCTGATGGCAGGCAGAAAAAAGCCGGAAGGGATTACCTTCCGGCTCAGAGCCTGTTCAGTTCAGTGATAACGATCAACCCGCGTTAGGCTGATTCAGTACCAGCTGTCCCTCCCTGACCGGGATGGTTGCGCCGGGTTTGTGGTCCATTTTCACGGTACCAATGCCGTCGCCCAGCTTGTACTTGACCTCGTACCCCACCACATCGGTTTTCTTGTCTGTTACTGTGCTACAGACCTGCTTGGTGGTGGTGTAGGTATCGCCGTTCTGCATGTTCTTCTGTACCTGATTACCGGCATAGCCGCCTGCGGCAGCACCTGCGATGGTCGCCAGGGTTTTACCATTCCCGCCGCCTACCTGATTGCCGAGTAGCCCTCCCGCCAGTGCTCCGATGACCGAGCCTGCTACGCGGTTCTGGTCCTGTACGGGTTTCTGATGGGTGACGACTTCGTCATGGCAAACCTGACGTGGTACATCAGTGGTATTGGTCAGGGTTTTGACATCCAGCACCTGAGCCTCGGTTGGCCCCTGGGGTGCCTGATTGAAGTATTGGTATCCACCAATGGCACCACCGGCAGTGACGCCGACAGCACCGATCACGATTCCAATCAACATCGATTTGTCCATGGTGACAGCTCCTGTCCTTAACTGGCTCTACTCATCAGAGCCCTGAATCTCGCCTGGGTGCCACCCCGCGCCTATTGTAATGAGCCCGCGACGGAAAAGTCATCAGCTGGCCGGGGCAAATGTGCAGCAACGTGCGAGGGTTCTCTTACTTTTTCTTTACGGGACAAGGCGCTGGCTTCAAGGCTGATTGCCGTTACGTTTGCAGCAGTTGGTAACCAAATGCTGCAGCAGGGTGTCGGGTTCAGGTTTTACTCAGGGTAAAGATGCGCAGAGGGGCTTTTCCGCCTCTGACCTGCGTTGTGTCCACTTCGATAAAGTGCGTGTCCGGGCAGCGCACCACCGTTGTTTCTGCAATCAGCACCTGCGTCTGATAGTCCTTGTTCATGCCTTCCAGCCGTGCAGCGGTATTCACTGTCGGGCCATGCACCGTGTAGTTCTGCCGCCCGCCGCCACCGATGCTGCCGGCAATCACCTGCCCGGTGCAGATACCGATGCGGGCTTTGATATGCTGGCCGGCGAAGTGCTGACTGGCCACCGTGGTCAGGATGGCGCGTGCCGCTTCCACTGCACGGCGGGCATGCTGGCGGTCTTCCACAGGCACGTTGAACGTAGCGAGAATGGCATCCCCCTGAAACTGGGTGATGATGCCGTTGTGCTCGCTGATGATGCGGGTCAGGGTATCGAAGTAACTGTTCAGTACATCCACCACGCCTTTAGCGCCGAGGGTTTCGGTGAGATGGGTGAAGTTGGCCATATCGGCAAACAGGATGGTGGCCTCGGCCTCCATCGGCTCCAGGCTGCCCTGATCTGAAATCAGCTGTGCTGCAATCACTGGCGGTACGTACTGGCCGAAGATGGTGGTGATCAGCTGCCGTTCCTGTTCACCGTGGATTTGTCGCCGTAGTGTCGTCCGCGCACGCCACATAACGATGGCTATCAGCAACGCCACCAGTACCAGCGCCAGGCTTTCCTGAATGCGGGCGGCGGTGCCGACAAAGTGGGGGTCGAAGAAATAGCGGACAAAATGGGCGGTGTCCGGATAGCGGCCAATGTCACTCCATTCGTAGGTCACGCTCATATCGTGGATGCTGTAGAAAAACGCGCCGAGCCAGCCCGCAGCGCCGCTGATGCCCGCCCAGAGCACCAGACCCGGAGAAAAACTGAAGGTGCTGGCGCCGAGTGCGACAAAGTAGAACGGGAAAAACGGTGCGCGAAAGATGATCGCCTGCGGCAAATCCAACCCGGCATAGAGCGGCTGGGTGGCGATCAGGCCGGAAAGCAGAGCGATATCGAGCAACACAAACAGGTATTTGACCCAGGGGCGGTCCAAAGGGCTGCCAATCACGCGATAGTGCAGCAGGCCGAGTGCGCCAAACACGCAGAGCACCAGTGCGTAGTTGAGGGCATGCTCTGGCGCGTCGGCACGGGTGGAAATCAGCCATACACCCAGCAGTAGCAGTGCAATGCCCCGGCCCTTGATGGCAAGACGCAGACCTTCCTGTTCCTGACGCTGAAATACGGTACCGAGTGTGAGGGGATCGACTAACGCAGCCGTCATCGACAATTCTCCGGGGGCCTTTCCGTGCCTGATTGGCGCAGTGCAACATGCTGTTATCTGGGGTTGAAGCGCAAGAGTTGGAAGGGCAGGACGGCGAGATTGGGTCAGCGGGAAGAAAAAAGCGGGCCTGAGGGAGCCCGCAATAGCCAAGGTACAGCATAGGCATCGACTGCTGAGTGGTTGTCGGTGGGCCATGGTTCCTGATGCTGGTGGTTTTTTGCGCAAAAAAAAGCGGACCACGAGGGTCCGCAAATAGACAGGATTGGGTAGCACAGCCGCCCGGCGGCACCTGTGCCGGGTGGCTGGTAAAAGCTAAGCGGGTTACACCAGCTCAGCCAGGATATCGCTGAACAGCTGCATGCCTTCGTCGATGATCTCGAACGGAGCCGTCAGTGCAGGCAGGAAGCGAATAACGTTAGCGCGAATACCGCAGGTCAGCAGGATCAGACCGCGCTTGGCCGCTTCAGCGGACAGCTTCTTGGTCAGTTCGGCATCGGGCTTGTCGATATTGCCGTCCTGTACGAACTCCACCGCGATCATCGCACCGAGATTACGCACTTCACCGATACGCTGAGGATACTTGGCCTTCAGGGTATTCAGGTGACCCACCATCTGCTCGCCGATAGCGACAGCACGCTGACACAGCTGCTCTTCTTCGATGACATCCATTACCGCCAGAGCGGCAGCACAGCCAATGGGGGAGCCTGCATAGGTACCGCCCAGACCACCGGGGTTGGCCGCATCCATGATCTCTGCTTTACCGACCACGGCAGACAGTGGGAAGCCACCGGCAATCCCTTTGGCCATGGTCATAATGTCTGCTTCGATGCCTGCGTACTCGATGGCAAACATCTTGCCGGTACGGGCAAAGCCGCTCTGGATTTCGTCACAGATCAGCATGATGCCATGCTCGCTGCACAGCTTGCGCAGAGACTGCAGGAAGCTGACCGGAGCGCGGTAGAAACCACCTTCACCCTGCACCGGCTCAATGATGATGGCCGCCACACGACCTGGCTCCACGTCGGTCTTGAAGCGCATCTGCAGGGCGTGCAGTGCGTCTTCCTCACTGACACCGTGCAGCGCGTTAGGGTAAGGCAGGCGGTAGATGTCGTTCGGGAACGGGCCGAAACCGGCTTTGTAGGGCACCACTTTACCGGTCAGACCCATGGTCATGTTGGTACGGCCATGGAAGCCACCGTCGAAGGCGATGATGGCACTGCGGCCAGTGTAGGCGCGGGCAATCTTCACCGCGTTTTCTACGGCTTCTGCACCGGTGCTGACAAACATGGCTTTCTTGGGCGTGCTGCCGGGAGCGATCTTGACCAGCTTCTCGGCCAGTTCAACGGCTTCGCGATAGGGGGTTACGGTCATGCAGGTGTGTGTCACCTTGTCCAGCTGGGCCTTGACCGCAGCAATGACCTTAGGGTGACAGTGACCGGTGTTGACCACAGCAATACCGGCACCAAAGTCGATGTAGCGTTTGCCGTCGGCATCCCACAACTCGGCATTGAGGGCGCGCTCGACGTAGATGGGAGCCATATTACCCATACCACGGGCAATCACGGCATCTTTGCGTTGTTGCAGGTCTGAATTGGACATTTACTTGACTCCGCGCTTCAGCACGCCCTGTCGGCGACTGCTGTCAGTGTTGGCGTTCTGCGCTGGCAGCGGGATGGCCGCTGCCAGCGTGGGTTTGATTAAGTTAAGTCGGTTTTATTGTCTGTAGCAATCAGGCAGGTTAAATGCCACCCATGCACAGATATTTGATTTCCATAAAGTCTTCGATGCCATATTTCGAGCCTTCACGGCCAAGACCGGACTCCTTGACGCCGCCGAAGGGAGCCACTTCGTTGGAAATGCCGCCTTCGTTGATGCCTACCATGCCATATTCCAGCCCTTCGCCCACCCGCCAGATGCGGCCGATGTCGCGGCTGTAGAAATAGGCGGCCAGACCAAAAGGCGTGTCATTGGCAATACGGACAGCTTCTTCTTCAGTGGAGAAGCGCACCAGCGGTGCTACCGGGCCGAAGATTTCTTCCTGACAGATACTCATATCTGCGGTGGCATTGATCACCAGTGTCGGCTCATAGAAGCCTGCACCGGCCGCATGACGCTGGCCGCCGGTGATGACTTCGGCACCGGCGGCGCGGGCTTCATTGACCAGCCGCTCAACCTTGTCGATGGCTTTGCTGTTGATCAGCGGACCGGTAGTGACACCGGCTTCAGTGCCGTTGCCCACCTGCAGTTTTTCCACAGCGATTTTCAGTTTGGCGACGAACGCATCGTAAACGCTGTCCTGCACCAGAATACGGTTGGCACAGACACAGGTCTGACCTGCGTTGCGGAATTTCGACAGCATCAGGCCATTCACAGCGGCATCCAGATCAGCATCATCGAAGACGATGAAAGGGGCGTTACCGCCGAGCTCCAGGCCCAGTTTCTTGACCGTATCGGCACACTGACGCATCAGAATCTTGCCCACCGGGGTCGAGCCGGTGAAGGTCAGCTTGCGCACCCGGCTGTCTTCACACATGACATTGCCGACCTCGGCTGCCCGGTTGCTGAGGATCAGGTGCAGCGCATCACGAGGCACCCCGGCCTGATAGGCCAGATTGGCCAGAGCAATGGCCGACAGTGGTGTTTCTTCCGAGGGCTTGATCACCACGGTGCAGCCTGCTGCCAGTGCCGGTGCCACCTTGCGGGTGATCATGGCATTGGGGAAGTTCCAGGGCGTAATAGCAGCAACCACGCCAATGCTCTGGCGAATAGTCAGCAGGCGGCGGTCGCCCTGAGGTGACGGAATCACATCACCGTAAGTCCGTTTGGCTTCTTCGGCGAACCACTCAATAAAGGACGCGCCGTACAGCACTTCCCCTTTGGCTTCTGCCAGTGGCTTACCCTGTTCCAGGGTCATCAGCAGGGCCAGATCATCGGCATGCTGGTTGATCAGGTTGAACCACTGACGCAGGATCACCGAGCGGGCCTTGGCCGTCAGTTTCTGCCAGGCGGGTAGTGCCGCACTGGCCAGGTCAATGGCGTGACGGGTATCTTCTGCGCTATGGTTAGCCAGCTGCGCCAGCACATCGCCATTGGCGGGGTTGGTCACCACAAAGCTGTCGTGCTGATCACCGCTGACCCAGTGGCTGCCTTCAGACTGGCACACTGGCGCGAGCAGATAATTCAGGTCAGCGATGTAGGCGGGCTGTGAAGATGACATCTGGATTCTCCGTAAGCGGCGAGCAGTAACTGCATCAGGTGGCAGCGGTTAGCTGCGATGCACATCATCTTAGAGTCTGGTATAAAGTTTTATAAATAACGAAGATTAAATATTTACTTTGAAGAACATAAAACAAACACAGGGTTCCGTGCCCTCTTCAGGTGCATCGCCCGCCAACCCCATGGCTGAGCTTGGGCAGGTCGGTGATTATGAAATTCGCCTGCTGAAAGTCTTCAAAACCGTGGTCGAGTGTGGTGGCTTCTCGGCGGCTGAGGCGGTATTAAACGTCAGCCGCTCCACCATCAGTGTGCACATGTCGAATCTGGAACAACGGCTGAAGCTGACGCTGTGCAGCCGCGGGCGTTCCGGCTTCGCCCTGACCGAAGACGGTATCATCATCTATGACGCTGTGCGCCGGCTGTTCTCGCAGATGGAAGACTTCCGCTCCACCGTCAATGCCCTGCACGTGCAGGTCAGTGGTGAGCTGAATCTGGTCGCCAGCGATACCATCAGCCTCGATGATCGCAGTCATTTCCCCGAGGTGCTGGGTGAGTTCTGCCAGCGCGCACCGGATGTCTACATCAACTTCGAGACGGCGCCGATGAATGAGATCGAGCGGCGTATCCTCAATGAAGAGGCCGATGTCGGTTTCATCCCCTATCACCGTGAGCTGGACGGCCTGCTGTATCAGCCCATCTATGAAGAAACCTGTTATCTGTACTGCAGCAATACCCATCCGCTGTTTCATGAGCCTGATCACAATGAAGTGCGGGTACAACTGGAGCAGCAGAAGCTGGTACACGCCGGGATTCAGACCAACCCGGATGTCACGGTGCAGCTGCGTGGCCTGACCAAGGCCGCATCGGCGTATTACTACGAAACCCGCACTGCCATGGTGTTGTCCGGCGCCTATATCGGCTTTCTGCCTGAACAGTATGTCGGCCACTGGGTGAAGGAAGGGCGGCTTAAGCCGCTGCTGCCCGATGAGCGCATGTACAAGCTGGGGATCGCGGCAATCACCCGTCAGTACGGGCGCCTCAACAAACCGCGTGATGTGTTTATGGAACTGCTGGTACGCCGGGGGCAGCGCTAGGCGCAGTCGTACCGCACGGGCCCGGGCATACCAGCACCCAATGCGCCCAAATCCCGTACCTGATCAAATCAATCTGCATCAGATTGCGCTAATGTACGCGTAACCTGATCTATGGCGGCCCAACACCTGTGAAACCTTCCGACAGCCTTTCCGAACCCGAATTTCAGCGGCCTGTAGCGTTGCTGCGCTATTTCAGCCGCTACGCCCGTAGCGACAATGCCATCGCCACCGTGCTGGGGCTGGTGCAGGTGGCGATGACCATTACCCTGGCCTACTGCGTCGCCAGCATGCTGGATGGTGCGATATTTCAGCCCGAGCACAGCTATCCGCAGAGCGCTGACTGGTTGTTACTGACAGCGGCACTGCTGCTGCGCAGTGTCGCAGGCTACGGCCAGACGCTGGTGGGCAACCGCGCCAGCCTGAAGATTCGCCAGGCGCTGCGCCGTTACGCGCTGCAGCGTTGCTTTGCGCTCAATGTGCGGCTGTTTCCGCAGTTCAACAGTGCGGAGCTGAGCAATCTGATTGCCACTGAAATCGACAAGCAGCGCGGTTACTTCGCTGACTATATTCCGCTGCAGCGTCTGGCGGTACTGATGCCACTGGCGATCCTGCTGGCTGCCTGCATGGTCAACTGGGTAGTAGCGCTGATCTTCGTCTTTACCGCCCCGCTGGTGGTGGTTTTCATGATCCTGGCGGGCTGGAAAGCCAGTGACGCCAGCCGTGACAACCTGCAGCAACTCAATCGTCTGGGCCATCTGCTGGCCGACCGCCTGAAAAACCTGCAGTGTCTGCAGCTGGCGCAGAGCACTGAACAGGAGGCCGACCGCCTGTTCGAGCAGTCGGAGAACTACCGCAAATCCACCATGGCGGTGCTGCGGGTGGCCTTTCTGTCGGGTACGGTGCTGGAGTTTTTCAGCGCCATCAGCGTGGCGCTGGTGGCGGTCTATCTCGGCCTGTATTTCCTTGGCAAGTACGACATCGGCAGCTGGGGCCCACTGGGGCTGTATGAAGGTGTGTTCCTGCTGATGCTGGCGCCGGAGTTCTACCTGCCATTGCGCCGTATGGGCACGCTTTACCACATGCGCTCCGACGCGACCTCCATGGCCGAACAGCTGATCAGGCTGGACCAGCTTTCGCGCACCGCCGCCCGTGCCGATCAGCAACTGCAGATCCCGCTGCTGCAACGGCTGGAAGTGGATCAGCTGCGCAGTGGCAGCGCTGACAAGCCGGTGCACAACCCGGTCAGTTTCACCCTGTTGCCCGGCCAGAAGCTGCTGCTGAAAGGGCCATCTGGGGCAGGCAAGACCACCCTGCTGGATACCCTGGCAGGCCTGCGCCCGCGTTATCAGGGGGAAGTCAGCATCAATGGCCTGACGCTGGATATCTTTCAGCAGCAGGGCTGGTTTGCGCAGATCGGTTATCTGTCGCAAAAGCCCGAGCTGCTGTTTGCCAGCATTCGCGACAACCTCACGCTGGGGCGACAGTACAGTGATACGCAGCTGCTGGCGGCGCTGCATGAGGCCAGAGTCGACGACGTCGTCAATACCTTGCCCGGTGGTCTGGACTATGTGATCAGCGATAGCGGTGGCTACCTGTCGGGCGGGCAGGCACAGCGTATTGCGCTGGCGCGGGTGTTCCTGCACCGGCCACGCCTGCTGCTGCTGGATGAGCCTACCGCCAACCTTGATCAGGACACGGCGATGGCCTTCATGGAGCGGCTGCAGAGTTATACCCGCAGTGGTGCGATGCTGATCATGGCCAGCCACCGGCCCGCTGATCAGCAGTTTTTTGACGCCGAAATCATTCTCAGCGGAGAGCACTGATGACGCCCCTGCAAAAGCACTATTTCGCTCTTCTCTGGCAGCACAAGGGTATGGCGCTGCTGGGCGTACTGCTGGCGGTGATCACTGCCATTGCCGGGATCGCTCTGCTGGCCGTTTCGGGCTGGTTTATCAGTGCCGCTGCACTGGCCGGGCTGACGGCGGTATCGGCTATCGAATTTAACTTTTTTACCCCCGGCGCCATGGTGCGGGGCTTTTCCATTACCCGTACCCTGGGGCGTTATGGCGAGCGTTATACCAGTCACGAGGCGACCTTCCGGGTGATCTCCCGGCTGCGGGCTGACCTGTTCCGCTTGCTGGCACGCCGTCACTGGCAGGAAGTGCAGATGAACCGCCACGAGTCGGCCAGCCGCCTGCTGCAGGATATTCAGCACATTGAGTCCATCTATGTGTCGGCGCTGCTGCCGGCGGTGGTAGTGCTGGCCACCACCGCAGGGCTGGTCATCAGTCTGGCGCTGCTGCTGCCGCAGGCACTGCCATGGGCGCTGCCACTGCTGGTGCTGGCTGTGGTGGTGATGCCCTGGCTTTACACCCGTCAGGTGCTGCAGCCACAAAATCAGTTACACCAGTTGCGGGTAGCACAATGGCAGTTTGCCAGTTCAGTGCTCAGCAGCATGCGTACCCTGAGCCTGCACCAGCAGCTGGAGCACAGTGGTGAGCAGATGACACTGCAGGCACAGGCCGGAGATCAGCAGGAGATTGCCACCGTCAACCGCCAGCAGTGCAGCATCCTGCTGGCACAGAGCTGCCTGACGCTGCTGGCCGTTGTTGTGTTCTGGCAGGCTGTTGTGGCTTATCAGCAGGGCATTGTGGCCGGTGCTGATGTGTTTATGTGGCTGTTACTGACTCTGGGCTGTGGCGAAGTGCTGATCGGCGCCAGCCCGATTCTGGCCTCGCTGCGACTGGGGCTGGCCGCGTTACTGCGACTGGAAGCGCTGCAGTCGGCACAGACCGGTACAGACCTGCGTCAGTTGACTGCCGGCGAAGGGCTGATTCAGTTGCAACAGCTCAGCTACGGCTATCCCTCACAGCCGCAGCCGGTATTCCAGCAGCTGGAGGTGAGCTTCACTGCTCCCGGCTGGTACTGGGTCTGTGGTGCCAGCGGCAGTGGGAAAAGTACCCTGATTGCCCTGCTCGCCGGGCAGTTGCAGGCTACCAGCGGTGTTGTCCGGATTCGTTCCGCCAGTGGCCGCCAGCCGGCGTTGATGCCGCAGCGCATCGACATCCTGCGGGCCAGTCTGCGCGACAATCTGTGCCTGCATCATGATCACAGCGATGAGGCCATCATGGCCGTGCTGCATCTGGTCGAGCTGGACTACTGGACACAGTCGCTGCCGCAGGGGCTGGATACCTGGCTGGGCGATGGTGAATGGCAGCCGTCTGGCGGTGAAACCAAACGCATCGGCCTGGCGCGGCTGCTGCTGCAGGATGCTGACATCATGCTGCTGGATGAGCCTGCCGCAGGGATGGATACCGCGCTGGCCGAGCGCATCTTCGCACGTCTGGCACAGCGCTGGGCAGGCAAACTGGTGATCGCCAACACCCATGACCGGCAGCTGATGCGTAGCGGACAGCTGCTGGTGGAGGTCGGGCGCAGCGCGTTTACCTGCAAAACCGTGCGCTGACGGCCACGACCAAAGGCGTACAGATTATTCCCACCAAAGTAGTAGTTAGTAAATCTGGCTGGAATTGTAAAAAAGGCCAGTGAATCCCGCCTGTTTTTTGACTCTGCAACAGTGATCAGCGCTAGCCGGACGGCTGGCCTGATCACTATCTGAACACAGACGCCACGGGCGCTGCAGCCCTGCGCTAGCCGCCGCATTGTCCTATAAATGCGCAATTTCTGAGCATTTCTGTCGTCTTGTTTCGCATCGTATTGGTGCATGTCGTTGCTTAAAGGTTTATGTCGTTTAACTTAAACATGGAATGTTTCATATTTATCCACGCTTTTGCCTCATGCAGACTCCCGCCCCAGGTTGTTGAACGCCACGCCCTGCTCAAGGCGTCAGTAACCCATCGCAATGCACTAAATAAAAAACAAGCGGCCGCCACGCAGCGGCATAGCAATGCAGTTAAAACTTTGGGGATTCTGATTTATGAAAGCTTTCTGGCAAAAAACGCGCAAAACACTGATCGCCTCCGTGCTGACCGTGACTGCAGGGGTAACCTCGCTGCAAGCCATGGCGGAGCAGACTTACAACTGGCGCTTCAGCAACCTCTACTCCCGTGGCACTGCCTACGGTGAGGTCTATGAGAACTTCGCCAAGAACATCGAAGCCATGTCCAACGGCCGCATCAAGATCCAGATGCTGTACGCAGGTGAAGGCGTGGGTGAGAGCGGTGTACTGGGTGCGGTGAAATCAGGTCTGGTGCAGATGGGCGCGATTTTCCAGCCCTCTCATGCCGGTGAAATTCCCTTCGGCGTAGTGGAAATCGGCCTGCCCGGTACCACCGCTGATGCCACCAAACTGAGCGCCCTGTTCCATGAACAAGGCTGGGAACCTGTACTGCAGAAGGCCTACAACCAGCAGGGCGTAGAGTGGGTTGAAGCCTACTTCCAGCCTGCGGTGTATGTGATCACCAAGAAGCCCGTCAACTCGGTTGAAGACTTCAAGGGTATGAAAATCCGTGCTCCCGGTGCTTACGGCAAGTTCTTCCGTGAGCTGGGCGCCTCTCCTGTTGCCCTGTCATGGAACGAGATCTACACCTCGCTGGCCACGGGCGTTATCGACGGTGCCGTCGGTTCCAACCTGATCGACCACCGCGATGGCAACCACGTTGAAGTGGCCAAGTACATGTACCGTCTGCCCGTCGCCGGTGCTCAGGCGATGCCCATCATCGTCAACAAGAAAGTCTGGGACAGCCTGCCGGCTGATCTGCAGGCCATCGTCAAGACAGCCGGTGCCCGTCACGCAGAGGAACAGCTGGACAAGTCCTCTGTATGGGTGAACAAGGCCGTCAGCGAAATGGAAGCCAAAGGTCTGCAGTGGAGCCCCGAGCCTTCTGATGCTGACAAGGCTGCCTGGCACGCCGCTGCCGAGAAGGTCTGGGCTGAATACGCTCAGGGCGACAAGGTCAGTGCTGAGCTGATCAAGATCATGGAAGGCACCGACGCGGCCAAATAAGCCGCGCCACACACCGCCCTTCATCAAGGTGAAGGGCGTTTCGCCGTTGTACCGATGGCTGTCTGCACCCGACTTCACCGTTCTTCGTCTGTCCGCCTCCGCAGTGGCAGGACAGGCAAAACGGCGGATCGTGGTGCCGTCCGTCATTGGCACAGGACGGCACTGTTAAAACTCCGAAACCCTTTCAAACGTGCTGCCTGTACTCACGAACGCTGCGGCGTGCACGTGTTTCGGACGTGGTTAGTTGCCGATGGAGCCTACCCGCCATGCTGTATTCCTTGCTTCGTAACTGGTGTCTGGGGGTGGAAGCCCTGGTGGTCTGGGTTGGCCGCCTGACTTCCCTGGCCGTCCCTCTGCTGGCCTTTGTTGTGGCCTTCGAGGTGGTTGCCCGTTATATCTTCAACCATCCCACTATCTGGGCTTATGACGTCTCGCTGTTTATCTTCGGCTATATCGGTGCCCTCTGCGGTGCCTTTGCCCAGCAGCGCAAAGCCCATATCAACGTCGATATTCTCTACCTGAGCGTATCGCAGCGCTGGAAGAACCTGTTCAACCTGCTGTCTTACCTGCTGGGCGGTTTCTTTCTGGTCATCATCTTCCAGCTGGCCTTTGGTAAGGCGGAAGAAGCCATCGAATTCGACTATCGCCGCCAGAGTGAATGGGCACCCTCGATGATCCATTTCTGGATCATGATCGATGTGGCCTCGGCACTGTTCCTGTTGCAGCTGAGCGCCGATTTTCTGCAGAACCTGTGGCAGCTGTTCACCGGCAAGCCACTGCTCGACAAATATGCACTGGACGACGCCGCTGATGCGGCCAGTGAAGGAGGTAAGGGCGCATGATCAGTATCGGACTCCTTACCGGTATCCTGTTTGCCTGTATTCTGGCGGCATTCGCCATGGGCGCTCAGGTGGGGCTGGCACTGGGTGGCATTGCCATGCTGGTGGGCTATTTCACCTGGGGCGATGCGGTGTTTAACGTGGTGCCGACCACCATCGAAGATAACCTGTTCAGCTTTATCCTGCTGTCGATCCCGCTGTACATCTATATGGGCCAGCTGCTGACCCGTTCCGGTATCGGCGAGGCCATGTTCAATGCCAGCCAGATGCTGATTGGCCGGGTGCGTGGTTCGCTGGCCATCAGCGTCATCATCGTCTGCTCACTGATCGGCGCCATGGTGGGCATCATCGGTGCCGGTATCATGACCTCCGGCAGTATCGCCCTGAAACCGATGCTGGATCGTGGCTACGACAAGCGTCTGGCACTGGGCGTCATCATGGCCGGTGGCGGTCTGGGTATTCTGATTCCGCCCAGCGTACCGATGATCATGTTCAGTGCGGTGACACAGAACTCGGTGGGCCGGCTGTTTATCGCCGCCATTGTGCCGGCGATTCTGGCCATCGTGCTGTTCATCACCTACATCGTGATTTCCTGCAAGCTGGACCCCAAGCGGGCACCGCTGGATGAAGAACCTGAGCAGCCGCTGACTGGTTTGCAGCGCTTCAAGACCATCCGTGACGGCGGTCTGGCCCTGCTGCTGATCATTCTGGTACTCGGCTCTATCATGGGCGGGATTGCCACGCCGACCGAATCCGGTGCCATTGGTGTTATCGGTGCGCTGATCCTGGCCGGTATCTACAAACGTTTCAAACTCACCACCCTGCGTCTGGCCGGTGTGGAAACCGCTCTGCTGGTGGCGGTGGCCATGTGGATCATCATGGGCGCCTCGGTGTTCAGTAACTTCCACCTGCTGATGGGAGTGCAGAGTCTGGTGGCGCAGTTCACCGCCGATCTGGGCCTGCCGCCATGGGGTGTGATTCTGCTGATGCAGGGCGTGATGCTGTTGCTGGGCTTTATCATTGATGAGTTCATCATCGTGCTGATGTGCGCACCGATCTTTACCCCGATTGCCGTCAGCCTCGGTTATGACCCGATCTGGTTCGGCATCCTGATGATTCTCAACATCGAGATTGCCATTCAGACACCGCCCTACGGTTTTGCTCTGTTCTATCTCAAGGGCATCGCGCCGCCCGGCGTGACCATGATGGATATTTACCGTTCCATCACCCCGTTCGTGCTGATCAAACTGCTGGTGCTGATCATCTGTATCGTCTTCCCTGACCTGGTGTTGTGGTTGCCCAACAAACTGATGGGAGCGGGTTAGCCCGTCTCTGCCTCCCCATCTCACAGGTCTGCAGCCGGCCCGTTGCTCTCTCGTGAACGGGCTGGCTTCTCAAGGAGAAAGCACATGTACAAACATATTCTGCTGCCGCTGGATCTGGATAATCAGGACGCGCTGCCACGGGTATTTGACACCGCCCTGCGTCTGCTTAACCCCGATGGCAGGATCAGCCTGATCAGCGTTAACTCGGTGACGGTGCATCCGGCGATGATGTCGTATGTCAGTGATGAAAAGCTGGAAGAGATGCGCCAGCAGATGAAGGCCACCCTGCGTGAGCTGCAACAGCAGTATCTGCAGGAAAGCCAGTGTGGCTATACGCTGGTGCGGGAAGGGGTGGTGTATGACACCGTCCTGTACGAAGCGCGCAAACGGGATGAGGATCTGATCGTGCTGCCTGCTTCCCGTCCCGGCGCGGTGACCTATCTGATCGGCTCAAACGCCTCCAAGATTGTCCGTCATTCGGCCTGCTCGGTGATGGTGCTGCGCTAGCGGTATGCTCCCGGCACAGCGCCGGGCTGTTCCTCAGCCATACTTTTTCCTGATTAACCGTTTCAGGCGTGGCGACTTCCCACGCCTTTTTTGTTTTATCGACCCATCTACCGATCCATTCGTACGACTGCTAATTATCCTGCTGCTATCAGCTGTTCTCGCGGGTATGCACGGATACCGGTGTCAGAGTAGTGATGGCCTCTGCTTCAATGCGACCGAAATGCTGGGCCAGGTATTTCACCGCCGTCATGGCCTCCAGCTCCGGGTTCTGATCAAGCACGATATCGATCACACCGTCGCGCAGCAGGGCGCGGCGCTCTTCGGTCAGTTCATGGGTAATAAATACCGTCTCCTGCTGCTGGGCGTAGGCCAGCAGCGCATCGGCAATGCTCTGGTCGCCGGTGGACAGATTGTAGATACCGGCCAGCCTGCCATGCTGGCGCAATAACTGGCGTACCAGCTGTCCGGCCTTTTCCGGCTGCTCACGGGTCTCCACCACCGCCAGCAGGTGGCAGTGGGGATAGCGCTCCGCCAGTACGGCACGAAAGCCCATTTCCCGTTCACCCTGGCCGATAAAGCTGTGCATGCCGGAGACCACTACGATATTGCAGGGCTGCGCACCCACATAGCGTCCCATCAGCTCACCGGCAGTGCGCCCGGCGGCGCGGTTATCGATACCGATGTATGCCAGCCGACTGGCCAGCGGCAGGTCTGACACCATGGTGATGACAGGCATGCGGCTGGCCACTTCCTGCAGGGCCTGATTGCTCAGCGGATGGTCGGGGACGATGACGATCAAAGCGTCACTGCGTTCGGCCACCCTGTGCATCAGTGCTGCCGTGTGTTTGATCGCCGTCACCTCAAAGTAATGCAGCTGAACCTGAATGTTCAGGCCGCCATACAGGCTGTTACAGCGCACAAAGGCCTGCTGCAGCGAGCGATAAAAAGGGTTGGCAGGCGCCTGCATGATCACCCCGAGGCGAAGGATACGGCTGGGACGGCGCTCCAGATTGCGGTCCAGCTGCAGTTTGCGCGCCCACTCCAGCACCTGCTTTTCTTTGTCCGGGTGTACGCCACCGCGTTTGTTCAGCACCCGGTCCACCGTCGCTGAGCTGACCCCGGCGGCTCTGGCCACATCGCTGAGTTTTGCTTTCTTTCCCGTCATCTGACCGTCCTTTGCAGTGTGGCGCCACGGTTATCTTGTTTGATTGAAAACCATCAAAAAGCCGTTTGAGGTGATGGAATTGATTCAATAGATTGAAGCCATCGAGGTCAACAGCTCTGTGGTGAGGACAACAACAAATGAGCAAGCCCCTGTTTCAGGTCGCGGTCAGCCCGCTGTCCTGGGTCAACGATGTACTGCACGATCTGGGTGCGGATACGCCGCTGGAAACCTGCCTCAGCGAAGCGGCCGGAGCAGGCTATGCCGGCGTGGAACTGGGGCGAAAGTTCCCTCGTCAGGCCGGGCTGCTCAAGCCCATCCTGCAGCCCTTCCAGCTGCAGCTGGCATCCGGCTGGTACTCGGGCTTTCTGGCTGAGCGCAGTGTCGAAGAGGAAATGGCATCAGTGGCAGACCACGCCCGCCTGCTCAGGGCCATGGGCAGCAAGGTCATGGTGTATGGCGAGTGCGGCAGGATGGTGGCCGATGCGCCTCTGGATGCGCCGATGACCTGTCGCCTGACCCTGAGTCAGGCGGAAATGACCGCCTACGCCCGCCGCCTGAGCCGTTTCTCTGCCTGGCTGATCGAGGCGTATGGGCTGCAGCTGGCCTACCACCATCACCTGATGATGGTGGCGGAAACCGCCGATGAGGTCTGTGCCCTGTTCGATCAGACCCGTCCGGAAGTGGGACTGCTGCTGGATACCGGTCACGCTCAGGCCGCGGGATTTGACTACCGTCAGCTGCTGCAACGCTATGGGCAGCGCATTGTGCACATCCATCTGAAGGATGTGCGTGCGGACATCATGGCCGCTGTGCGCAGGCAGGATCTGAGTTTCAACGAGGGGGTACGGCAAGGCATGTTCACCGTGCCCGGTGATGGCTGTATCGACTTCTCCGCGCTGGCTGATTTCGTGCGCACCACCGCCTACTGCGGCTGGCTGGTGGTGGAAGCCGAACAGGACCCGCAGCTGGCACCGCCACTGCCCACCGTCAGCCGTGCCCGAGCCTTTATTCGTGAGGTGTTTGGCGGCTGAGGCGGGCGCCCGCGCCATGCTATTCAGTCAGCCACCTTCTTCCTTCAGCCAACAACAAGAACGAGGAATTTTCCATGTCCAAACCCACTCTCAGGGTCGGTCTGATCGGCTCCGGCTTTATGGGGCAGGCCCATGCCGATGCCTTTCGTCGTGCCCGTATGCTCTATCCCAATCTGCCGATGGTGCCTGAGCTTTATGCTCTGGCCGATGCCAGCGACGAACTGGCGGCAGCGGCGGCCCAGCGTCTGGGGTTCAGCAAGTCCTATGGGGACTGGCGTCAGCTGGTCAATGACCCGAATGTCGATGTGATCGACATCACCTCGCCCAACCATCTGCATTGTGAAATGGCACTGGCGGCTATTGAGGCCGGCAAGCATGTGTACTGCGAGAAGCCACTGGCGGTGACGCTGGAGGATGCGCAGCGGATGGCCGCAGCGGCTCGCCGCAAGGGGGTGAAGACCTTCGTTGCTTTCAACAATATCAAGACACCGGCAGCGATGCTGGCCAAACAGCTGATTGACCGTGGTGATATCGGTACGCCGACCCGCTTCCGCGCCTGGTTCGATCAGGGCTTTTTCAATGATCCTGACCTGCCGTGGAGCTGGCGTTGCTCACGCCGCGATGCCGGTACCGGCGCGCTGGGGGATCTGGGCTCCCACGTGATCAGTGTGGGCCAGTATCTGATGGGTGACATCAGTGAAGTGACAGCCCAGGCACAGACCTATTTCAGTCAGCGGCCGATTCCTCAGGGGGGCTCAGGCTATGGCGCCAGGGCTGAACAGGGAGCACAGCAGGCCGAAGTGGAAAATGAAGACCAGATCCAGTGTCTGGTGCGCTTTGCCAGCGGCGCGGGAGGCACCATCGAAGCCTCGCGTATCGCGGCGGGCAAGGTGTTTGGTGTGTACTGGGAAGTGTCTGGCACCGAAGGCACCATCATCATGGACGGTGAGCGCTTCAACGAGCTGAAGATCTCCCGCTTCAACGATCCCAAGCCTGACCGTGGCTTCAAGACCATTCTGGCTGGTTCACAGGTGCCGCAGTTTGCCGGCTTCTTTGGCTTTGACTTCGCCGGTGGTGGTCTGGGCTACTTCGATGTCAAAGTGATTGAAGTGCATGACCTGATCAGCGGTATTGCCGGCACCACTGCCTGTTTCCCTGACTTCGAGTTTGGTCTGGCCAACGAGCAGATCATTGATGCCATGGAACGCTCTCTGACATCACGGCAGTGGGAGCAGGTGCAGGCTTAGCCGGCACGTTAATGCTCGCTGAGTGACTCCTTTCCCCCTGGCTCACCTCTCCGTTGAGTCAGGGGTTTTTGTTTTGCGCAACTCAGGCCGTGTTCTGCGCTGAGTGCCTGTCGCTATCGTCTGCCTGCATCTGGTTGCCAGAACAACAAGGGTTTACAGCGCTGTGCCAGCCGGTTAGCGTCTGCTGCAGTAAATGAAAGTGACTGTCAGCCTGAGTACCGTTATGACTCCCGTTGCCCTCAAACCCTATATCCATCGTTTTGCTCTGGCCTATGTGATTGCCTCGACGGCCGTGGGCTTTATGGTGACCTTCCTGCATATCGGCTCCAGCGCCTCGGCGCTGGCCATGCTGCTGGCGTCCTATGTGGTGACCTATCTGTTTGTGAAGAAGGAGAAGCGTGCACCCACTGTGGCTGAGCGCTGGCGCCTGATTGTCGGCTCGCTGACCAGCCTGTGGCTGATCACGCTTGCCGGGTTATGGATCATGTTTACCTTTGAGCCTGCCAGTGGCCCCCTGCATCAGCATCTGGTTACCCTGCCGCTGAAGGGCATGGTGGTGGTGTTTGTGCTGGTCAGTGTGATTTCTGTATTCCTGCTCAATCTGTCTTATGGCTGGTTCGCCCGCTCCATGAGCCGGTATTTTTATCCCGAACAGTGAGGCGTAGCACTGCACCGTGACAGACCGCCGCTGGCCTGCAGCCGGCCGCAATGCAAAAAACGGGATGGTCAGTGACCATCCCGTTTTTTAATCATGAACTGTCTGCGAGGATCAGGAGGCCGCGGGTGACCAGTTATCATGCAGCTGCACCGGCAGGCCGGTCTGCATTGACACCTGTGCCGCCTCGGCCAGTCGCTGGGCTTCCAGCCCGTCACGGATGCCTGCCAGCGGCGTACTGCCGTGACGCAGCAGGTCGATAAAGGCCACCATCTCGTTGCGATAGGCTTCGGCAAAGCGCTCGATAAAGTAGTTCATCGGCTGAGCCGTACGGAATCCTGTCGCATCTCCCACCCGCACGGCGTGCACACCGGTATTCTCCACATAGAGCACTTCACGGGCGCACAGGGCTTCCAGCCGCTGATCGTAGCCGAACGGAGCCCGGCGGCAGTTGTTCATGCTGACGAAGCGGCCGGAAACGGAGGTCAGGGTGATCATCGCGGTATCGATATCACCCGCGGCACCGATAGCCGGGTCAATCAGACAGCCCCCTACGGCATAGACCGTGCTGATCTCTTCGCCGAGCAGGTAACGCGCCATATCAAAGTCGTGGATCGCCTGATCACGGAACATGCCGCCGGAGCGCTCAACGTAGCTGACAGGGGGAGGCGAGGGGTCGCGGGTATGCATGACCACCTGCTCCAGCGGCCCGGCCTCACCGCTGGCGATCCGATCCCTCACCATGCGGAAGTTCGGGTCGTAGCGGCGCTGGAAGCCCAGCATACAGGGCACGCCTGCCTGCTCCACCTTGCGTGTGACTTCCTCTACCAGCGCAAAATTGAGACTCACCGGCTTCTCACAGAAGATGGCTTTGCCCGCTTGCGCCGCCTGCACCAGCAGCTCGGCATGGGTGTCGGTAGAGCTGGCGATAATGACGCCGGTGATACTGGCGTCGGCAAACACCGTGGCGGCATCGACCACCTGCGCTCCGGTCTGACGGGCAATACTGGCGCGGGCCTCAGAGGCGATGGGGTCGACCAGATAGACAATCTCCACCCCGGCGATGGCGGCGGCGTTGAGGGCATGCACGGCGCCAATACGGCCAGTGCCAAAAACAGCCAGACGAATCATTGCTGCAGCTCCTGTTGACGTTCTTCGATAGTGACCCAGCGGCGCTCGCGTTGTGACACCAGCACGGCATCGACCACCAGTGCGGTATGCACCGCATCACGGAAGGTCGGCCATAACGGCCGGTCAGCGACGATGCCTTCAATCAGATCACGCATCTCCACCACGATCATGTCGTTGTAGCCGAAACCATGACCGCTGCCGATGCAGAACTGGCCGTAGTCAGGGTGCTGCGGACCGATCAGCAGAGTCTTGTAACCACTGCGTTCGGCGGGGTCGGTGGCTGAATAGTATTGAAGCTCGGCCATGCGCTCCTGATCGAAGAACAGGCTGCCTTTGGTGCCGATGACTTCATAGGTCAGCCCCATTTTGCGGCCGGCGGCAATGCGGCTGGCCTCGAACGAGCCCAGCACTCCGCTGGCAAACTTCACCAGAAAGTTGGTCTGGTCATCATTCTCAACCTCGGTCGGTGTGCCATCGTCGCCGGGACGCTGACGGTGAATGATCTGACTTTCACCGATGACTTCGGCAATCGGGCCGCACAGATAGTGCGCCAGATTGATAATGTGCGAGGCCAGATCACCCAGTGCACCGGCCTTACTGGCGTAGCGCTCCTGCAGCCGCCAGCCGCCAGTGGCCTGCGGGTCGACCAGATAGTCTTCATTGTGGGTTGCGCGAAAGTGCACGATGTCACCAATTTCACCGTTGCTGATCATCTGTCTGGCCAGCTGGGTGGCGGGGTTCTTGATGTAATTGAAGCCGACCAGGGTTTTGACGCCAGCCTGTTCTGCTGCCTGAGCCATCTGTTCCGCTTCACGGGGAGAGAGAGCCAGCGGCTTTTCGCACAGCACGTGCTTGCCTGCGGTAATGGCAGCCAGTGCCATTTCCTTGTGAACATGGGTGGGGGAACAGATGCCGACTACATCCACTTCGGCATCCCTGACCAGGCTTTGCCAGTCCGCGGTGGCGCGATGGAAGCCCAGTGCGGCAGCCTTGCTGTCGGCACTGTGTTGCTGGGTAGTGGCGAGCAGCTCGCGCACCGGGTTGGCGGACAGCTCGAAGGTTGCACCGACGCTGCCAAGGGCGATGGCGTAAGCCTTGCCCATGTAGCCGGCGCCGATCACCCCGAACTTCAGGGTCTTACGCTGGGTGCTTGCAGACATGTCTCCATTCCTTTTTTTGTTGTGTGTTACGGTCCGGCAAGGCAAGCTGCGCCAGCAGACTGCACCGTTGTAGCGTCCGTAAACAGGGCGTTGGGAATGGAGTTACTCTAGAGGAAGAAGGAAAAGGCGGTACATGACTGAGGTTGGAGAAACATATCCATGATCACACTGCCGATCACACCCGAGGCCGGTTACTTTGGTCTGGCACGCTATCCGGCTGGCGGCACCCACGGGCCACGGATTCAGACCAGTGTGCAGTTCGTCTACATGATTTCCGGCGAGGTGGAAATTTTCGTGGATGATCAGCCGATGCGGGTGCCTGCAGGCTCGATGGCGTTACTGCTGCCGGGGCGGCGCGAGTTCTTCCGCTTTCATCGCAGCCGTCCGAGCGAGCACAGCTGGTGTCAGCTGGATTATGCGCAGATGCCGGAAGGGCTGGTGGCGGCCCTGAGTGGCCTGTCGCCACAGCTGCCGATCAATGCAGAGATTGAACAGCTGCTGGAGCTGGGGCTGGCGGTGTCGGCCTCCAGCCATATCGATCCCAGTGTTGCGGTCGTCAAGCTGGGTGAAGCGCTGTTCCAGTACTATGTGGCACTGGATGCGTTGCCGCCGAGCGAGCGACCGGCACCGATCCCGCGCAGTGTGCGGCTGGCCTGCCAGTACATCGCCCGCCACTATCCGGAACCGCTCACACTGGAGCAGATTGCCCGTCACGCCAACTGCTCGGTCAACCACCTGATCAATCAGTTCAAGCAACGCTTTGGTATCACGCCGGGGCGCTATCTGTGGCAGACCCGCATTGAGCGGTCTGCCTCGCTGCTGCGTCAGACCGACATTCCGGTAGCCGCGATTGCCGAGCAATGCGGCTTCAGCTCGCCTTTTCACTACTCACGGATGTTCAAGGATATTCATCAGGATTCCCCGCGCGCTTATCGGGCACGCTGGCGGGAACTGGCAGAGACGTGACAGGCAGGAGGGCAGGGGCGTGTAGTCAGCCCCTGCTGGAGCGCTATACCGGCATTTTTGCACCGACCACTTCGTAGTGGCGGACAAAGGTGTCGGGCTCCAGCTCATAGGCTTCGTCTTCCGGATACAGACGCGCGGTTTCAATATCATCACCCGCAAAACCGCTGACGGACTGCAGATCTTCCCAGAAGGTAATCAGCGTGACTTCTGCGGCCTGCTCAAGCTCTCGGGTGAAAATCTGGGCGCCACGGAAGCCGGGGGTCATGGCGGTATCCTTGACGCCGGTCTGGTACAGATAGTCGATAAAACCCTTCAGGTGATGAGCCGGACAACGGGCTTTCCACTCTCTGGCAATCATTTCTTTTCCTCAGATACTGCTGCTGGGTGATTCTAGCAGGTCGTTGAAAATCTATCTGCGTTGCCGAATACCGCGTCAAAAACCGGCTCAAAATGCTCATTTAGCCCACTAAACTCCGCTTTTTCGCCTGTTTCTTGTGCCCTCGGGGTATTTCCTTGTCTCGGCTGCCTCGATAACGTTTTTCAACGGCCTGCTAGGGGGCCATAAAGGCTGGCACAGATACTAATGTGTTGCGGCGCGGAAATGAATGTCCTGACTGTACTGAATGACTGTTAATTGCCGCGGCTGTTTGCATTCACACTGTCCTTTGGGACAGTTCTGGCAAGCGGAGTGACAGGGCACACTGCTGTACAGACAACCGTGGGTGACAGGTACGGATGTTATGCGAACAAAGGTGTGATTTAAGGAATTGAATAAAGAAATGGAATTTAATAACGGCGTAATAGATGTTTATCAAAAAATACAGACCAGCGTCTGAAATGAAACCAGTGCCATTACCGGCCTGTATCATTTTATTTTGTTGAACATTTAGCTGTTAGGTCAGGTCGCACTATCCTGCCACTTTAAACAGAGTCTGCGGATTCATTGCAGCGGCTCTTGATTAAATGAGGAAAAAAATAAATGCGACACTCCGCGAAAACAGAATTGGTAACGGATATTTCCCTGCTGGCAATCACTGCTGACGGGCAGGCAGACAGTCATATCAAGGATGGGCGAATGCGTATCGATGCCCGTTATCTGAAGCAATTGCGACGTTATCGGGGCCTGAGTCAGGAGCGTCTGTCTGATGGCTGTATTGATGCCGGGCACTATGTATCGCTGTCATCGATCAAGCGTGCCGAGGCGGGGAAGTGCATTCTCTATCGTACTGCGGGCAATCTGGCCCGTTACTTCAATATCAGTGTCGAGTCGCTGATGGGCAAGGACGACTGAAGTTCCTGCTTTCTGGCAGGTCAGTCTGTTGAACCCCTGCCACCGCTTTCCTGTCAGATGACCACCCCGCAGGCGATAACCTGCGGGGTGGTAGCGTTGAGCCGACGCGTTCAATGCCCCTGCGGGACGAGCCTGAATCAGGCAGATACGCTGATGAACGGATCCCAGTTGAAGTAACCGATCACCTGACCATTGGCGTTATTCACCAGCTGGAAGGACAGGGTGTACTGGATCTTGTTCTGTGGCTCGATCACCGTGCCCTGCGCTACGTAGGTGTAGTTATGGTAGAGCTGCACCGGGCCGGTCGGGTCAGAGCCAGACGGCAGATACAGGCTGGTATGCATATTGAAATAGGTCAGGGGCGTGATGCTCTGTGCCGGGTTGAAGTTGCCCGCATAGAGGAAGGCCGTGTAGTCGGCGTTGTTGTCAAAGGTGGTCATGGTCCAGCGGATGGTATCACCGGAGTTGGCTTTGACATCCAGTTCTGAGCCGCCCTGATCGTTCGCCAGAAAGCTGTTCTGGGTGATCATCGCGATATACAGATCGGACGACTGCCAGGAGCCCAGATTGGTGGGGCTGCTCTGGCTGCCTGGCTTCAGTGAGCCGTCTTTGAGTTGCTGCGCCAGATACTCGCCGTCGACGGCAATCAGAATATCGATCATGGTCAATTTCCTTCTATGCGGATGATGATGAAACATGGTGCGTTACCCTTTTTAGGGAAAGGCAGCGTGACTGAGGACAGCGGGACAAAAGACAGCTAATACAGTTTTTATGGGTATTGCCGTATTGGCCTGCTGTGGAAATAAGCATAAAAGGCCGACTCTGGCTAAACAGCGCCAATATGGATTCAGTAGCGGGTCGTATTGGGTTGGCTTTCTGGAGAGGCAGGTCGATACATTTTTAATTGTCAGCATTATTCGTCTTACAGACAGGGTTTACATTTATTAACCTGCGGCGGCTGGCGAATTGGGCGAATGACAAAAAAACAACAGACATTTGGAAGTGGCTCTTTACTATGAATGCCCAGTTCTGAATCGAATCAGTCTGAATTTGGGTATGACGGCGTTGACAGTACCCTCTGTGGTCTGGCCGTACGGAAGGGAGTCTTGTGTTATGGAATCTGCCCAGTTGGCGTATCAGGACGCCATGTCATTACTGGATATCAGCGTGGCCAGTCTGGCCGTGCGCAGCGAGGAGGACTTCCAGTCGCTGCTGCAGCAGGTCAAGAAGCTGCTGCCCTGTGTGCGGCTGACCTATCTGCAGCTGGCACGGGAAGCCCAGGGTCTCTACCCGCTGCTGTTGCAGGGTCTCAACCTCAGGGCGGAAGAAACCGCCAGCCTGCTGCGCCCTGATTATCTGCAATCCAATAAGGAAGTCGGTTTTGTGCTGGCCCAGCGCTGCCCGATCTGGCTGGAATACCGCGACCCCCAGTGCGAATACTCGGTACTGGGGCAGGATAACCTGATTGGTCATCTGAGCGGGCAGACACTGCACAACTGCAGCATCCTCAATGTTGATATCAGCCAGCACCAGCGTGAAGAGCACTTCCGCCTGATTCTGTCGTACCTGTTACCTCATCTGCATGAGGCGGGGCGCCGGGTAGCGGCACACAGTGATGACGGAGTGGAGAAGGTGGTGTTTTCCCAGCGCGAGGCCGAAGTGCTGCGCTGGCTGCACGAAGGTAAATCGAGCTGGGAAATCGGGGTGATTCTGGGGATCAGCGAGCGCACGGTGAAGTTTCATGTCGCCAACATGTGCCGCCGTCTGAACGTCTGTAATCGTATGCATCTGGTTTCCAAAGCCATGCATATGAAGATTTTGCACTGATCGTAAGCTCAGTACGCCTGCCACTGTCTTTCCTGCGGCAGGCGTACTCTGTGCTACCAGTAATAACTGCCCTTGATAAACACCCGGTTCTGGCTGCGGTAGCCGGAAAACAGTGCCTGATCACCCCAGAATAAATCACTGCCCACCGCTACCTTGACATCACCGTTGAGCCGATAGCTGGCCTGCATCTCATTGAGACCGCTGTGACCGGCCAGATCGACAATGGCCAGATTGCTCAGCACCAGATCGTCGTTATGCAGACGCTTCTCGCCATACAGTGACAGCATGCGCTGTTTGTTCTGCCAGTCCGGTTTTGACAGGCCATCACCCCACAATGCCTGCAGGCTGAGACTGTAGCTGGCGCCGTTGTAATCCAGTGCCAGCAAGGCTTTGGCCAGATCGCCACGATGCCGCACGCCATCACTGTCGGCTACGGCCTCGTTGAGATACAGCCCGGCATCACCGCGTACGACCCAGGCGTCGATGGCGCGGCTGAACGAACTGCCGATAACCTGCCGCCGTGCGTAGCGTTCATGCAGACCCTGACTGTCGAGTTGCAGCAGCGGGTCCGGATTCCAGCCATAGTAGCCGTACAGACTGACGTCGATGGCATCGCCGCTGTAACTGCCGCGCCAGCCGAAGCTGTGATCACGCAGGGCATGACCGGGCTCGCGCACGTCAGCCTGATCGCGCAGCTGCTGGAAAGTATGGATACCGGCAGAGGCAAAGTCGCTACCGTCGGCAGGCAGCGTGGTGGCGGCAAAATCAGGGATCCACAGCCATTGCTGGGTCCAGCGCTCACCGCTCCATTCGATATTGGCCATCCACAGGGAATGACGGGCCTGATTGAATTCCTCGACATAGCTCAGCAGGTAGTCGCTGAGATCCTGCGGGTTGACCACATCCAGCACGCGAAAGTAATCGGCCTCACCCCAGGTCACCTGTTGTTTGCCAAGGGTCCAGCTCCAGCTGTCACTACCATCACGCCAGTACAGCTCATGCAGCCAGAGATCATCACTCAGCTCATGGGCATCGGTACCGGCAAAGCGGGCCTGACGATAATAGGGGTCGATATAGCCACGGCCGACGGCAGTCCAGCTGGCCCCGGAATCCAGTTGCTGGCCCAGACTGAATTTCAGCTTGAGTTTTTGTTGTGCCCAGCCGCGCTCGGCTTCCGGCAGACGATAGTCGAGACGGCTGGACAGCTCGCCGCTCCAGTCCAGCGGCGCAGCCTGCGCCGCGTTGACCGGTAGCCACAGCGTCGTGGCCAGCAGCAGGGCAGATGCCGCAGCGCGCGGCATCAGGGCGAAGATGTACTGCATAGAAGGCTCATTTCACTGCCAGGGCTGCGGTGCTGCAAAAGTTCAGGATCAGTCCGTGGCAACCACCCATGCATAGCAGGGTGGCGCCAGCTGACTGACAGCGGAGGGCGGCAGCACCGCAGCAGAGAGGATTACCAGCGTTTACCCAGCTGCTGGCGGTTGAACAGGCGGTCATTGACGGCCACGTCGTAGCTGATGTTCTTCACGTACATCCGCGTGCTCTGGCCGCTCTGCAGGTTGTCCATACGCTGCTGGGTGATGGTCCAGATATTCTGAATCTGCTCAACCTTTTCCACTTCCATGCGTTTCAGCAGGCGTCCCTGCTCATCGTAGAAGTCGGTGGCGACGATCAGCTGATACTGCGGATCCACCCACAGCACCTTGCGGCTGTAACCGGTCTTCTCCAGCACGGTGTCCTGTCTGGCGGTGGCTTCCAGCTCGATGACCGGGCGGTCGTGCCACATCACCTGTCCCTTGCTCTGGTAACTGAAGTCTTCCGGGCGCAGCCATTCCAGATCAGCGTAGATAAATTCCGAACCAATAAAGCGCCCCTGCTTGTTGCGCGCGGCCAGCTGCTTGGCTTTGCGCAGGGCGGGCAGATACAGATAGATGCTGTCGTCGTCTGAGCTTTTTTCAGCATCGCTCTGGAACAGCAGGCTGGTGCCCGCCACGTCCTTGGGCTCACTGATATACATCAGGGTGTCGCGGCTCTGGCCTTTGTCCTGCTCCAGATAGCGTACCTGCCGGGTGTCGCGCAGTTGCTGGCCCTGCCACAGTTCAAGAGTGATGTCGGCCTGACGGCTGTTGCCATCGGCACGCCATTTGACGGCCTCCATCAGCTTTTCCGGCGTCAGGCTGGCCATCTCGCTGGTGTTAGCGGGTGCTTCTGCCGCCTGCAGCGTTGCCGCGGACAGCAGGCCTGTCAGCAGCAGTGAGCCCAGCCGGGCGTAGCGGGCGGTAAGGCGGTGTGCAGGTGAAGCTAAAAAAGAAAACAACATGGGCATTCCTTGTCTCAGGGAGAGGGCAGTCCCCGGCTGCTGTGGCAACCGGGAAGGGCGGCTCATTCCGGCAGTTCGCTCGGATAACCATTGATGCGCAGTGGGATAACACCGGGCAGGTCAGCGACCTGCGGCGCCGGTGGCTTGCGGCCAAACAACACACACAGCGGCAGTACCAGAAAGGTGAACAGGGCCGACAGCAGCATGGTGGAGCTGACCAGCCAGCCCAGATTGATCAGTGCCTGATGGCTGGAGAAGGTCAGCACCAGAAAGCCGCAGCCCAGCACCAGAGTATTGAACAGAATGGGGGCGAACTGCTGGCGGATGGCGTCGGCCACGGCTTCGCGGTTGCTGCCGGGGTGCTGGCGGCAGTGGTTGAGGAAGTAGATGGCATAGTCGACGCCGATACCGATGGCGATGGGCGCCACGATGGCGGTACCGACATCCAGATACTGCCCGCTCCAGCCGAGCAGGGCAAAGTTGCCCGCGACGACGCCGACCAGCGGAATCACACCGATCAGGGCATAGCGCAGGGAGCGGAACAGGGCCAGCAATAGCGCCGTCACCACCGCAAACGACAGCAGCAGACTGGTGATCTGGGTATAGATGATCTCATCGCGGGTGGCGATCAGCACTTCACCAAAGCCTGCCGGAATAATCTCCACCTCAGGCAGTTGCTGGTGAATCACCGGCGTGATGCGCTGGACGATATCGGCCATGGCCGAGGTCTGGTCGGTTTTGACGAAGACGATGATGCGTGCCAGCTGATAGCTGCTGTCCACCACGTTGAAAATCTCGTTGCCGTTGCTGTTCTCATAAAGGAACAGGTACTGAGCGTAGAGATCATTGCTGGCGGCGGGCAGGTGATATTGCTGCGGATCATCACCATGCATTGCCTTGTTCATCAGCTTCATGAAGTTGGGCAACGCATAGACCGCACCGACCTTTGGATGGTTCAGCAGTTGCTGCTGCACCTGTTCCAGCCCTGCCACATGCTGGCTCTGCTTGAAGTAGCCGGGATGCGGCGCACGTAACACGAACTCCAGGGTGGCGGCACCACCGAAGTCACGTTTGAATTCGCTGTTGTCCTGATAGACCCGGCTGTGGGAGGAAAAATAGCCGATCATCTCGTTATCGATCTGCAAACGCTGGATGCCCAGACCGCAGAGGATCAGCACGGCGATCACACCGATGCTGAGGGCGCGGGTATGGCGGGTGACCAGTTGCTGAGTCAGGCCGATCAGCCGTTGCATCAGTGCGGAAGGGCGGGCCTGTTCAGTCTGTCGGGCCGCAGGCAGCCACAGATACAGGCCGGGGAGCAGGGTCAGGGTGATGATAAAGGCGTAGGCCACACCGAGGGCGACGAAGGCACCGAACTGGGCGATAAAGTGAATAGGTGTCCAGCACAGTGACAGAAAGCCGCCAATGGTGGTCAGGCTGGTCAGCAGCATGGGCACGGTCAGGTGGTTCAGCACCTTGCCCAGTCGCTGAGTCTTGAGGCTCTGGCGGTCAAGGCTGGCATCGGCGGTGCTCCCTCCTCTGTGACGATAAGCCGCAATAAAGTGCACGCTGTCGGAGACGCCAATGGCAATCAGGAACACCGGCAGCATGGTGCTGACGATATTCTGCTGGAAACCCAGCAGCACCATG
The DNA here is from genome assembly GCF_029846635.1 of Pokkaliibacter sp. MBI-7. Lineage (NCBI taxonomy): Bacteria > Pseudomonadati > Pseudomonadota > Gammaproteobacteria > Oceanospirillales > Balneatrichaceae > Pokkaliibacter > Pokkaliibacter sp. MBI-7. The sequence goes on along the minus strand of NZ_JARVTG010000001.1, from coordinate 1,701,804 downwards.
CTGCCCAGTGTCCAGATCACACTGAGGAAGGCCACGCCAATGGGGATCAATACGCTGCGTGGCGAGCGGAACAGCAGCCCCAGTACCACCATCACCACCAGCAGAATCAGCGGAAAGAAGCGATTGCTGTCCTGCTCCATGGTGGCGGAAGTCTGGGCGAAGATGGCCGGTGGTCCGCCGATGGCGTAGTGATCACGCAGCTGCAGCTGCTCGATCAGGGCCGCCGTGGCATCGTACATACGGCGCATGGCCGGAGCATCGTCCTGCGGAATCGACAGCTCCACCAGCGTATTCACCGCCTGTGGCGAGCGGGAAATCATCACATCCCGCAGCAGGCCGTTGGCCTGAGCTTCAGCAGCCAGTTTGCTGCGCCCGGCCTCGTCGGCGGGGACACGGAACATCAGCGGATGGATATCCAGCTCATCGCCATTGGCGGTGATGCTTTCAATGCGAACCAGCGAGCGCACTTTGGTGACCGGGTGAATACGGGTCTGCATTTCCTGCAGCCAGCGCTGGTCAGCCTTGTCCAGTATGCCCGCTTGCTGCAAACGCTGCTGCAGGGTGCGGATCTGATCGATCTGCCGTGGCTGTAGCGGGCTGGCAAACTCCAGACCGCTGCGGTCATGGGCGGGCAGGCGCTGCACCAGCTGCTGCAGGCGGCTGACATCGGTGGTGTTGGTCAGGGTCAGCTGCTCCAGCGCCAGGGTCAGTTTATGCAGGTCTTCCAGACTGTCGGCGTTGTAGATGCTCGCCTGCTCGGTACGGGTGGCGATCATCAGGTTCTCGCCGCTGCCGCTGAAGTGGCTTTTCAGAAACTGATCGGCCTGACGGCTGGGGTGGCTCTGGTCGAGAAAGTAGGGGGTGGCATTGGTCTGCAGACCGCTGGCCACATAGGCAAAGCCCAGGGTGATCAACAGCACCAGGGCAATCAGCAGTTTGTAACGGCGCTCCAGCAGGCGGAGATAGCCTTGTATCAGCTGCATGGCAGGCTTCCTTGTCAGTGGTCCGACGCGGGTCGGTGATCCACGGTGGTGAAGGGTTAAACGGTTGGCGGAGGCTCAACCGTGCAGCGCGAGACGCTGGTGGCTGCACGGCAGACTGGCAGCAGGCACGATGGCCGCCGCACTGAACGGCGTACCGAGTTCGATACGCGCATCCCATAACGTCTGGTAGTGCGCCATCCACTCCTGCGCGAGGGCGGTAGGGCGGCTGAACAGCATCATCATGGCCAGCTCGCTGTTAATGCTGTGCAGCTGGAAGTAAGGGTCGCAGCACACCGGCGTACAGCCCAGCTTGCTGAACAGCCGCTCGGTTTTCAGTCGCAGGGTGGCGGATACCACAAAGCGCCGGGGCTGGCTGTTGTGGTGATAGAGCATCCACAGGCCGTGCATGACCTTGACCACGGTCGCCGCCAGACGTTGCTGGCGGATAGCCGGGCACAGGGTAAAGGCACTGTCGTAGCCGACACCGCCCTGCGGGCTGTACTGCTGCACAAACTGCTGCACGGCTGCTACGGCGGAAGGGCTGCCGGACTGGCTGAGCAGCGTCACCGGCGGAAAGGCCAGCTCATGCTGCACACAGGCATCGTGATCGACGATACGGGCACAGGCCACGGCCTCGCCATTGCACAGCAACAGCAGATGGGAGGCGAAGTGATCGTAGATATCGACCGGAATGTAGCGGTGGCCGTGCTCGTGGAAGTAACCCTGAATACGCAGGGCCAGCAGTTGGCCGAAATAGTCCCTGACATCCTTGCTGCGTTCGCCATAACTGGGCTGGTGCAGCAGCACCAGTTGGAATCTGTCCATGATTGCGCTGTCTGCCTGTCTAGAGTACGTGGAGATCGTGCCGGTTGGCCCAGTGCTGGCGGTAGTGGCTGAGGGTGTGCTCATCACTTTGGCTGCCGAGCAGCTCCCAGATGTCCAGATAGACGGTCTCCGGCAGCGGTTCCTCCGCCAGGGATTTGAGAATCACACCGAGGGCCAGTACGCCGAACAGATTGGCGGTCATCGCCAGCTGGGAAATGAAGTCCTTCTCATGGCGGGCGTGGCGTTCCAGCTCCTCAAAGATTTCCAGCGGCATTTGTTCGGTGCCGATCAGTCTGATGCAGCACTGCAGCGGGTGCAGGGAGACGATATCCAGCGGAGTCAGGCGGCCCTTCATGACCTGCTCGCTGTCCTGCCGGTAGTCATGCACCACGATCAGCTGAGCGGCGGCCATGTCGTAACCGGTGATCAGCAGCTTGCGCTGTTCTTTGGCGTGGGCATGCAGCAGGTATTTGGCCTGCAGACCGTCACGGGTAGTGACATCGACGCCATCTACGATCAGGTCTGTCTCACGCACCAGCTGTTCAACGTTGTGCGCCTGAATGCCTTCGTCATGGACAGTGACCTGCACGCCCGGGTGAATAAAGCGGACTCGTGCTGCGTGCACCGAGGCTTTGTTGCGGCCGACATGAGCAATGCCCATGGACTGACGGTTGAGATTGCTGACTTCGTAGGTGCCGTTCTCGGCCAGCACCAGATGGCGGGCGCCGGTACGCACCAGCGGTTCGATGATGCTGCCGCCGGTGGAGCCACAACCGGCGACCAGAATCTTGCTCTGCCCGAGCCGTTGCTGGACGTCAGAGGCAATGAAATCCCTGTTGCGCAGGGTACTGAGGTATTCAATCTGATCCAGGCCCAGTGACATAAAAGTCTCCCTTGAGTGCTTGCCACAGCAACTTTTGCAGGCGGCAAACGTTAGGGATCAGCAGGCGTGGTCACAACTGTCCTATCGGACAGGTGCGGCGCGGCCTGATCAGTGACGGGGCAGCAGGTGTGGGATGAAGGGTGATGGATCGATTGAACAGGGAAGGATGGCAAAGTGACAGCGCGACAACGGCACAGGGGCGCGGCCGCCAGCGCAGAGAGGACGCTGGCGGCCACCGGCAGAGAGCAGGATCTGTCAGAGCAGGGCGCCCAGACCTCCCCACAGCAGTTTGACCCCCAGCACGCCGAGCAGTACATACAGGCTGATGTAAAACCAGCGGTCGGGCAGGTGATGGTGCGCCCAGACGCCGGCCTGAATACCCAGCAGGCCGATGGGGATCAGTGCCGCCGAAGTGCTGAGATTGCCGACGCTGAGCTGACCGAGCCAGGCGTAGGGGATCAGCTTGATCATGTTGGTGGCGGCAAACAGCAGCGCTGTGGTGGCCTGATAAGTGGTTTTATCCAGCTGACGGGGCAGCAGATAGACGTTGGCAGGCGGGCCGCCGGCATGGGCGACAAAGCTGGTGAAGCCGGTCAGTGACCCCCACAGCATGCCTTTGCGGATGTTGTGGGGCTGGCGCTCCCCGCCGATCCGGTGCCACTGTTTCCATGCCCAGTTGAGGGTAAAGCCAAGCGACAGCACGCCGAGCAGGACGCGCACCGCATCTTCATTGAGCCAGCGGAAGGTGAGGGTACCAATGGCAATGCCGAGTATGCCTGAGAGAATCAGCAGGCGCGCCTCGCGCACGTCCCAGCGGCCGCGATAGGCCCAGATGTTAAGCCAGTCCATGATGCACAGAATAGGCAGCATGATGGCCGCGGCCTGCACCGGACTGATGGCCACGGCCATGATCGGTACGGCAACCACGCCCAGCCCGCCGCCGAAGCCGCCTTTGGAGATACCATCGATAAAGATCGCCGGAATAGCGACCGCCCAAAACAACGGGTCGGTAATCATTATTGTGTCAGTCCCTGTTGGAGTTGCCGGGGTGGCGGTGCTGCCACTAAGCCGGGTTTCTGTATCGCAGTTTGCAGTGATGAGCACAATGGTGGAAATACGAAGGCTGTCTTTGGCATGGATGAATAATCAGTAACGCAGCATCTGCTGCCGTTTCTTTATCCGCAGCCCGACGGGAAAGCCATTCTTCCCTGCAGGCAAAAGGTGCTTTCAGCCCGCTGTACTGGTTCCCCCTGCGCCGGGGGAGTAAGGTCGCTGCATGATGTGGTGTTAACTCGAAAGGAGTGCAGAGATGAAAGTACGAGCCCTGGGTCAGTCAGGCCTGTCCATCGTCCCCCTGGTGTTTGGTGGTAACGTGTTTGGCTGGACGGTCGATCAGGCGCAGTCGTTCCGCCTGCTGGACGGGCTGGTGGATGCCGGTCTCAATGCCATCGATACCGCGGACTGCTATTCCCTCTGGGCGCCTGGTAATCAGGGTGGCGAGTCGGAAACCATTATCGGTCACTGGCTGGCGGCCAATCCGCATAAACGTGACAAGGTTCTGTTGCTGACCAAGGTGGGCTGGGATCTCGGTGGTGGCCGCAAAGGGTTGTCGCGGCAGCGTATTCTGGCTGGCGTCGAAGACTCCCTGCGCCGCCTGCAGACAGACTGTATCGACCTTTATCAGTCCCACTGCCCGGATGACAGCGTGCCTCATGAAGAAACCCTGCGGGCTTATGAAACCCTGATTAAAGACGGCAAGGTGCGCGCTATTGGCTGCTCCAACTACTCGGCGACGCAGTTGCAGGCGGCACTGGATATCTCCCGCGAGCTGGGCCTGCCCCGCTATGCCACGCTGCAGCCGGAATACAACCTCTATGACCGTGCCCAGTTCGACGGTGCCCTGAAGTCACTGGCGGTGCAGGAAGGGCTGGGCGTCATTACCTATTTCAGCCTCGCCTCGGGGTTCCTGTCCGGCAAGTATCGTAGTGAGGCTGATCTGCACAAGAGCCAGCGTGGTGGTGGTCTGGCGAAATATCTGAATGCCCGCGGACTGGGGATTCTGGCGGCGCTGGATGACGTGGCCGCCGAGCAGCAGGCCAGTCAGGCCGAAGTAGCGCTGGCCTGGGTGATGGCCAGTGAAGGGGTGACCGCGCCGATTGCCAGTGCGACCAGCACCGGGCAGCTTGCCAGTCTGGTACGGGCGGTGGCACTGGAACTGAGCACTGAGCAGATGGCGCGGCTGGAGCAGGCCAGCGCGCTGTAATTGCGCGCGGCTGTTATGGCTTTCGGGGCTGATCGAGGCTGGCCAGCTCATCGATCAGAAAGTCGATAAAGGCACGCACCTTGGCCGGTTGCTGGCGGTTGCTGGGATAGACCACCTGCACCGGCACCCAGGGGGAGTGCCACTCGGGTAATACTTCAATTAGCGCGCCCTGCTGTAAATCCTCGGCGACATCCAGCCACGACTTCCATACCAGCCCGGTACCGGCCAGCGCCGCGTTGTGGGCAATCTCACCATCATTAGTGCGAAAACAGACCGGTACTTCTACCTGCAGCTCGGCGCCATCTCTGGGGTCGATAAAGTTCCATAAGCTCAGCGGTGGATTGCCAATGGCAATACAGCGATGCGCCCGTAGTTCGTCGGGCGTGGCCGGTGTGCCGTGCTGCTGCAGATAGGAAGGTGCCGCACACACCACCCGTCGATTGGGTGCGATGGTGCGCAGCTTGAGGCTGGAGTCGGGCAGGTTAGCCTGACGGATAGCCAGATCAATCCGCTCCTTGACGATATCGACGATGGTATCGGTAGCCAGCAGCTCAATGACGATCTGTGGATAGAGTGTATGAAACTTCGGCAGGCGCGGGGCGATATGACGGCGGCCAAAGCCGCTGGTGCAGGTGATGCGCAACTTGCCGCGTGGTTCCTGAGAGTGCTGACCCAGCGCCTCTTCGGTGTCCTGCAGATCACTCATCAGTTTCTGTGCGCGCTGATAGAACTCGGCTCCTTCCTCGGTCAGGCTCAGGCGGCGGGTACTGCGATTGAGCAGCCTGACACCCAGCGCTTCCTCCAGCCTGGCCAGCCGGGTAGAAATAACGGCAAGGGACAGATTCAGTTCACGGGCGGCCGCTGACAGGCTGCCGCCACTGACGATATGCAGGAACATGTCGAGATCGCTGATGCGTTCGATGGCAGGCATGAGGTTGTCCTTAACGTTGGGCCAACCATCCTAGCATGAGCCTGCCGCAGGCGCTGTGATTGACCCGGCCACAGTCTGTTCAGGCGGACCGTGGCCGGGTATTTATGCTTGACGGGTCAGGCGCGGGCGGGAACAGCTTCCAGCAGGGCGACCAGCAGTTTCCAGTAGTCGGCAACCGACTCGATGTTGACCCGTTCATCCGGTGAGTGAGCACCGCGAATGATCGGACCAAAAGACACCATATCCATCTGCGGGTAAGTCGCGCCGATGATGCCGCACTCAAGGCCGGCGTGAATCACCTTGACCTCGGCGGGCTTGCTGAACACCTGCTGGTGCACGTCCTGAAACAGGTTCAGCAGCTGCGAGTGCGGGTTGGGGGTCCAGCCGGGATAGGCGTTTTCGCCCTGTACCTGACAGCCTGCGAGGGTGAACAGGCTGTGGATGCGGTCGGCCAGTACCTGAGTGGACTGATCGCGCAGAGAGCGCACCAGCAGGCAGCATTCAAACTGGCCGTCCTGCAGGCGCACTACGCCGAGGTTATTGGAGGTTTCCACCACATTATGGAAGTGCGGGCTCATGCGCTCCACACCGTGTGGTGCGGCGTTAAGTGCATTGAGCAGGGTACGGCTGGCATCACTGGTCAGGGCCTGAGTGGCGCTGGCGGTACGCTGGCTGATGACTACGCCTTCGTCCACGCCCATCAGTTCAGCCCGGTAGAGGCTGTTCAGCTGACTGATCAGCTGCACCAGTTTGTCTTCTTCATCGGCTGGCAGAGCGATGATGGCATGGGCTTCACGAGGCAGGGCATTACGCAGGGTGCCACCACTGAAGCTGGCCAGTCGCAACGAGCTGTCTTTGCCCAGTTCGATCAGCAGGCGCACCAGCAGGCGGTTGGCATTGCCGCGGCCCTTGTCGATATCGAGGCCGGAGTGGCCACCGCGCAGGCCTTTGATATCGATCTGGAATACCTGCCAGTCCGCCGGCAGGGGGCTTTGCTCGAACTGACCCTGGACATTGACGTCCATGCCACCGGCGCAGCCGACGTACACTTCGCCCCGGTCTTCTGAGTCGAGGTTGAGCATCAGCTGACTTTGCAGCCAGCCCGGTTGCAGCTCCAGTGCACCGCGCATGCTGCTTTCTTCTTCGATGGTAAACAGGGCTTCGATAGGGCCGTGCGCAATCTCGTCGCTTTCCAGCACTGCCAGCGCAGCGGCGACACCCATGCCGTTATCGGCGCCAAGGGTGGTACCGGTGGCATGCACCCAGCCATCGATAATGCGGGTGCGAATGGGGTCGCGGGTGAAGTCGTGGCCAGTGCCCTCATTCTGCTGGGCCACGATGTCCAGATGGCCCTGCAGCACCACACTCTGGCGGTTTTCCCTACCTGCACTGGCAGGTTTGCGGATCAGCAGATTGCCGGCGTCATCCGTCTGCCACTGCAACTGACGGCGCTCGGCCCAGTCGATCAGTTTGCTGCGGATGGTGGCTTCATGGCCTGAGGGGCGTGGGGTATTACAGAGGGTCTGAAAATGGGCCCAGAGCAGGGTGGGGGTCAACTGGCTCAACATCGTTATGATTATCCCGAATTAGCAATATGCCAGGGTGGCTTCTTACCGGCGACGGTATGTCTGCAGGCCGGCCACCTCACACGCCGAACAGACAGTCCCGACCGTTTTCCTTGGCGAGATACAGCTGCGCATCGGCATGGCGGTATAGAGTATCAAATTTTTGCTGATTGTCGTTCAGTTCTGCGAGCCCAGAGCTGAAAGTCAGACTAATGGGTATGCCATCCCACTCCATGGGCGACGATTTCAGGCTGTTTTGCAGTCGGTACAGGTGAATACTCGTTTCCCTGGCCGTCAGCCCCGGCCACAGCACAGCGAATTCTTCGCCGCCGATACGGCCTGTGATGGCCGGGCTGCCGTGGGTTTCACGCAGCAGCATACGGGCAAAAAAAGCCAGTACGTAATCCCCTGCCAGATGGCCATAGCCATCGTTAATCTGCTTAAACCAGTCCAGATCAATAATGGCCAGCGTGGCGCTGTGTTTACGCTGCCGGGCATCGCTGATGACCTGTTCTGCATGCTCCATGAACGCCCGGCGGCTGAGCAGCTGGGTCAGGTCGTCGTGGTCAGCCTGATGCTGCAGATGCAGCTGCAGGCGCTCGTCATGCAGCATCATGAAACCCAGCGGCAGCAGTGACAGATACAGCAAGCCGTTGAGAAAGGCCAGCGCCGTAGCATTGCTGCCAACACTGGTGAGCAGCCCGTGCTGCTGAGGCGCGGCCAGCGTCAGCCAGACCCGCAGCAGATTGACAGCAATGTCGATACTGGCCACGGTCAGCAGGACAAAGCGGGCGCTGCTGCCCCGGGGGTGCAGAGGGCGGCGCAGTTCATAAGCAAAGTAGCCGGTGATAATGACCACGGTCGCACTGTAGGTCACCACCCGCGCACCGACATCAGGTGTAATCAGGGTGAAATAGCCGGTGGCCAGCAGCATCGGCAGTGGCGTCAGCCAGTACAGCCAGCACAGGGGGCGCAGGTACAGCTGACGTGTGCCGTGGGCCAGCATGACGCCGCTGTACATCAGGCTGGCATTACCGGCGATGATACAGAAGGCGGCGGGCAGGAAGCGTAATCCCAGAATCAGAAAAATGCCCAGTGACATGCACAGACTGCTGCCGGCCAGCCATGAGAAAGCGCGGGAGCCCGGGTTGTTGCGCCACAGATAGATGAACACCGCCAGCGAGATGATGCTGGCAAACTGGGCGACGAAAGTCAGAGTCGGGATATCGAGCCAGTCCACTCCGGTACCTCGGTACGTCGTCATGGGCGTGGCGACGGTCGGCTGGTGGAAATGCGAATCAGATAACCATAGCGCAGCCGTGATCCGCCTGCTGTGCTGACCGGCAGAATGGCGTGGTGCGGTGAGTCTGCGGCGCTGGTGAGGGGCTGCGCCCCGGACGGCAATGAGGTTAAGCCATACTCAGGCAGTTACGGCCATTTTCCTTGGCCTGATAGAGCTGGCGGTCGGCTTCGCGGTACAGGCTGTCGAAGGTGCTGCACTCTGGCCCCAGACTGACCATGCCACAGCTGAAGGTGAGGGCGATGGCCTGTCTTTCCCAGTAGGGGGGCTGATGCTGAAGATGCTGGCGCAGTCGCTCCAGCCCCTCGCGGGCCTGTTCGCTGTCGTTGTGCCACAGCACCGCAAACTCCTCTCCACCGACCCGTCCGATGCAGGCGTCGGAGCCGTGCAGCGTCATGCTCAGCAGCTGGGCAAAGTACTCCAGCACATGATCTCCCGCCTGATGACCATAGTTGTCATTGATCTTTTTGAACCAGTCCAGATCAATCAGTGCCAGTGTGATGGCCTGGCGTCGTGGCGACTGCAGCAGTTGCTCTGCTTCCGTCAGAAAGGCCCGCAGATTGAGCAGGCCGGTGAGATGGTCATGAGTGGCTTCCTGTTTCAGCTGGCCCTGCAGGCGCTCGTTGTAGAGCATCATGAAACCCAGCGGGCACAGTACCAGATAGGACAGGCCGTTGATCAGTGCCAGTAATGAACCGGGATTGGCATCAAACAGCTGGCCATCCAGTGGGTAGGCCAGTGTCAGGATAATGCGGCCACTCTGTACCAGCAGGTCGGTCAGCGCGGCAACCAGCAGGGTCATACTGCCAAGGCGATGGCCCTGCCGATAGGCCAGACGCAGATCAGCAAGCAGCAGGGCGGAGACGACAATCGCAGAAAGGCAGAAGGCTATGACCCGGTAGCTCATGGACGGGATAACGAAGGTGAAAACCAGCAGCGCCAGCAGCAACGGCAGCGGCACCAGCCAGTACACGCCATACAGACGCTGGCGATACAGGCTGCGGACCGCCGTCAGGATAAAAATATGGCCGTAAAGAATGCCAATATTACCCACCAGAATACTGATCAGATCATGCAGCCAGGGGCGCAGCAGGAACATGCAGATACCGGTGAACAGACTGAGGCCGGAGCAGAAGGGCCATATAAAGCTGCTTTCTTCCGGGTGGTAGCGCCAGAGCGAAAAGAAAATGCCCATAAACACCAGACTGGCAAAGACATTGACGGCAATCAGGGTTGGCAGGTCGAGCCAGTTCAAGGTGTATCCCACTCCATTACAGCGTTTGGCGGAGGACTGTGGTCAGGTTAGCCGGGCGTTATGACCGGCTGATGTACAGTTCAGCGTTTTTTAGACGCGAGCGCTATTAATACCATTGCTGACCGGCAGTCACCACTGTACTTAGGTGCTGCCTGTAAGGCCGGTTAAGGTTCGGCCTCAGCCGAGGCTGAGGCAGTCCCGGCCATTATCCTTGGCGTGGTACAGCAGGTGGTCGGCACTGCTGTACAGCTCATCAAAGGTCTGCTGCTCTGCCGCCAGTTCAGCCAACCCGCAGCTGAAGGTAACCGTCAGTGGTACGCCATCCCATTCCAGCTGATGCTGGGCCAGTACATTGCGCAGGCGATGCATCTGCAGACTGGCTTCTTTGGCACTGAGGCCTAACCACAACGCTGCAAATTCTTCGCCACCTACCCGGGCTAGCAGAATATTCTGCGATCCGGTCGCATTGTGCAGTTCATGTGTCATCAGCCCGGCAAAGTGTGCCAGCGCCGCATCGCCTGCCTGATGACCGTAGCTGTCATTGATGCGCTTGAACCAGTCCAGATCAATCAGTGCCAGTGACAGCCGCTGTTGCTGCTGTTGTGCCTGCCGGAGCAGGTTGCTGGCCTGACGAATGAACGCATGGCGGTTGAGCAGTTCGGTCAGACCATCATGATCGGCCCGGTATTGAAGACGCTGATGCAGTTGCTGCTGATACATCAGCAGGAAGGCCAGTGGCTGCAGGAACAGATAGATCACGCCACCAAGGTAAATCACCACCGTGCCCGGGTGCTGCTGCAGCACGCTGGTTTGGGGATACATTTCGATCAGTATGATCCTGATCAGGTTGACCCAGAGCTCGACGATGCCCATGCACACCAGCAGGATCATGCCCAGCCCGCGGGCCCGGGTACGCAGCCGGTAGCAGTCCGCCAGCAGGATGACACTGATCAGCATGGCCACCAGAGAATAGCACTGGCCACGCAGGCCCAGCATCTCCGGCTCGAAACCGATCACACACATTACGGTGACCAGCAGCGGTGGCAGTAGCCAGGGCCAGCGGGCGATACGGGTATTCTGTAATTGCCTGAAGGCAGCCACGGTCAGCAGGAAGGCGCAGGGCAGAAGCAGATTGCCGCTGATGGCACTGACTGGTGTCCCTGTTACGGGTCGCAGCAGCATGGTGGCAATGCCCGTCAGGCAGGCCAGATTCGAGGCGGCCAGCAGAGGGAAGCTCTTTTCCCGTGGGAAGGTGTGCCACAGGGTACTGAAGATGGCCATCCCAACCAGCGAAGCAAACAGGGTGACGAGCATCAGCGAGGGGACATCAATCCAGTTCAAACCATTCTCCGATAAGCCAGCTCACATGCCGTCGGACACGGCGCGGTCATGCCGGCACGATGATACCTGTCCCGGGCAGAGGCAGGTACTTTTTCTCGACCAGTTGGTTTATCTGGCTCCGGCCAGCCTGCGCTGACCGGTACCTCACAGGGTCAGCCGAGGTAGCGGGCCTGCAGGTGAGCCCTGAAGAAGCGCGCTGACAGGTCCTCGCCGGTGGCCTGACGCAGCAGCTCGCTGGTTTCCAGCAGGCTGCCCTGCTGCCAGATATGCTGGCGTAGCCAGCCGAACACCTCGGCCAGCCGGTCCTGCGCGATCAGTTCACCGATATCTCCCAGCTGATCGCGCACACTGGCTGCCAGTTGGGCGGCAATCATGGCACCGAGGGTATAGCTGGGGAAGTAGCCAAAAGAGCCGTCGGTCCAGTGAATGTCCTGCATGCAGCCATTGCGGTAGTTGCCTGCGGTAGAAAGCCCCAGGTACTGCTGCATGGCGGCATCCCAGCGCTCGGGGATATGTTCGACCTCAAGCGTGCCATTCATCAGATCCCGTTCGATTTCATAGCGCAGGATGACATGGCAGGGATAGGTGACTTCATCGGCATCGACGCGGATAAAGCCCGGCTCCACCTGACTGTACAGACGCTGCAGATTAGCCAGGTCCATCCCGGGACGCTGGCCCAGATGCTCACCGATCAGCGGGTGGATACGTGCCAGAAAGGCCGGATGACGGCCCAGCTGCATCTCGAAGAACAGGCTTTGTGACTCATGAACACCCATGGAGCGCGCCGCACCTACCGGCAGTTTCAGCCAGTCTGCAGGCAGATTCTGCTCGTAGCGGGCATGGCCGGTCTCATGCACGATGCCCATCAGGCTCTGGGTAAAATCCTGCTCGCTGTAACGGGTGGTGATACGGACATCTTCAGGTACCCCACCGCAGAACGGATGGGCGGAGATGTCCAGACGGCCAGCATGGAAATCGAATCCCAGCAGCGCCATGACCGCCCGCCCCAGCTGCTGCTGTGCCGCCGGAGAAAAAGGCGGTTGTGGCTGCACGATACTGAGGCTGCGCTGCTTCTCCACCACGTCATGGATCATGCCCGGCAGCCAGGTCTTCATGTCTCCGAACAGGCTGTCGATGCGGGCACAGTTCATGCCGGGCTCATACAGCTCCATCAGCGCTTCATAAGGCGTGCTGCCGGTGGCTGCCGCTCGGATCTGCGCCTCTTCCCGTGACAGTGCCACCACTTCCTTGAGATTGGCGGCAAAGCCTTGCCAGTCGTTGGCCTTGCGCTGTTCACGCCAGGCATGTTCACACCGGGCACCGGCAAGGCTTTGTGCCTTCACCAGCTGTTCCGGTAATACCGCCGCCTGCCGCCACTGGCGCTGCATTTCACGCAGACTGGCCTTCTGTTTGGCATCCAGCGTGCTATCCTGTGCCGCCTGATTCAGCCATTCCTCCACCTGTGGTGCAGTCAGCTGCTGATGGCACAGGGTTTCCAGTTCGGCGATGGCGTCGGCGCGGGCCTCGGCACCGTGATCGGGCATCATCGTCGCCTGATCCCAGTGGGCCATGGCCAGCAGATGCTGAAAGTGGTGCTGGCGCTGGAACAGGCCTTGCAGAGGCAACATGCTCTCGGGCGTGGAGGACTTGGTCATGGGTACTTCCTGATCAGGACAAGACAGGGAGAGCGCGGCAACGTACCGGGTGGTGACGTGATCGCGCTCAGGCATGGGCTGAAATACTAGCGTAAATAGCAGTGAAATGGCTCCCAGGAGCATGTGACCCGGCAGTGGGCATTCGCCGGGAAATGGAATTACCCCGGTGGCAGGGGCGGATTGAAGGTTTAGGGGAAGTATTATGCAGGTCTGGGCGAGGATCAGTGGGACGCCTTTGGCACGATTTCAGGGGTGGTTGATACTGGTGCTGGCGGCGGTACTGGCAGGTTGCAGTGGCAATCAGACCAAGCCCGTCGCGAGCAGTAATCCGGGCAAACTTATCCACGGGGTGCAGTACGAGCAGGTGCCGCTGGAGCCTCAGGAACAGTTATCGATCATCAAAACCATCAGCACTCAGGTCGGTAAGCCGTACGTCTGGGGGGCCCAGTCACCCTCACGCGGGTTTGACTGTTCAGGGCTGCTGGTATGGTCTTATTCACAGCTGGGGCTGCGTGGCTTCCGTTACCAGAGCAAACTGGAAGGTGATGTCACCGCAGATGCCCTGTACAAATACAACACCTATCCGCTGACCGACATGGTGCAGCTGCGTGAAGGCGACTGGATTTTCTTTGACCCGAAAAGTCAGGGCTATGAGACGCACGTTGCGGTGTTCTCCCATATCGATGGTCAGGGCCGGGTGTGGGTATGGGATGCCTCTTCCACAGCGGGCCGCACCAGCCAGCGCCCGGTACCCAATTTCTGGGGTAAGAACCCAGTGTTTGGCCGTCCGATGAAGCTGGTACCTGCCACGCTGGGCGGTGTAGCGGTAGGGACGCATATCGGCCCGGTGCTGGTATCCAATTGAGCTGGCGCCTGAACAGGCGGTGGGCGGGACAATGACAAGGCAGGCGGATCGACCTGCCTTGTTTTTTTCATGATTGCACCACGGCGACTGACTTCGCTGCCGGACTGCGGTCAGTATAGAATGTGCGACTTTCCTTTCTGATTTCTCTTCTTTTCTGCGGAATACCCAGATGCTGGCCACCAATGAACGTGAAATATGGCGCGCGTATGACGCCTGGGGTGTTATTCGGGTAGTCGAAGCTGGCCCTTACCGCTTTCTGTGTTTTGGTGAGGAGCTGGAAACCGAGCAGGCCTGCATCCTGATTCACCGCCCTGACTGGGTGGAATACGACTATGTGCAGGCGATGCTGATGACGGGCGTGTTCCACTCCAGACCCAAACGGGCGCTGGTACTGGGCCTCGGTGCGGGTACGCTGCCCCGCGGTCTGCGCCGCCTGCTGCCGGAGTTGCAGATGGATGTGGTGGAGCTGCGCGGTCAGGTGTATGAAGCCGCCAAACAGTTCTTCGAGTTTCCCGAAGCTGACCCGCAGATGCAGATACATGTGATGGATGCGGTGGAGTTTATCCACAACGCCGAGCTGGATGCCTATGACCTGATTCTGGCGGATATCTATCTGGAAGAAGGCATGGCCTCCGCGCAGGGCACCGCTGCCTTTCTTGATCAGTGCAATCGTCTGCTCAAACGTGACGGCATCATTGTGCTTAACCAGTGGCAGCGTGGGCAGTCCGGGCACCCGCAGAACGAAGAGCTGTTCAAGGCCTGCTATCCCGGTCGTTACTGGTTGCTGCCGGTGGAAGAGGGCAATGTGGTGGTCTATGCCTTCCCGCACCAGACGCCTGACGCTCCCAGCCGTCAGCTGGTGGATGCCATGCGTCAGGCCGGGCGCAGGATGGAGCTGCCGTTCGGGCGCCTGCTCAGCCGGTTAAATATACCCAGCGCACAGTAAACGCTTTGGCTGCTCAGCAGTTGGCCTGTACCAGACTGAGCCTGCCCTGCTGCCAGCGGAACCAGTGAGCCCGCTGCCAGTCCAGTTTGACCGGCGCCTTGCCCAGCATATTCCAGTCACAGGCGGCTGCCAGTGCGGCGCGGATCACCCCTTTGTGCGTGACCGCGCCAACCCGGTATTCAGTCAGCTGGGATGCCTGCAGTGCCTGCTCTTCACACCAGCGATACAGACGCTGCTGTACCTGACGGGGGCTCTCTCCGCCGGGCGGACACAGGTCCAGACCCCGGTCTTCCATGGTCTGCATGGCAGAGCCGAGCTGTTGCCGCAGCTCCGGCAGGCGTTGTCCTTCCCATTCGCCCCAGTCCATTTCTATCAGCAGCGGGGCCAGCTGCACTTCAAGCCCCAGCGCAGCGGCCGTTTGCCGAGCCCGTTGCAGCGGGCTGCTGTACCACACAGCCTGCTGCCAGTCCGACGGCAGGCTGCGTTCGGCCTGCGCGTCGAGCCCTTCGGCAGACAGGGGAATATCGGTACGACCCTGAATGCGCTTCTCGCTATTCCACAGGGTGGGGCCGTGGCGCAGCAGTAAGATATCCACAGTCATTCTGTTCCCTCTGCCTGAGCCGGACTGGCGTATTTATCCACAAGTGCGCTGAGCAATTGCTGCAGCTGCTGACTGGCAGCGGGCAGGCCATGATGATCAAGTACATGCTGACGAGCCTGCAGGCCACGCTGATGAAGATCGCTATCCAGTGCGGCAGCCACAGCACGGGCAAAGGCCTGACTGTCCCGTGGGGTGACTGCCTGGCTGGCCTCGGGGGCGAGGATGGAGGCGACGCCACCTTCATCACCGGCGATCACAGCCAGTCCGCACGCCTGGGCTTCCAGTAACGCCATGCCGAAGGCTTCATTAACGGCGGGCCAGACAAACAGGTCAGCAGCACTGAGCCAGGGCTGCAGGGCTTCGGGGGGCTGGCGACCGAGCCAGCTGACCGGCAGGCCGCGGAAATCGTTTTCGATGTCAGTCCGGGCCAGTCCATCACCCAGCACCAGCAGTTGCCATGGCCGGTCAGGCAGCTGCCGCAACGCTTCGGCCAGCAGATGGTAGGACGCCTGCTTGTCACCCGGGCGCATCATCGCCGCAGTAATCAGCCAGGGGCGGTCAGCGGGTATCTGCCATTGTTCCCCCAGCTGCTGTCTGGCGAGCTGCCGTGCAGGGGCAGCCGCGGTGTCGAGCCGAAGGTAGGGGCTGAGATCCAGAAAAGGTGGAAAGCGATGCAGCGGTGCCTGCTCTCCCAGCAGCTGACGCAGGGCTGGCTGATCCTTGGGGTTGAGACAGAGCAGCGCATCGGCACGGCGCAGACCGCGAATACTGCCTTCCAGACCGTGCTGCCAGGGGCCGTGGTGCTGGCGGGCAGAATAGGACGCTTCGGCAATCACGTAGGGAATGTTCAGCGCATCAGCGACCTGCGGGCCAATCCAGTCAGGTGCCTTGTGATAGTGATGATAGGTGAACCACAGCTGTGGGCGCTGAGCCACTGGCAGGCGCTGATAGCGGCGGATCAGCCGTCGGGCCAGACCACTGGCAACCTGCCCGATACGCTGCTGGCGTAACAGGTCGCCCTTGCCGTCACGGCTGCGAAGACGGCTGGCGAGCTCAACCTGGCAGCCCGCCTGCTGCAGGGCCTGTATGAACAGCCGGGCGATCTGGCGGTCGCCGGAAGGATTGGGATGATCAGGCGGCTTCAGCGGCGCATAGAAGGCTACTCGCAGCATGAACAGGCATCCGCAGCCGTGTTGCCGGGCTTGGTGAAGTCATCGGCAGGATGGGCGGTGCCCTGCTGGAACAGCCCCATCAGCTGGTCGATGCCGCGTGCCATGGTGAACACCTGCCTGACCCGCTGATAGCCTGCCTCGCCCAGCTGCAGCCGCAGCTGCGGGGTGGTGATCAGGCGCTGCAGGGCCTGCGTCAGCGCTGTGGCATCCTGCTGGGGTACCAGCAGACCGGTCTGTTCATCCATGATCAGCTCTGGAATACCGGAAATATCTGTCGCCAGACAGGCCAGCCGCTGGCTCTGGGCTTCCATCAGTACATTGGGCAGACCATCCCGGTCACCGTCGGCCGTGATGCGCGATGCCAGTACGAACAGGTCAGCCTGACGATAGGCTTCCAGCACCTCTTTTTGCGGCAGGGCGCCACGCCACTCGATGCGCCCGGCGATGCCGAGTTGCTGAGCCTGAGCTTTTAGCTTATCCAGCTCACTGCCACCGCCGATATGCAGGAAGCGCCAGTGCAGGTCGGCAGGCAGTTGCGCCAGCGCCTGCAGCAGTACGTCGTAGCCCTTTTTCGGCACGGCCCGGCCAACGGATACCAGTGTCACTGGGGCGCTGGCGGTACGGCCATCGTGGCTAGAGTGGCTGACAGCCGGGCTGTCGAAGCGACTGAAGTCGAGACCGTGATAGACCAGCCGTACCTTGTCCGGGTCAGGGCTGAGACGTTGCAGGTAGTGATGGTTGGCGCCGGTACAGGTGGCAATCCATTCAAGATCAGCGAGCTTTTCCCGCAGCTCCCAGGGCTCAAGGGTCCAGATGTCCTTGGCGTGAGCCGAGGCGGACCAGGGCAGCTGGCAAAGCAACGCTGTGTAGCGGGTTACGGACGCTGGGGTATGAATGAAATGGGCATACAATTGCCGGTATTGTTGCGGCAGCTCCGCCGCGAGGACCAGCGCCTGACCAAAGCGTCTTACCCGGTTGGGGCTGCGGTCGCGATACAGGTCGCGCAGGAAAGCCCTGACAGCACTGGCAAAGCCCGGTAGTCTTACGCTTTTTACCAGGCCTTTACAGACACGCCAGGGTTCCTGATACAGATACTCCGGCAGGTAAAGCACTGGTGCGCGGATTTCATCATGAATCGGATGAGTACGTTTGTCGGTGGGGTGACGCAGTGAAACCAGCAGGATGTTCAGACCACGCTGCTCCAGCGCACGAATCTCCTGTGCAATAAAGGTTTCCGACAGGCGTGGGTAGCCTTTTAAAATCAGGGCTATATTGTTACCGACAGGGCGGTATTCCGCTGCCCCGGCTGTGGCGGCAGAATCACTAGGTGTTTCCAATGAGTGCTCCTCGAAAGCTGACGGAGCCTGTGAGCACCTACTGACAGTCAGCTTCGCCAGCGATGGTGGTTCTTCCCTATCCGGGCACAGGCTGCTCTTGGGTACAGAGCGTAAACAGACTCAAAACGTGCGCGCTGGCCATCGGGCATTGAAAAGAGTGGCAGGATGTTCATTTTCATTGAGAAAACTCCCCACTCTCAGCCATTGCTGCCAGCTCGCGAGATCGTCAGCACGTTCTTATAGTTAGCTTATATACAGTCAGTCTTTACAGTGTTTCGGCGGCAAGTGTGGTGCGGTCGCCAGGTCAGGTCAACAGGCGGGTACATGGAGTCATCAATATTTCGCTACATCCTCAAGCACACCCGGCGCGATCAGATACTGATCCTGCTGCTGACGGTGGCTTCTCTGCCGTTCATGTACTGGACGCTGGCAGTTCCCAAGAAAATCATCAACGATGCCATCGGTGGCGCCAACATTCCGGATACCATTCTGGGTTTTCCCATTGATCAGCTCACGTATCTGGTGCTGCTGTGCTCCCTGTTTCTGGTGCTGGTCATCATCAATGGGGTGATGAAGTACGTCCTCAACGTCTATCGCGGTGTGGTCGGTGAGCGGATGCTGCGGCGCCTGCGTTTTGATTTGTTTGCGCAGATGCTGCGTTTCCCGCTGCCGCACTACAAGAAGGTGTCACAGGGCGAGATGCTGCCCATCCTGATCTCCGAGACTGAGCCGCTGGGCGGTTTTGTCGGTGATGCCTATGCGCTGCCCGCATTCCAGGGCGGCATGCTGATTACCTACCTGTTCTTCATCTTTAACCAGTCGTTATGGCTGGGGTTGCTGGCGACGGCACTGTATCCGTTCCAGCTGTGGCTGATTCCGCGTCTGCAGCGGGTGGTTAACCGCCTGAGCAAGGAGCGGGTGCTGACGGTGCGCAAACTGGGTGATCGCCTCAGTGACTCCATCAATGGCATGCAGGAAATCCATGCCAACCATACCAGCCGCTATGAGAAGGCCGTGATCAGCTCCTGGCTGGGCACTATCTTCACCATCCGCTACGACATCTACAAACGTAAGTTCTTCATCAAGTTCCTCAATAACTTTCTGGCTCAGGTGACGCCGTTCTTCTTCTATTTGCTGGGTGGTTATTACGTCATCAATGGCCAGCTGTCACTGGGGGCACTGGTCACCGCCATTGCGGCGTTCAAGGAGCTGAATGACCCCTGGAAAGAGCTGCTGACCTATTATCAGAGCAAAGAGGACATCCGCATCAAGTACGAGCAGATTGTCGAGCAGTTCCAGCCGCCCGGCATGCTCGATGCCCATCTGCAGGATGCACCGGCTGCGCCGCTGGATATGTCTGCTGGCAGCTGGCAGGCAACCAATCTGAGCTACGCCGAGCATGTCGGGTTCAACCTGCTGGAGCGTATCAACTTCCGTCTGTCACTTGGGCAAAAAATCGCCATCGTCGGCAATGCCAGCAGCGGCAAGGAAGAGCTGGCGCGACTGCTGGCCAGACTGTATCAGCCAACCCAGGGCAAACTGCTGCTGGCCGAGGCGGACATGAATAGCCTGCCGCAGTCGACCATCGGCGAGAAGGTGGGGTACGTCAGCGACAACGCCCATATCTTTACTGGCACCCTGCGCGCCAACGTCTATTACGGTCTGTATACCGCGGCCCGCGAATACGGTGAGGAGCAGCGCTGGGATGCTCAGCAGGCCCGTCTGTCCGGTAACAGCGAAGATGACCCGCAGCAGGACTGGACCGATCTGCAGCGGCTTGGTCTGGATTCCATGAGCGAACTCCATGTGCGCCTGTCGTCGGTATTGGAGCAGGTCGACCTGAAGCAGGATGTGATTCAGCTGGGCTTGCTGGGCAAGCTGGATGAACACGCGCCGAAGGAGAAGATCGAGCGCATCGTTGCCGCCCGCCATGTACTGCGTCAGCGCCTGCAGGAGAAGGAGTACGAAGGGCTGGTGGAAGTGTTTGACGAACAGCGCTACAACACCAACCTCAACGTCATTGAGAACCTGATGTTCGGTGTGGTGATCGGCCGTGAGCTGGATTATCAGGTGATTGCCGGACGGCCCGGCTTGCAGCAGTTCCTGCGTGATCAGGAGCTGTTTGATACCTTCCTGCGTATCGGCATCGAGCTTACCTCCACCATGGTGGACCTGTTCTCCGATCTGGATGAGAACTCCGAGCTGTTTGAACGCTTCAGTTTCATTCGTTATGAAGACTTGCCTTACTACCGCACCCTGCTGACCAAGGTGCGTGATCAGACCAACCTCGACAGCCTCAGCGGCGAAATTGTCGAACGCCTGCTGGCGCTGACCTTCCAGGTGTCGCCTGCCCGTCATCGTCTGGGGCTGATCGACAAGGTGCTGCAGGCGCGCATTCTCTATGCCCGTCAGCTGTTTGCCAAACGCATGCGTGATCTGGGGCTGAATCACCAGCCCTTTGATCCTGATCAGTACAACCCCGGCCTCAGTGTGCAGGACAACCTGCTGTTTGGCCGTCCGGCGTATGGTCAGGCCAGAGCGCAGACCCGGGTTGGCCAGCTGATCCGCGAAATCATCGAATCGGAACAGCTGGAAAATATCCTGCTGGGGATCGGCCTGAATTATCACGTCGGCACCGGCGGCAGCCGTCTGACCCTATCGCAGCGGCAGAAAGTGGCGATCGTGCGGGTTCTGCTGAAGAACCCGGATATTCTGATCCTCAATCAGGCGACGTCCGGCCTCGACCCCATTGCCGAAACACGGATGATGGATGTGCTGCTGCAGGAGTATCCGGAAGCTACGCAGATCTGGGTACTGAACCGGGCCGAGCTGGCAGATCGTTTCGAGCAGGTGCTGGTGATGCAGCAGGGACAGCTGGTGGAGCAGGGCACCTTTGCCGAGCTTAGTCGCGAAGGGACGGTGTTCAGCAAACTGAGTGGCTAAGACAGGTCAAGGACTTCATGCCGGTCTGGCAGGCAGGGCAAAAACGGCCTGCAGCCTGCCAGTGGCATCACAGGAGCAAACAATGACAGTGCGGTACAGACCCGGTAAGCCAGCACTATGGCAGTTACTGATGGCAGGTATGACAGGGCTGCAGCACAGGTCAGTGATGCTGATCGCCACACTGCTGGCGCTGGTACTCAGCCTGCCGGCCATGGCGGCAACCACTACTGCCGAGGATTACAACGCGCTGGCCAATGCCCGCGCCGCCACCATGCTGCAGCAGGTACGGGATCAGTCCAATCTGTTCCAGAGTCGCCTGCAGGAGGCACATCAGGCTGTGGCGGACCTGTCGCCGCTGGAGCCAGTGTGGGGGCGGATGACCGATTATCAGAGCTACGGGCTGCTCAAGCTGGTGTTGCTGCTGATTGGCATGGTAGTGGTGGGTTACGTGCTGGAACGGCTCGTCAGCTGGCGTATGCTGCCGGTGGAGCAACGACTGCGCAGTGTGCAGTCGCTGACCTGGGGGGCACGGCTGGGCTATCTGGGCCTGCGGGTGATCCTCGATCTGATCCGCGTGGTGTTCTTTGCGCTCGGCGCCTGGGTGTGGGCCATCAGTGCGGTGGCAGAAGATAACCCGATGCGGGTGGTGATGCTGGCGGCCCTGCCGGTAGCGGTAACGCTGCGTCTGGTGGCGGTGCTGTCGCGGGCCATCTTTGCTCCCCATGCCCGCGGCATTCGTGCATTGCCGCTGGCCTGTGCCCCTGCTCTGTCATTCCACCGCTGGGTGCTGGGTTTCACGCTGGTAGCGGCGACAAATCAGCATGGCCTCAATCTGTTGCTGGATATGGGCATGCCGGAAATTTACGTCAGCCTGCTCGAACCCGTCAGTGGCATGCTGATGAACCTGATCGCACTAGGCTGTGTCCTGCATAACCGGGTGGCGCTCGAGCATATGTTCGACGACGGCAGTGCCTGCGCCGCCGACAGCCTGCGCCGGGCGGTACTGCAGGCCTGGCCGGTGATGGCCGGGGTCTGGCTGTTCGTGCTGTGGCTGGTGTGGAGCTACAACGTCTTTATCGGCAATTTCGGGCTGGCACAGAAGCTCGCGCTGGCCTGGTGGCTGACCATCGCTTTCCCGCTGGTAGACCGTCTCTTCAATGCCTGCCTGCGCCGGCTGATTACTCTGCCGTTTCTGCAGAGCCGCACTTTCCGCAGCCGTTCCGAGCGCTTTATCCGCATTCTGCAGAACGGTCTGCGTCTGATCATGTTGTCGGTCGCCGTGCTGACCCTGCTGGAAGTGCTGGGGTATGGCACCTGGCGCATGATGGAGAACAGCGTCGCCCACCAGCTCGGCCGGGCGGTGATTGACGTGCTGGTGATTGCGCTGGTGGCCTATGTGGCCTGGGAAATGATCCAGTCGCTGATCGAGCGTCATCTGCCTGATGAGTACAGCGATGATGGCAGTGCTCATCTGGAAGGCGAAGGGGGAGGCGGTGGTGCCAGTCGCACTGAAACCCTGCTGCCGCTGCTGCGTTCCTTCATTCTGGTGATTTTGGTGGTGACCACGGTACTGAGCATGCTCAATGCCGTGGGTGTGCAGATCGGCCCCTTGCTGGCCGGTGCCGGGGTGGTGGGGATTGCCGTTGGTTTTGGCGCGCAGAAGCTGGTGCAGGACATCATCTCTGGTGTGTTCTTTCTGGTTGACGATGCCTTTCGCCGTGGCGAGTACATCGAAGTGGCCGGGCTCAAGGGCACGGTGGAAAAGATTGCTCTGCGTTCCATGCGCCTGCGCCATCATCTGGGCGCGGTACAGACCATTCCTTACAGTGAAATCTCTACGGTAAAGAATCTTAGCCGTGACTGGGTGACGATGAAGCTGGAGTTCCGTCTGCCCTATGACACCGACGTCGAAAAGGTGCGCAAGATCGTCAAGAAAGTCGGCGAAAAAATGCTCGAAGACGAAGAAATGGGGCCCTGCTTCCTGTTACCGCTGAAGTCGCAGGGGGTGATGCGGGTGGAGGAGTCGGCACTGATTTTCCGCATGAAGTTCACCACCAAACCCGGTGAGCAGTGGGTCATCCGGCGCGAAGCTTACCGTCTGGTCAAAGAGGCGCTGGAGAACAACGGCATCAGCTTTGCCCATCGTGCGGTCCATGTGCTACTGCCGGGAACCGTCGCCAGCGAAGAGGGTCAGACTGTACAGATTGAGCCGCCCATGCAGCAACAGATTGTCTCTGCGGCCTCGGCGATGGCCGCGACCCTTGCTGCTGAGGATGCACGCCGCCATGAGCGTTTCGATGACATCAAGGAGGGGCACGGCGACGCTACCTGAAGGCTGAAGCAGAAACACCCAGAATAAGCCATTCAGTCGCCCCTCGAGCCCTGTTGTACGTGTTCATGATCTCGCCGTCAGAGCCAGACACGTTAATAGAACCTGATTAGCTTGAAAAAGGAGCCAACAACTATGACCTGGTTGGATGCCTATGGCATGCGCGCGCTGGAAGTCACCGCGCTGAGTTTGATGATACTGATGGGTATCGGTGTGCTGTGGCTGGTGGCGCTGTACATTATCGACCGCACCCAGACGACCCAGACCATACGTCATAACTACCCGATCATCGGTCGCTTCCGTTACTTCTTCGAGCACATGGGCACCTTCTTCCGTCAGTACTTCTTTGCCATGGATCGCGAAGAGCTGCCGTTCAATCGTGCGGAACGTTCGTGGGTGTACCGGGCAGCCAAGAATGTCGATTCCACCGTGGCCTTCGGCTCTACCCGTCCCCTGAGCGGAGTGGGGGCGGTGATGTTTGCCAACTGCGCCTTTCCCACGCAGGAGAGCCGGGCCGAGCCTGCCAGTCACCTGACGCTGGGCGCAGGCTATGCCCGCCAGCCCTATACCGCCAAAAGCATCTTCAATATCTCCGGCATGAGTTACGGTGCGCTGTCTAAGGCTGCCGTCACGGCGCTGTCCAAAGGGGCGGCTAAAGCCGGTATCTGGATGAATACCGGCGAAGGCGGGCTGTCTCCTTATCATCTGGCCGGTGGTGCGGATCTGGTGTTCCAGATTGGCACGGCCAAATACGGCGTGCGCAACGAACATGGGCATCTGTCTGATGACCGCCTGCGCACCATCGCCGGTCATGAGCAGGTGAAGATGTTTGAGATCAAGTTCAGTCAGGGGGCGAAACCCGGTAAGGGGGGGATTCTGCCGGCCATCAAGGTCAATGAGGAAATTGCCGAAATTCGCGGCATTCCGGCGGGGCATGACTCCATCAGCCCCAATGGCCATGAGGAGGTCAATAATGTCGATGACATTCTTGATCTGGTTAGCCGGGTACGTGATGTGACCGGTAAGCCCACGGGTATGAAGCTGGTAGTGGGGCAGTTCGAGTTCTTTGATGATCTGTTCGCGGCCATCCATCGTCGTGGTTTCGACAAGGCGCCGGACTTTATCACCATCGACAGCGCTGATGGTGGCACCGGCGCGGCGCCGCAGAGCCTGATGGATTATGTTGGCCTGCCGATCATCGAGAGCCTGCCTGTGGTGGTCGACAAGCTCAATGAATATGGCCTGCGCGAGCGTATCAGGGTGGTGGTCTCCGGCAAGCTGATTACCCCGGCGGGGGTGGCCTGGGCACTGTGTATGGGGGCCGATTTCGTGCTGTCGGCGCGCGGCTTTCTGTTCTCACTGGGCTGCATTCAGGCGCTGCAATGCAACAAGAACACCTGCCCCACTGGCATTACCACACATAACCCGGAGCTGATGAAGGGACTGGACCCGACCGACAAGGCCGAACGGGTCGCGCACTATGCCCACAATATGATGCATGAGGTGGAGATCATCGCGCACTCGGTAGGGGTGAAGGAGCCTCGTCAGTTTAATCGCAAGCATGCCCGCGAAGTGACCGAGTCCGGCCGTTCCAAGCGTCTGGATGAGCTGTATCCCAACGTTCATACCCGCCCTGAATACCGCATTCCGCTCACTGCTGTGGAAGAACAGGTGATCGACAAGATCACCGCCACGGTCGATGTCTGATCTCGTCGTCTGAGCTGTACGCTGCCACCCTGCTACAGGGTGGCCGTTCTGCTCCTCCACTTATCTTTATTCCCGCCTTCCCATCTGCCTGACAGCAGGAACCTGCCCGGATGCACCGCCACTGAAAAGAGGTACGGCTGCCGCGATGACGCAGCCCACACCTGCATGACAGAGGTAGAGCAATGTCCGGACTGAACGCCACGATTATCAGAGAACGGCTGGCCGCCTGGCTTGCCAGTAAGGGCATGGGTCAGCTGCGCTTTGGTGACGATGATCGCTGTGTGGTCAGCGACGATCAGGGGCAGGAGTGCCTGCTGTGGCAGCCTCAGGGCAGCAGCATGCTGCATCTGTTTATTCATCTGCAAAGTCTGGACGGCCAGCACGATATGGATGTGCTGGTGTTCGCCATGGCGCTCAATCTGGATCCCGGCCGGGTCGGGGAGCTGGTGCTGGGCTATAACCCGGAGTCGCAGCAACTGCTGGCCAGCATCCGGCTGGATATGGACGTGCTGTCGTTTGACCTGCTTGATCAGCGGGTTGAGACGCTCTTGCGGCAGGCCAGCCGTGTGCGTGACGAGCTGGATGCCTTTCGTCTGCACCGGCAGGTCGGGCAGGGTAAAAAAACGAACCTGTCAGTGCCGGTGTCGCTGTCACAGCGCCGCTCGCTGGGACTGTAGTCTTGGCGATCACCACCGGAGAGCATCATGACGACGGCCATTAATCACCTCAATCCGATAGCAACCAGCCCCGTAGCGGGTGCTTCGCAGAGCAGCGGCGTTGCGCTGCAGACGGGTAAGCCTGCCCGTTTCGAACATTTTCATCCCCGTTCACACCAGGTCTTTGCCGGTGATACCGCCGCCGCTGGCAGCCCGGCGAACGCCCCGGAACAGGCCTGAATCAGGCATCGTCTTCGTCGGCTTCCTGGCTGTCGCGGATCGGTGCCAAGGTTGCCAGCGTGGCCAAACAGGTGGCCAGCAGCGCGGCGGAGTCACTGGACCCCGCTCTGGCGGCAGAGCGGCATCTGCAGGCCACCGCGGAGCTGGCGGCGAAGCATGGCTGCCAGCTGAGTCAGCCTTTTCATCAGAGCAGCTATCTGTCGAACAAGTTATGGGCGCAGGACTTTGCCTTCAGCAAGAGTCTTGGTCTGCCAGAGGCGCGGCTCGACAAGGACACCCTGTCCTATGCCTGTCTGGGGTTATCGGCGACCTGGGTGCAAAGCCAGATTATGGGACAACCCAGCGAAGCGTATTTCAAACGTCTGGACAATCACCGCCAGGATCCCACCATGAAAAATGTGCTGCTGATCCAGCACCGCGAACAGCAGAAGTATCCCGGCAAAACCGACGACGCCCGGCCAATGCTGAAGGAACTGTTACCGAAGCTGGGGCTGAAGCCGGGGAGCAACAGCGACGGTAAACCACTGCACAACTTTATGCGCCTGAGTGAGCTGGATGTGATCCGTGACCACGCCCTGCTGCCCGGCCACAAACAGTCTTTTCTGCTGCTGACGCCTTATCACGCCATCGGGCTGCATCAGCATGCCAGCGGCAAGATGGAGTACTTCGACCCGGAATACGGTCTGGTTAAGGCGGATAACAAGCAGCAGCTGTTTGCCTTTCTCAAGGAGGTGACCCAGCGTGATATCAGCAGCCTGTTTGGTCCCTCGTTGTTTGGCATCCGCCCCACCGGTTTTCAGCTGGCCGAAGTGGAGCCGCAAACCCGTTCGCCTCAGGCGCCCTCTTCGTCGCGTACAGGCTGAGTGGTGGGGGATCATGTCAAAGCAGCAGTCGCAGGCGCTGATTCAGCCGCAGCAACAACAGCGCAGCGGCCAGTGACAGGGGAATGACTGCCAGTGTCAGCGGCGTCGCCCTGAGCTCGGTGTAGCGGTGCAGCAGGTGAATAACCATTGGGTGGATAAAGTACAGTGCCGCGGCCAGCCGCCCCAGCGGGGCTGAGCCGCGTAGCAGGTAACCGTTCGCCAGCAGAAACAGCGCCGGACACAGCAGGGCCAGCGACAGCAGCATATCGAAGCCCTCTTTGCCTCCCGTCAGCTGATAGTTCACATAGCTCTCCAGTAGTACCAGCCCGATACCCAGCAATACTAGCCTGCCGATGGCAGCAGGACTCAGACGGCTGCCGAGCTGACAGCGCTGCAGCAGTACACCGCAGAGAAAGTAAGGCAGGCCAAACAGCAGGAAGTTGCGGTAAACCATGGTTTTGTCGGGCAGTAACCCTGTCAGTTCCGGCCCCGCCAGATGGTAGCTGAAGGCATATTGCAGGGCGGTGCCGGTCAGTAGTGTCAGCAGCGCCACTATCGCCATCAGGCCGGCTGAGCGGCGGCGCAGGGCCCAGGTCAGCACGGCTGCGCCGATAGTGGCAGGCAGGTACCAGAGGTGATAGTAACCAAACAGCAGGACCACCAGACGGGTCCAGCCATCGGTGGGGACGCCGGTATCGGCAGGCAGCCAGAATACCGCATAGAACAGCATCCAGAAGGCATACAGCAGCACAATGCGGTAGAACCAGTCGCCTGATACCGGAGCAGCGGCTCCTGTTCCGGCACTGGCATCGCGCGGAGCCAGGGCCTGCCAGAAGAAGTAGCCATTGATGATGAAGAACACCGGCACTGCCGCCCGGAACAGGCCGTGAATCAGCAGGTAGGATGCCTCTGGTGCCAGATCGGTGAGAAAGCCGCAATGCAGGGCGACCACCATCAGCGCCAGGGTGATCTTGAGGCCATCGAGGGCAATATTGCGTTGCATTGATTGTTGTTCCTTCCATGGTCGCCCTGCCTGCCACGTTCAGTCGCTGCCGGGGTACCGGGTGGCTGCCACACCTTCCCTGATGCAGTGTGGCGGATGGCGCGTGCTGCGGGGGTTTCCAGACGCAAGCAAGGTTCTCGGTGTATTGCAGAGTTTGTCCGGCAGGTGGCTGGCTTTTCTTGTACAGGCCTTTACGACATGATGGGCAGCGCACACCGGCACCCGTACTTTGACAGGGATATCAGTTGATGGATTTAAGCCAAGACGCCGTTCTCGCACTGGCGCCCGACGAGGCGTCGATCAAAGCCGCCAGAGGATTGATGGCACCTGCCAAATGGCCATTGCTCGGCGCCGATGAACACGCCATCTGGGGAGAATGCCAGGGCAGTGGCAGTAAGCCTTATCAGGTGCAGGTGGACCGCTGCGGACCGGCCTTCAAATGCAGCTGCCCCAGTCGTAAATTTCCCTGCAAGCATGGTCTGGCCCTGATGTTACTGGTGGGGCAGCAGCCGTGCAGCAATAGCGTCCCCCCTGTGTGGGTGACGGAATGGCTGGACAGCCGTCGTCAGCGATCAGAAAAGACAGCCACCCGCCCTCAGGCACCTTCCGGTCCGGATCCCGCAGCACAAGCCAGACGTGATGCGCAGCGTGAGCAGCGCATGCAGGCCGGATTACAGGAGCTGCAAACCTGGCTATGCGATCAGCTGCGTCAGGGTTTGGCCCCCCTGATGGGCAATACCGCCCCTTTCCTGACCCTGGCCCAGCGCATGGTTGATGCCCAGCTGCCCGGGGTTGCACTGCGGCTGCGACGTCTTGCTGAACAGCAGGATCAGAATGCCGATGCCGCTCTGCTGCTGGCAGAGTTTGGTCAGCTGCAACTGCTACTCGACGGCTTTCTGAAGAGGAGCGGCTGACGGTGCGTCAGGTGTGGTTGCAGGGTCGCAGCACCAGCGCATGGCACTGCTGCTGGACTACGCTCACAGCCAGCGGCCCCCCGCAGGCCGATGGGGGCCTGGCTGATATAGCGGCCGTTATGCGAGTAGTTTCACCGCTTCCTGACGTGCAGACTCAAATGGCACTGTGCTATGGTCCCATCACTTTGCCAGATGAAAAATGAACAATGTCAATGAAAACCAGCCTCGATCACCTCCCCGAACGTAAGCAGCATGAAGTCCAGACCATTGCCACCCTGCTGCGGGACGAGTTTGAGCAGTTTGTGCAGCGTAAGACCAGCAGCACCAAGGCTGACTATCGCATTCTTAAGATCATTTTGTTTGGTAGCCACGCCAAGGGCACCTGGGTGAATGACCCCATCCATGGCTATGTCAGCGATTACGATATTCTGGTGCTGGTCAACTCCCCGGAGCTGGTGGAGGAGTACGGCCTGTGGAGCCACGCCGAAGACCGGATACAGCGCCGTATTCAGGCGCCGTTCAGCCTGCTGGTGCACACCTTATCGGAGGTGAACGACTGGCTGCATCAGGGGCATTACTTCTTTAAAGACATTCGCGAACAGGGTGTTGAGCTGTACCGCTATAGCAACAACCCCCTTGCGCAGCCGGGTAATTTGTCGGCACAGGAGCAAAAGGCTATCGCGGAAAAGCATTTTGGGCAGTGGTTTTTCCGTGCGGAGCAATTCTTCATATCATTTCGTGATGATTTAGACCGAAAGTGGTATGCCAAGGCTGCATTTGAGTTACACCAAGCCGCTGAGCGATTCTTAGCCTGCACATTGCTGGTCTGTACCAACTATTTGCCCCGTACCCATAATCTCAAACATCTACGTGCTTTCTGCACCCAGCAGGACAGACGCTTTTTTGAACTGTTCCCCAACACCAGTCGTTTTACCCGCCGAAGCTTTCAGCGCTTGAAACGGGCCTATGTAGACGCCCGCTATTCCGAGCATTACGAGATCACTACTGAGGAGCTGGAGTGGCTGGCCAGTGAGGTAGAGCGCCTGCGGCAACTGACGGAAGAGGTCTGTCAGGCCCGCATAACGGCGTTGACCGAGCAGGCCAGACAAGAAGAACTCTCCAGCCGGGAGGGGTGATGGCACGACTGTCATTTCGGTTCAGTGCCGTTCCCGGTGATGTCTTCGATGGCTTCGGCACAGAGGCCGAGCGGGTTGGCCCCGCTCAGGGAGAAGATTACGCCAGCCGCTTTAATTCAGCGGGCTGGCGTCAGGGTTGGCAGGTGTCAGAAGGCTGTTTTGATCAGGGCGTTGGTATCCATAATCTGGCGGTCCGCCAGCTGCGCCAGAATAGAAAGGTGAGTGAAGATATTCAGTTTTTGGATATGGTCGATGGTGTTTTCACCACCGGCAAATAAGGCCGGGACAAAGCCAAAGCATTCGTCTTCGTTGAGCGGGCCGAATTTTTCAATGCAGCGATCAAAGAGGGCTAGATCATTCTGATCAACCTCGTCGGTGTACTTGGGTTGTTGGCAGTAAAAGAAGCTACCCAGAACCTTATTTTCACCCTCAATGGCAATTTTTTCTGAGCTATCGCCCATATCGATAATCCAGCCTATCGAAGAATTAACTTTGTACTTATAGCCAGTTTTTTTTCCCCATAGATAGAGAGCACCAAAAGCACTTCTGGCAATTACGTAATATGCATCCTCTTCCATAGCAGGAGTATCACCAATCCATGCATCCAATGCATCTTCATAATCATCGGGATTCACGATCCAAAACAATCCATCTTTGAATCCACAAAACCCATATTTTTCCCAATACTGAAGCAACTGGTCTGGCAGTTTACCTCGGTACTTCTCAATAGACTTGGACGAGGCAGCCATTCTACTGACAGGCAGTCCAAAACGATGCATGAAACGATCAAAAGCCTTATCCATTTATTTACACCTCTCCAAGCTAACGTTCATTAAAGCATCTGATCCAAAGGTTTCCAGAGCCTCTTTAGCTGCTGAGTCCATACCTTTTACCCTGCCTGGCCACTGGCTACCAATAGATGAGTTGACATTGGTATTCCCCATTCTTCCAATCCCATCAGGATCACCACCTGCAATGATGTCAGGGTCATGTAGCGCTGCAAGCTGATCTAATTGCTCTTTCACCTTCTTGGCAATAATTCCTTCTTCCTCCTCAAATGATAGATTTCGACCTTCCAGTGACTCTGAAACCGAATTGGATATTTTCTCCTCTAGAGCTCGTCTCGCCTTGCTTTGCGCCTTACCGCCATTGGTCAATATCTGCCGGGCTTTCTCACCGCCGTACTTGTCCTTCAGCTCATTCAGTATCTCCCGGTTCTCCAGATAGCGCCCCACCGTCATGCTATTGATACCGGCTTCCTGATCTTTGAGCTGACGGTAAAACTCTTTCTCCATCTTCTGGGTGTTGTTGCCGTAGCTGTCTTTCAGGCTTTTGCCGGGGGTAAAACAGGGGACGTTGTATTTCTTCATGAGCTGCGTAGCTCTGGTGGCCACCTTGTCTCCGGCCTTCAACCAGTCTTCGGCATTCTTAAGCTTGCGTGCGGCTTCCTCGACCAGATCCAGCGCTTTGGCGCCTTTGCTCAGTACCCGTCCGAACGGGATGATGCTCATGGCTGCGCCGATGAGTTCACCACTGCGCTCCACACTTTCACCTGTCACCCAGTCAGTGCCGGTGATGGCCTGACCGACGGCTTTGAGTGTGCCCAGGCCGGGGATCATATCCAGCAAGAGGGAGCCGCCGCTGGCCAGCAGGCCCGGCTCGGTGCCGTTCCCGGCGATGTCTTCGATGGCTTCGGCACAGAGGCCCAGCGGGTCAATCCAGCTGAGCGGGTTGGGGCCGTAGCGGTAGGGGTTGAGGCCGCCCAGCAGGCCGATAGGGTCCTGGCTGATATAGCGGCCACTGTGCGGGTCGTAGTAGCGATAGCGGTTGTAGTGCAGGCCGCTTTCTTCATCCCAGTACTGGCCTTGCAGGCGCAGCGGGTTGGCGACGGTGCCGAGGCTGACGGTGGCCATGCCCCAGACATCGGGTTCGGCCTGCCAGACCGGCTGGCCCTGCTGGTCGAGCAGGGCTATCGGCGCACCGCGCTGGTCCAGCACGTAGTGGTAGGCGTGGCCGTGGTCGATCAGCAGCAGCGGGCGGTAGCTGTCGCGCTGGCTGTCCTGCGCGGTGGGTTCGTACAGATACCAGCGGTAGTGGCCGTCGGTCTGTTCGCCCAGCAGGTGGTGGCCCTGCCAGTAGTAGTGGGTGCGGCGACGGCTGAGCCGCTGGCGGGTCCAGTCGCCGGGGTCATCCCCGTCGCCCTCTTCCTGCACCCGCCGGTAGGTGGCGACGGTTTTGCTGATGCGTCGCCCCAGCGGGTCGTAGTCGTACCAGGCGCTGGTGCTGTCGCTGTGCACTTCGCGCAGCTGGTTGAGGGCATCAAACACCCGCCGCTGCAGCAATTCACCGGTGCGGCTGCGCACTTCGGTCTGGTTGCCGCGTTCGTCGTAGTGGTAGCGCCGCTCACCCAGCAGGGTCAGGCGGTCGTAAGTGGCTTCAGCAGGCTGACCGGCGATATGGCTGGGGTTGCCGAAGCTGTCGAACACATAGGCGTGGCGCTGCTCATGCCCGGCATCGTCGATCAGGTGGACTTCCTGCAACTGGCGCAAGGCGTCGTAGTGGTAGTTGACGGTGCCGCGGTGGCTGTCGCTGTGTTGCTGCAGCTGTTGGTGCAGGCCGTAGCGGTACTGGCGCTGGCGTGGCTGGTCGTGTTGCGTCCACTGCTGGCCGATCAGCCGGTCGCGGTGGTCAAAGGTCTGGCTGAGTAACGGCAGTTCACGGCCCGGCAGGGTGCGCTGGGTTTCGCTGCCAAACGCGTTGAGGGTGCGTTGCAGCAGGGGGCAGTGCTGGTGGCTCAGGCCGGTCAGGCGGTGATGGTCGTCGTAGTGGCGCTGTACGGTGGTGCCATCGGGCAGGTGCAGCTCCGCCAGTCGGCCCTGCTCGTCGTAGTCGTAGCGCAGCTGCCATTCGTGCAGGTCGCCGCGGGGGTCTTTGTACCAGCCCTGACCGGCGGCCAGACGGTTATCCGGGCGCCACTGCCATACCAGCCGGGCCTGTTCGTTATGGGCGGCGGTCAGGCGCTGACGCACATCGTGCTGGTAGTGGTCTGACTGGCAGGGGCTGGCATCATGGCGACGGGCATAGCTGTGGCGCTCGGTCATCATGCCCTGAGCATCATAGGCTAAGGCGATGCGCGGGCCGGGCTGCTCCGGGCTGCCTTCCTCAATGGCCTGTAACTGGCCACCGGGGGTCCAGTGGTAGTGGCGCTGGCGTTCATCAAAGTGCTGGCTGGATTGCAGCCGCTGGCAGGCATTGTAGCGCAACCGGAAAAACGCCTGATCACTGCGCAGCAGCCCGGTGAGCTGGCGTTCGGCGTTGTAGCTGAGCACCACGCTGCTGCCATCGGCCTGGGTGAGGGCCGTGGGCTGGCTCAGTCCGGCATAGGCCAGGTGTTCGGTCTGGCCATCGGGCAGGGTCAGCCGGGTCAGTCTCCCCGCCGTATCGTACTGATAGTGGGTTTCTTCCCGCTGGTCTTCACGGCCCGGTAAACAACGCCCCTGACGGATGATCTGGCCGCGCTCGTTGTACAGCCAGCTGATCACTTCGCGGGTCGGGCTGAGCAGGGCGGTGAGCTGGCCGGTGGCGCTGTAGCTGTATCGCCACCGCTGTTCACCGTGCCGGGCCACCAGTGGCATACCGGGGGCATTGGTAAAGGCCGCCGGACGGTGGGTGGAGACGCTGCTGTCCACCTTATCAGCCCGGTAGCTCAGGTGCAGGGCGGGCTGGCCGGGGCCTGTCACCTGACTGATCTGTCCCTCGCGATAGTGGTAGTGGCTGGCCAGCGGCTGATCAGGGTGATGAACATCATCAAAGCTCACGCCCTGCTGTTCGCGCACCAACGCGCCACGGGCATCGAATTCGCGCACAAAGCGAAAGCCCAGTGGGTCTGCCGTGGCGATGCGCTGCCCCAGGTCGTTATACACATGGTGCAGGTGCAGGTGCAGGTCGCCGTGGTGCTCTTCGCTGAGGCGGCCGTGAGGGTCGTAGACGTAGCGATGGTAGTGGCCGTCGGCATCAATATGCAGGGTCAGGCGCTGGTGCGGGTCATAGTGATAGCGCTCTTCACTGCCATCGGCGGCCACCTTGTGCAGCAGGCGACCGTGGCGGTTGAAGGTGTAATGCTGCGAATGGCCGTCAGGCAAGGTCACGGTGGTGTGCAGGTGCACCTGCCCAGGCTCCGGTTCCTGTTCTTCGTAGTGCATCTGATAGTGAAATGACTTGTCGTCACCGTACTGCTCGACGCAGCGGGCAAAGGGGCCGTTGCCACGCCAGTGCAAATGATGGCGATAGCCGGACGGCAGGGTGCGGCAGATCAGCAGGCCGTTGTCGTAGTCGTACTGCTCCTCACGGCCATACTGATCCACCGCCCGGACCAGCTCGCCGTGGTCGTTGTAGACATAGCGGGCCAGTACCGCCTGCTCGTACACCGGCTCGTGTTGCTCCGCCGGATCAGGCGCCACACGGCACTGATGGACAGCCACCAGCCGCTGCGACGGGTCATAATCCAGCCGCAGCAGCGTATGATCGCCACAGCGAATCTGCACCAGCCGTGACCCGTCATAATCACAGTGGTAGCGACCGTGATGGGGCGTCAGCCACAGGCTCAGGCGCCAGGGGCCGCGTTGCTCGGCGCGGGTGAAGGCTTTAACGTGGCCATCCGGGAAGTGGATGACCATCTCATCATCCCCACGATGCGGCTGATAGCGCCGGTGCAGACGCAGCCCCTCGGCAAGCTGATCACTGAAAGCACCACTGCGCACAGGGGCAAAGGACACCTTGCGCCCCTGCTCATCGTGATAGAGCAAGGAGGCGGGCTGGCCGTCACGGCCCGCTCGTTCCTCTACCCGTGAATGAAAGGGCGTGCGCCAGCCGCGGCCCAGGCCCACGTCACTCTCACATAACCGCGAACGGTACAACCGTTGCCACACCAGCCCCTCCTGCCCCGGCAGACGGGCATCCACCAGTGGCAGAATCTCCTCGCCAGTGGCCAGTGATACCGGGTCACCCAGCACCTCCTGACCCTCAATGGGCAGGTCACAGGCGCTGATGTCCAGCGGCGAATCCAGCACCAGTACGCCGTCTTCCATGTGCGACAGCGGCGCCTCGGTCAGGTTCATAATGGGGCCGGGCAAGGTGCCCATGCCCGCTGTACCCAGACTGCCGCCGGTCACGACTTTCGCCACCGTCCCCACCAGACTCAGGGCATTGCCGAGGTTCAGACCATGCTCCGCCACACTGGCCACCTGCTGGGCCACATCCACCATGCCGCCGAGGGAACTGATGCCATAGGTGGCGCCGGGAGCCAGGTTGGCATCAAAGCCGCCGATCTTGCCGGTGCCCATCATACTGTCAGCACCGATACCGGCAGGCATGGCCACGGTTTTGGGGGTAATGGCGGCATAGCCGCGGCCATGGCCTTTGGGGGCATTGCCCGCCGACAGAATAAACAGATGCAGCTTGCCCTGATCGACCGCCTCGGCGGCGGCCTGCCCCATCTGGGCAATATTACCCGCGCGGGCCGCAGGGCTGCCGAGGTAGCTCAGCACATCGGTCAGGGCACTGCTGGCCAGATCAGGCAGGTTGCGTAAGCGGGAAGACGGCGCGCGGGACAATCCTGTCACGCGGCTGGGGGAATCGACCAGCGCCAGCACGGCACCGGAGCGGTCCTGAAAGGAGATATACAGCATAGGCAGGCATCATCCATGCGGCCAGGGCTATCCATACAACGGAATTGGAAGCGAAACAGGGTAAAGCAGGAGGTCAGTCCATGGAGTGAGAGCCGCATCCTGCTGGCGAAAAACTGACCGGCGAGTGTAGGGAAGGGGGTGTGGATGGGTCAAGTGTCAGTTAGGGGGTGGTGTGAAAAGGGGAACCGCAAAGACAAAAAAAGACCCACTATACAGTGGGCCTGTGAGAGAAAGGTCGGGGAGCCCTGAATGGGTTCCCCGGCAGAGAGCGGAGATTCAAGCAAATTGCATACAACAGGTCAGCCCGCCGGGGTGAGGGGCTGACCCGGTAGGGCGTGATGTCACTGCCTGCTCCATCACACCCTGCCCGATTAACCCAGTTCGGGCATACCGGTGACATAACCCACAGCGGCGCCAAAACGGTCCTTATAGTTGGCACGTACCAGGGGATCCAGCGTGTCTTTCACTACATCGTGCAGGGGGCTTTCCCAGTCACCGGGGTGCTGCAGGTTGCTCATGATGTAGGTCCAGCCATTGATTTCATCTACCGCGTGCAGGCCGGTTGACTCGGCACCTGCCGGGCAGGACAGGATGCGGCTCAGTTCCTTGGTGTCGACGTTGTAAGCCCACAGGAAGTTGTTGACGTGGTTGCCACTGTCTTCACCGATGAACAGGGTGCGCAGTTTTTCCGAGAACTTCAGGTTGTCAGGGTTGGCAATCTTGTCAGCGTGGGCACTGTTGCCCAGCGCATCGGCCTTGGCCAGATCTTCACCTATCAGGGCTGCTGGCGGTTCCATGTGAGTTGATACCCACTCGCTGTCAATGGCATTGCCTTCGCTGTCTTTCTGGCCGCCCTGCAGGATGTGCTCGTACACTGCACCGGCTTTCGGGCCTTCGACGTGGATGTCGTTGCTGCCATCGGTCATGGTCTTGTAGACGTAGGACATGGCGGAGTAGGCGCGCTTGTCAGCGATGTTGACGGTGGTGCCTTCCATTTTGGTGAAGCCCAGGGTGCCGCCGACCAGGGCTGCATAACGGTGGGTTTCCAGGAAGGCAGCCGCTTTTTCCATACCAGGCTTGAGCTTGACCCAGTTAGGCTTGCCACCGAAACCGATCTTGGTGAAGGAGGCATCGCTGGGGTCTTTGTAAGCCACTTCCATGATGTCGGTGGGTTTGATGCCGCCGTCTACCAGCGCTTTGATTTCATCGCTGGTGGCATGGCCCAGTTTGATCCAGGAGATGTCGCCAGCGCCGGGGCCTTTGCCGGAAGTCTGAGTCCACTTGCCGACGTACAGGTTGCCGGAAGACAGGTCGCGTGCTTTGTCAGCCACGTACATGAACAGACCGCCGTTGGTGGCATCGTCGCCCATCAGTACGGTGCGCTCATCAGGCATGACCTGTACCAGCTCGTGAGAAATACGACCGATACCGTAGTGTTTCTGCACTGTGCCGGTGCCGTCGGGATTGACGGTTACTTCGGGCAGGTGGCCATAGTGGTAAGGGTTGGCTTTGCTGGCATCGCCGTACAGGTGCTTGCTGTAACCCTGGAACTGTTCGTCAGAGGCGGCCTTGAACGCATCGGGCTCATACTCTTCGCTGGACAGGTGGGTATTCCACGGAGACAGGCTGGCGCCGCAGGTGATCCACAGGCCGTGCACGCCGCTGGTATCCACATTGTGGTATTTAACCAGGCTCAATTCGCCGGTTTCAGGGTTCTGATCCAGAGACAGGATGGCGATGGGTGAAGGCAGTTTGCCGTACATGTCGGCACCTTCGGCATCGCGTGAGGTGTATTCGAACTGTACTACGGCGAATACCGGGTTGCCCTTGACGCCGTCGACCTTGGCATCTTTCAGGCTCAGCAGGCTGCTGCCATCGGGGCAGTCAGAGAAGAACTGCTTGCCGTTGGTGTTCATGATGGGCTGGTTGTTGATGTCGAAGTAACCACCGGCCAGTATCTGACCACCCTTGCCATCAGCCACCATGTCGCCGGTGACGAAGAAAGGCTTGTAACCCAGTTTGAAGGTTTTGCTGCTGCCGTCGGTGTAGTTCACCACCATGCTGGATTTGACGGTGGTGGTGGCCATTTCGGCAGGGTTGCTCAGAGTCGGAGCATCCATCGGCACAAAGCGCACGGAAGAGGCTTTCAGGTCCGCCGCGAAGACGCTGGAGCTGACCATGCCAGCCAGGCCGCCAGCCAGAGGCAGCAGGGGGGTGCCAGCGATAAATTTGAGAAGGTTGCGACGGGAACTGTCAACGCTATGGTTCATGGTCTGATACTTCCTTGGTCAAAGACTAGGCGATGCGCTTCTCGCCAGCCCGGAGCGGTGCAGCAGCTGTGCCTGCATGTAGCCTGAGCGAGAGTCACGGTGGTGTTTCCAGTCGACCGCGCCGGGCTACCTTCTGTTGGGTATGGGTGGCGGGCCATTGATTACGGCCACCTAAACTAACCACCCTTCGTGACAGATATTTGACAGTTTGGCGTTATTGTTCGTTTTTACGTTCACAACTATGCAACTGATAGGCGTCAAGTGTCTGGCTGATTTTTGATCATCCGGTCGGATTGGCTGTTGTGAATTTATCCTTCCCTGGTTCATATTGGTTGAGCATTCCATTGCCATTGTTTGAACAGAAGTTTGATTACGTGCGTGATCAAGTGGTTGCTGAAAACAGGTGGTGCTCCCATGAAGGTGATCCAGACGTTACAACTTCATGCGGTTCGCAGGTTATGGCTGGCACAGGTGCTGGCTGGCGTGGGTGATGAGTTCTATGCACTGGCGGTGGTCTGTCTGGCCACGACCAGCCTGGGCTATCAGGCGGGTTATCTGCTGGCGCTGCAGTCGCTGATCACCCTGTTGTCGACGTTGACTTCCAATCTGCTGACCCAGGGCAAGGACTGCCGGATACTGATGATGATCAGTGATGGCTGCCGTGTGCTGGTGATGGCCGGGCTGGCCATCGGCCTGTTGCAGGGGGGCGAGAGTGCTCCGCCACTCTTTCTGCTCGTGCTCGCCATGACGGTTATGGCCTATATCCGGCCGGTGTTTGATCCGAGCCTGCAGATGGCGCTGCCGCGTCTCAGCGGTGACAGTACACAGCTGTCTTCGATCAATGCCCTGTTCGATATTATGCGAAGACTGGCGCGCGTCCTCGGGCCGGGTTTAGGCGCCCTGTTATTCCCTCTGCTGCATTTGTCGCTATTTTTTCTGTTAACCGGGCTAACATACCTGGTGTCGCTCTGCACTCTGGGTTTGCTGCGAAAAGCACTGGCGCCGGTCGCCGCTGTTTCTGTTCCTGCCGATACGGCTTCCTGCCCGTTATCAGGCTGTCTGGCCACGGCGCTACGCGGCTTTATTCTGTTGCGGCGTGATCCTCGTTATTACTTTCATCTGCTGGCCTTCGGCATCTGCAGCGGCTGGTGGTATCTGGCGCTGTTTGTCAGCACCGCACTGTTACTCAAACAGCCTGACTATCTGCATAGTGGCATCACGCTGGGCAGTGTGATTGCGGTGTATGGCGTGGGCAATGTGCTGGCCAATCTGCTGGTGGCAGAAATGCGCATCATCCGGCCCTGGCAGTGGATGTCTGCCGGGCGGCTGGTGATGGCGACGGGCTTTCTGTGCATGGCCATGGGGCAGGATCACTACAGCCTCTATCTGGGAGCCTTTGTTGCGGCGGTGGGGGCACCGGTGACGCAGTTGCCGATGGCAAATCATCTGCAGAGCCGGTATCGCGGTGACGATGTGGCGGCCATTTTCAGGGTGCGGCTGTTTTTTGAGTGGGGTGGCAGCCTGCTGGCGATGCTGGCGTCTCCCTGGCTGCTGCAGCAATGGCAGCCATCCGGTGTGATACAGGCGGCGGGTATCAGCTATGCCATCGTGGGCGTGCTGGGCTGGTGTGTCATCCATGACCTGCCAGCCGGTCGGCGTACTGCCTGGGTATCTTATGAAAGCTGATCAGCCTGCCGCCTTGATCTCGGCCAGCAGAGAGTAGGAACGACGTCGGGCCTGCTGGTCATAGACGGCGCAGTTGATGATCAGCTCGTTGGCCTGAGTGCTGCGCAGGAACAGCGCCATCTGCTGCTTCACCTTCTCCGGGCTGCCGACGACGGAGCCCCCGAGAAAGCTCAGTACCGAATGCTTCTCATGTGCCTCCCACAGGGCATCCATGTTCTCCACCGGTGGCTGCAGCTTGCCCAGCGTGTTGCGGAACAGATTGAGCACATGCTGTTGCTGGCTGCTGAACAGGTACTGGGCCTCGGCATCACTGTCAGCCACGACCACATTCATGCCCACCATGGCATAGGGTTGCTGCAGCACCGCGGAGGGGGTGAAGGCCGTGCGATAAGCCTGCAGCGCCATCATCATGTGGTTGGGTGCAAACTGACCAGCAAAGGCAAAAGGCAACCCCAGTTGTCCTGCCAGACGGGCGCTGAAGTCACTGGAGCCCAGCAGCCATAAAGGAATATCCAGACCTTCGCCGGGAATGGCCCGCACCGGGCCGTTGCCTACCAGATAACTATGCAGCTCGTGCAGCAGCTGGGGGAAGTCGTCACCGCTGCTGTGCAGGTCGCGACGCAGGGCACGCATGGTCTTGCCATCGCTACCGGGAGCGCGGCCGAGGCCCAGATCAATGCGGCCGGGGTAGAGGGATTCCAGCGTACCGAACTGCTCTGCGATCACCAGTGGTGCATGGTTGGGTAGCATGATGCCGCCGGAACCAACACGAATACGTTCGGTACCACCAGCAATATGACCGATCAGAACAGCAGTGGCCGAACTGGCTATCCCCGGCATGCTGTGATGCTCAGCCAGCCAGATGCGCTGATAACCCGCCTGCTCGGCATGACGTGCCAGTGCCAGACTATTGGCAAAGGAGTCAGCCGCGGTATGGCCTTCAAGAATGGGTGAAAGATCCAGCACGGACAGCGGCGTTGTCGCCAGCGTGGCTTCCGCTGCGGCAGTGTGAGAAGGGATGTGCGACATAGATACGCCCGGTAGGATGAAAGTCCTGTTTATGGGGCGCCCGGGGCGATGAGGCAATGCTGGTGTTTGACAACACCCTGTTGATTTTGCGGCATAGAAAACGAATACAGCAATCACTGTTCGTATAAGAAAGGTTCATGACAAAGCCACATGGAGAATCTGTGGACCATATCACCTGCGCAGACTTTTGTCAGTTTTTGTTAATTTTGCAGAAATGTTTTGAATTACTTTGTGCTAAGATGCCGCGCTTATTTCCGTTTACTGAAATGCTGTAGTTTTCTTTGGATATGGGATTGATCAAATGAATTCTAGGATGAAATGGCTTTCTGCAATGGCTATGTCAGCCTTGCTTGTAGGATGTGCAACAGAGTCTTCACGTGTTATTGAAGCTCAACCCGTTGCAGTGGCACCTGCAACAGCATCAGCTGTGCGTAGCCCCATATCGGTCGGCAAGTTTGATAACCGCAGTAGTTACTTACGTGGCGTATTTTCTGATGGCAATGATCGATTGGGCAGTCAGGCCAAGACTATTCTGCTGACCAGTTTGCAGCAGACAAATCGTTTCAGTGTGCTAGATCGCGAAAATATGACGGAGACGAAACAGGAAAGTGCCATCCGTGGTAATGCTCAGCATCTAAAAGGTGCTCGCTATGTGGTCACTGGCGATGTCACTGAATTCGGTAGAAAAGAGGTGGGGGATCATCAGTTATTTGGGATTCTTGGTCGTGGCAAGTCTCAGATTGCATACGCAAAAGTCAGTTTAAATGTAGTCGATACGGACACTTCTGAAGTGGTTTACTCCTCTCAGGGCAGTGGTGAATACAGTTTATCTAATCGAGAGATTGTAGGGTTTGGTGGCACTTCTGGTTATGACTCCACGTTGAGTGGCAAGGTGTTGAATCTTGCCATTCAACAAGCGGTCAGCAATCTGGTTACAGGTATTGATCAGGGCGCATGGAAGCCTCAGGCCAACTAAGTGGAAAGCTGAACGATGAAAAAGACTGCACGCAGTGCTGCGCTGTGCCTGACTTTGCTGATGGCGGGTTGTGCCAGTCAACCTAAAACACTCTATTACTGGGGTGACTACAGTGCCTCTGTCGACGCATACATCATGAATGAAGGTGGAGACGTCGATCAGCAAATTGCGCTACTGGAGCAAACTGAGGTGAAGGCAAAGACAGGCAATGCTAAAACGCCACCGGGGTTCTATGCACAGCTTGGCTTATTGATGGTCAACAAAGGCGATCTTGATAAAGCGCGAGTTGCTTTTGAATCGGAGAAGGAACATTTTCCCGAATCTGCGACTTACATGGACTTTTTGTTGAAGAATCTGTAGCGAGATCACCACAATGATTATTTCTAAGTTATTGCGCCACGTAATCGGGCTCGCTGCTGTAGCTGTGCTAACCATAGTTGGAGGTTGTGCTACTCAACCAGCAGTGGACTATTCAGCATTTAAAGCCAGTAAGCCTGCCTCAGTACTGGTATTACCACCGATGAATGAATCGCCAGAGGTACAAGCGAGTGACGCGGTACTGGCGCAGTTAACCATGCCTCTTGCTGAAAGTGGCTACTATGTTATTCCCGTTGCCGTTGCTCGTGAAACTTTTCGTCAGAATGGTATGACCCAGCCTGCTGAGATTCAGGCACTCCCCATAGCCAAACTGAGAGAGATTTTCGGGGCTGATGCCGCGCTGTACATCAAAGTGCAGCGCTATGGAACTTCCTACTTCGTGATTGGTAGTGAGAGTGCTGTTGCTATGGAAGGTAAACTTGTTGATCTTCGCGACGGTAAGGAACTATGGTCTTCAAAGGCGGTGGCGTCCAGCGCAGAGGGGCGTTCATCAGGTGGGGGGCTGGCAGGGCTGCTGATAACGGCACTAGCGAGTCAAATCCTCGACAGCATCGGTGACGAAAGTTTCCGGCAGGCGGGCATTGCCAGCCAGCGTTTCGTTTCCGGTATGTTGCCCGGGCCTTATGCGCCGAACTACGCCGCAGTCTATGGCACGGTGCAATGAAGTCTAGTTGCTAGTGGGGTGCAAAGCTTTCTCTGCTATATGCTGCCCTGTGCAAGTAAAAAAACCGGTACCACACGTTGTTGTACCGGTTTTTTATTGACCGGGAATTGGCAGCAAAGTGACTGGGGGCAGCGATCATCCAATACTATTCAGCTTCGCTGAGGGCTGCCAGCCGGCACGCTATCAACAGGTCAATCTGATCAACGCTGGTATCTGATTAGCCGTTGTTTCTGGTTAGTAGTTGTAATAGTCCCGGTACCAGGTCACAAAGCGGCGGATACCTTCTTCTACCGGTGTGTTGGGCTTGTAACCAACATCCTGCACCAGTGCTTCAACGTTGGCGTAAGTGTCTGGCACATCGCCGGGTTGCATCGGCAGCATGACCTTCTCGGCTTTTTTGCCAAGCGCCTCTTCCAGCGCGGCAATGTAGTCAAGCAGTTCAACGGGATGCTGGTTGCCGATGTTATAGACCCGCCAGGGCGCCTTGCTGGTACCCGGATCCGGGGCCAGGCCGGACCAGCTGCTGTCACCTGCAGCCGTGTGATCAAGGGTGCGCAGAATGCCTTCAACAATATCGTCGATATAGGTGAAGTCGCGGCGATGGCGACCGTAGTTGTAAACCTCAATGGGGTTGTTTTGCAGGATGGCCTTGGTGAACTTGAACAGGGCCATATCAGGCCGCCCCCAGGGGCCGTAGACGGTGAAGAAGCGCAGACCGGTAGTGGACAGGCGGTAGAGGTGGCTGTAGGTATGTGCCATCAGCTCATTGGCTTTCTTGGTGGCAGCGTACAGGGACAGCGGATGGTCGACGTTGTCATGTACCGAGAATGGCATGGTCTCATTGGCGCCGTACACCGAGCTGGACGAGGCATAGACCAGATGCTGAATCTGATGATGGCGGCAGCCTTCAAGGATATTCATAAAGCCAACCAGGTTGGCTTCCACATAGGCGTGGGGATTTTCCAGTGAGTAGCGTACCCCGGCCTGGGCGGCCAGATGGACTACCTTATCGAACTGTTGCTCGCTGAACAGCTGCTCCATGGCGGCACGGTCAGCAACATCCATCCTGAGGAAGGTAAAGCTGCCAGAGTGGCTGTTAATCCATTCCAGACGGGCGTCCTTGAGGCTGGGGTCATAGTAGTCATTGAGGTTATCGATACCGACCACGATGTCGCCGCGTTTCATCAGTTCGATGCTGACGTGAGCGCCAATAAAGCCCGCTGCGCCGGTAACTAGAATCTTCATTTGTTATCCTCTTGGCCCTGGCCGTTGCCATGAAAGCGCCAGTTTACACTATCCGTTTGTGATGAATACCCCGAGGCTTTGTGCCCGCCGCTGCAGGGTTGACGGGCAGCCGCTAAGGCAGAAAGTCGGGGTAGCCGCTTGTCAGCCGGTATTGCCCCCTTACAATAGGCATTCTTCCGGTTGGCGGGCAGATGCCGCCATTGCGGACACGTTCTTTCCAGACAGGTTCATGTGGATGTCCCGAGCTTTGTATTCCCTGCTGTTCAGCCTGCTGCTACCGGCAGTATTGCTGCGTATGGCGTGGCGCTCCCGTCGTATACCTGCATATCGTCGCCACTGGAGCG
The DNA here is from genome assembly GCF_029846635.1 of Pokkaliibacter sp. MBI-7. Taxonomy (NCBI): domain Bacteria; kingdom Pseudomonadati; phylum Pseudomonadota; class Gammaproteobacteria; order Oceanospirillales; family Balneatrichaceae; genus Pokkaliibacter; species Pokkaliibacter sp. MBI-7. The sequence continues at coordinate 1,657,812 of NZ_JARVTG010000001.1, read as the reverse complement.
AGCGCCTGGGTAAGGTGGCTTCCGCTATGCCCAGACAGGCTGTTATCGTACATGGCTGCTCGGTGGGGGAAACCCAGGCCGCGTCAGTATTGATCAACTGGCTGACAGAGCAGCACTCTGAGGTGCCGGTCATCCTGACCCACACCACGCCCACAGGCCGTGCCCGTGGTGAAGCCCTGCTACCTGATGTGGCACGTTGTTATCTGCCTTTCGATCTGCCCTGGCTGGTGTCGGCCTGGCTCGATCAGCTGCGGCCGCGTGCGCTGGTGCTGATGGAGACGGAGTTGTGGCCGAATCTGATCGCGGCCTGCCAGCAGCGCAATATTCCTGTCAGTCTGGCGAACGCACGTCTTTCCGAGCGCTCTTTCCGCGGCTATCAGAAGGTCCGTCGTCTGATGACGCCGGTGTGGCAGGCGCTGCACTGGGTGGGCTGCCAGTACCGTGCCGATGCCGACCGTCTGCTGCAGCTGGGAACGCCTGTCAGTCGCACCGAGGTGGTGGGAAATCTCAAGCTGGCCATGCCGGTAGCCGAGGCTATTAAACTCAAGGCAACAGAGTTGCGACAGCAATGGTGTGAGGGGCGCTCATGCTGGATTGCGGGCAGTACACATCCCGGCGAAGAGGAACAGGTACTGGATTTGCATATCAAGTTGTTGCAACGGCAGCCGTCACTTTTGCTGTTGCTGGCCCCACGGCATCCGGAACGGGCCAGGGAAATTATCGAATTGTGTCAGCAACGCCAGCTGCAGGTAGTGCGGCGCAGTCTGGGCGAGCAGCCCGGGCAATCGACACAGGTAGTGCTGATTGATACTCTGGGCGAGCTGATGCTGTTCTACGGGGTGGCAGATGTGGCCTTTGTTGGCGGCAGTCTGGTCGCCCATGGCGGACACAATCCCTTTGAGCCATTACAGATGGGACGGGTCGCTCTGGTTGGCCCGCACATGTTCAACTTCCAGAGTTTACTGGAGGAGTTGCAGCCTACCGGACGGGTGCGTCAGGTGGCTGATGTACAGGCATTGGAAGAGGCCGTCAGCCAGGCTCTGCTGGAGCCCGTGCAGGATGGTCTGGAAGGCGCCGGGGTGATGGCTGCCCCGGGCCACTGGATTGCTGCTATTCTGGCGCAAACCTGAATTACGGCGCCGATTCGAACAGTCGCCAGCCGGTCGGTAATATAGGACTGGCCACAATTAAACATCTAAACAAGAGAGATTGCGCATGATCGTACGCAAGGCAATATTCCCTGTTGCAGGTCTGGGTACGCGCTTCCTGCCTGCCACCAAAGCCATTGCCAAGGAAATGCTTCCGGTTGTGGATAAGCCCCTGGTGCAGTATGCGGTTGAAGAGGCAGTGGCTGCCGGTGTCACCGACTTCATCTTCATTACCAGCAGTATCAAGCGTTCCATTGCTGACCACTTTGACGTCAACGCTGGCCTGGAAGATCAGCTGGAAGAAGCCGGTAAGCATGAGCTGCTGAAGCTGGTGCGTGAAGTGATTCCCGAAGGTGTTTCATTCGCCTTTACCCGTCAGCCCAAGCCTTTGGGCCTGGGCCATGCGGTACTCTGTGCCCGTCCGCTGGTTGGTTACGAGCCGGTAGCGGTCATTCTTCCTGATGACCTGATCTACGCCGAAGGCAAAGGTACGCTGTCTGACATGCTGAGTCTGGCCAACCAGTACCAGCAGTCTGTGGTTGCCGTGGAGAAGGTGCCCATGGAGCAGGTGTACAAGTACGGTGTTATCGACCCCGAGCATCTGGAGCCTGGCGTCTACAAGATGAAAGGTATTGTCGAGAAGCCCAAGGTGGAAGACGCGCCTTCAGATCTGACCGTCGTAGGTCGCTATGTTCTGACTCCCCGTATTTTTGATCTGCTGGCAACCCAGGCACCCGGTGCGAATGGTGAAATCCAGCTAACTGATGCCATTGCCCGCCTGATCGAGAAAGAAGGTGTGATGGCGCATCAGTTCAAAGGCAAGCGTTATGACTGCGGCTCCAAGCTGGGCTATCTGCAGGCTAACGTTGAGTACGGCCTGCGCCACAAGGAACTGGGATCATCCTTCAGAAAGTATCTGGATGAACTACACGGCTAATTCGTGTGGTCTGTATCTCAAACAACGGCAGCGCAAGCTGCCGTTGTTGTTTCTGGTGAGTAGTAAGGTGTGATCAGACGGGATTTACTGTCTGTCTCGAACTGGCAGGTCGTTGAAAATCTATCTGCGTTGCCGAATACCACGTCAAAAACAAGCTCAAAATGCTCATTTAGCCCACTAAACTCCGCTTTTTCGCCTGTTTCTTGTGCCCTCGGGGTATTTCCTTGTCTTGGCTGCCTCGATAACGTTTTTCAACAGCCTGCTAGAGCGTTTCTTTGCAGCGGGCTATCTTTTTTTTCGCTATTTCCTATGCTGGTGAGCGTGTTGCCAATAGCTCTCCAGACTCACTGGTCAAAAGGAAAAGTTAATGAAGCTCTACTACAAACCCGGCGCCTGTTCTCTCAGCCCCCATATTGTTGCCCATGAACTGGGGCTCGATATCGAAGCCGAACAGGTTGACCTGATGAAAAAGGTCACCGCCAGCGGTGCAGACTATCTGCAGATCAATCCCAAGGGCCAGGTACCGGCGCTGGTGCTCGACAACGGTGAGCTGCTGACCGAAGGCCCGGCCATTGTGCAGTATCTGGCCGATCAGGCCGGTAAGCTGATTCCTGCTGCTGGCACCCTGGCCCGCTACCACATGATTGAAGCCCTGAACTATATCTCGACCGAGCTGCACAAAGGCTTCACACCGCTGTTTGCGGCGTTGTTTGGCAAGCGTGAAGAAGGTGTGGGTGAGCAGGTGTGCCGTGATCGTCTGAAACAGAACCTGACACTGACCAACCAGAAGCTGAGTCAGCAGGACTATTTCTGCGGAGCAGAGTTCAGTGTTGCCGATGCTTACCTGTTCACCGTGCTGAACTGGGCCAAGTACGTCAGGATCGATATTGCTGATTACCCGGCGCTACCCGCCTATCTGGCCCGGATCGCCGAGCGTCCTGGCGTGCAGGCTGCCCTGAAAGCAGAAGGTCTGCTCGGTTAAGGCAGCACAAGTGTGAGTGGGCAGGCTCTGACGGAGTCTGTCCTGCTGACAGGAGAGCTGAGTGATTAGTGAAGTGCGGTATGTGGAAAGCTGTAGTCAGACCAGAGGGCCGCCATCTCACCATCACTCAGATATTCTTTGACTGGCCCCAGTCGATACAGGGTAACCACCAGTTCTGGGACGGGGGCGGCGGGTTTGCGCGCCAGCGGCATATGCTCATCGCGGATGCAGTCAAGATCACGCTCGAACATCTCGGCGTAAAGGGGCTCCAGCTCGAACCAGATCGTCTCCTGCGATTCAGGCAGCAGGAAAAAGGTATGCAGTTCCTCGGTGCTTAGCAGCAGCCGCTGTTGTGACCAGTCTTCGCTGTGACACTGCACATCGACCACCAGCGGTTCAAGCAGGGGAGAAGGGCTAGCTCTATTCATTGGCACAGGCTTCAAGGACGTCAGGCAGCATGCCCGTCGGTAATGAACGGAAACATACTGCGCTTCCCACTTGTGTGCAAGGTCTGTGCGGTATTGCTGCATAGCCATCGCAAACATTTACAGACGGCCGTCACTGTCCTCTTTGGCAAAAACGCCTTTCACATCAAAGAACACATGGTTGGTCTTGCCAAACTGCCTGATGCCTGCCGCACCAAGTTCGGCAAACTGACGGTGCCCAACCGCCAGAATCAGCGCGTCATAGTGGGCTGATGATGGCTGGCTGACCAGTCTGACACCGTATTCCTGATAGGCTTCTTCACTGTCGACCCAGGGGTCATGGACATCTACCTCGATCCCTAGCTCCTGCAGTTCATGGATCACGTCGATCACCCGCGAGTTGCGCAGGTCCGGGCAGTTTTCCTTGAAGGTGAGGCCAAGTACCAGAGCGCGCGAGTGATTGACCAGAATCGACTTTTTCAGCATCTGCCTGATGACACGGATAGCAACATAGCTGCCCATGGAGTCGTTGATGCGTCGCCCGGCCAGAATCACTTCGGGGTGATAGCCGATAGCCTGGGCTTTGTGGGTCAGATAGTAGGGGTCAACACCGATGCAGTGGCCGCCGACCAGACCGGGGGTGAAGGGCAGGAAGTTCCACTTGGTGCCAGCCGCTGCCAGCACTTCCTGTGTATCAATACCCAGACGGTGAAAGATGATCGCCAGCTCGTTGATCAGCGCTATGTTCAGATCGCGCTGGGTGTTCTCGATCACCTTGGCCGCTTCAGCGACACGGATGGACGGCGCCAGATGGGTACCGGCAGAGACAACCTGCCGGTACATGCCATCAATCAGCGCGGCCGCCTCGGGTGTTGAACCTGAGGTGACTTTGGTGATGGTTTCCAGCCGCCGCTGTTTGTCGCCGGGATTGATCCGTTCCGGGCTGTAGCCGGCGTAGAAGTCCTGATTGAAGCGCAGCCCTGAGCCCTGTTCCAGAATCGGCACGCAGACTTCTTCCGTTGCTCCCGGATAGACGGTGGATTCGTAAATCACCAGATTACCCGGCGCCAGTACCTGTGCCACGCTGGCGCTGGCTTTGCGCAGTGGCGTGAGGTCGGGCTGTTTGTATTCATCGACGGGGGTCGGCACGGTGATGATGTAGGTATCGCAGTCGCGCAGCTGCTCAAGATCACAGCTGAAGCTCAACTGGCTGGCTTGCTGCAGTTCTTCTGCGCTGACCTCCTGGGTCAGGTCTATGCCCTGTTGCAGTTGCACTATGCGCTGCGGATTAATGTCAAAACCCACCACCGGCAACTGCCGCCCGAAGGCCACAGCCAGAGGCAGGCCAACATAACCTAGACCGATGATGGCAATGCGCTGGGGAGGGTTGGGAGACATGCGGATATCCTTAGCTAACTCGGAAAAATGGGCTGTCGATTAATATCTGTCGGGCTTACCAATATCAACTGCCGGGAGGCTGCAGGCGGTGCAGATCGAGACGCTGGCGCTCATCGAACAGCAGGCGCCGACAGCCAGACAACGCCAGCATGATACCCACACTGGTACAGACTGCCAGCAACAGCATGATCATCAGCTGATACTTGACGGCCTCCATGGGGGCGGCACCGGCCAGTATCTGGCCGGTCATCATGCCCGGCAGGCTGATCACCCCGGCACTGACCAGCATATTGAAGGTGGGGCGTAGTGCGGCCTCAAGACTTTGCCGGTACAGCGGCTGAATCGCCTCTGCGGCCGTCATGCCCAATGCCAGCCGCCATTCCAGTTGTGCCTGTTGCTGCCAGACCTGACGGTTGAAGTGATCCATGCCCATACTGACCCCCGTCAGGCAGTTGCCCAGCAGCATACCCAAAAGTGGCAGGAAGTAGCGCGGACTGTACCAGGGATCTGTTTGCAGCAGTGCCACCACAACCAGCACCGTCATGCTCAGTGCTGCGGTGCCCATGCTCATCAGTGCCAGGCCGTAGCGCCATGCAGCCTGCAATGGCACCGCCTGCCGGCGGCCAGCCTCCAGCGTGGCTGCGCCCAGCATGATCACGCTCATCAGTGCCACCCAGCCCCAGTGCTGACGGGTGAAAATAAAGCTGAGCCAGACACCCATCAGCAGCAGTTGCAGCCCGCAACGCAGAGCGCTGCCATACAGCTGTCGGGTCAGTGCCGGATGGTGCAGGGTCAGCAGGCCGCCGCAGGCGATGACCAGCAGGGCGCACAGCCCCAGATCGGTATAGCTGAGATGAATCATGCCGCTGCTCTCAGGGTAATGATGTGCTGACACAGCCGTTGCAATTGCTGCGGGTCATGGCTGATCCATAGTGCGGCAGCCTGATGTTGTTGCAGGTAATCCTGCACGTGCCGTTCCACACGTTCGACATTGACCGCGTCCAGACTGGCGGTCGGCTCGTCGAGCAGCAGCACGCGGGGTTGATTCTGCAACAGGCGCAGCAGGGCCAGACGCTGCTTTTCACCGGTCGACAGCTGCAGCAAGGGCTGGTGCCAGATACTGTCTGGCAACCCCAGACTGCCCAGTGGCGGCGGCTGAGTGAAGTGTTCGGCAACCAGGTTTCCCCACCAGTGTACCTGTGCAGGCAGATAGCCTATCTGCTGGCGCCAGTGGGCCGGAGCGATGTCCTGCTGTGCTTTGCCGTCCAGCCAGAGGTGGCCACGATGCGGTAGCAGATCGGCTACTGCCTTGAACAGCTGGCTCTTGCCGATCCCGGATGGGCCCGCTAGCCCAATAAGCTCACCACTGTGCAGGTTGAGTGATAAAGCAGGGCTGTTGGCCGTAGCGACATCTTCAATGCGTAACAGAGGGATGGTCATCAGTGGCACGGGCTCCAGGCCAGAAGGGGCATGAGCGGGGATTAGATCACAGGATGCAGGGCAGGGATAAGCCTGATGATGCAGAACAGGGGAGGGCGAGCTGCCGCGCAGTCACAACCGGCAATCTGGACCAGTGTTCTGGCTGAAAGGCCGGTGGCTACCTGCGACATGTTCCTAACAGGGTAACCACAGCTCAACGCATGCTCCGCCCTGTGCACGGTTGTAGTGGTGCAGCTGGCCATGGCGCTGCTGATGCTGGTGCTGATCCAGCGCGGCGGCGGCAAACTTCAGCCCCAGCCCGGTGCTGTATTGTGTCGCAGGCACAGTGGGATCGGCAGGGTTGGCAAAGCCTGCACCGTCATCCTCGATGCGGATTACGTTGTAGCCGTCTGCGATTGTGCTGCTGATGACAATCTGGCTGCGAGCATGGTCCAGCGCGTTGAACAGCACCGTGCTGATGGTCAGTTCCAGTAAGGTGGCGTCAAACCACAGCACCTGTTGTTCGTCGATGTGCAGTGCCAGCTGCAGCTGCTTGCTGTGGGCGATGGCAGTAAAGTGCAGCAACAGATCATCAATGAAATCGTGCAGCCCATGGCTGTCGGGCTGCAGGGGATAGCTGCTGCTTTTCAGATTGTAGAGATGCAGCATACGCACCAGATCGTGATTGAGTTTGCGTACGTCCTGCTCCATGGCCAGCAAGCTTGACGCCGCCTGAGGGTGGCTGGATGGCAATTGTTCGATAGATTGTAGTTGTTCAATCGTTTGCAGCAGATGCACCAGACGATTTTTGCTTTCATGTACGGTGCCGGCCAGCAACAGGCCGATATCAATCTTTCCTGGCATGGTTCTGCACTCGTTTCAACGGCCGGTCAGGGCTGACAGGCCTGATAGCGGCTGCGCAAGGCGTCTGTGGCGGTACCCTTGAAGTCGTTGTCGAGGGTATTCAGTGATTCCTCGACCTGATTAAGGGTGGCTTTGGGCAGCGTCTGCCCGGCCTCCAGCTGTTGCAGCACGGCCTCGATAAAGCCCAGATAGTTGTCGGCACAACGATAGACAGAATGGTTGGCCAGCATAATGGCGCGTTTGAAGCCCTGTTCGCTGGTAGTCCAGTCCTTGTTCAGTGCGGCCACCTTGCCCAGCTCCATCTGCCGTAATACCGCTTTGGGGGATTTGGCGATGGCGGCCAGCAGGATGTTCTCCGCACCGCGATAGTCGCCCTGTACCGTCAGCGTTTTGGCCATCCAGTCGTCGGCCTTGACGAAGTACTGGTTGTCCAGCATCAGCTTCTGCAGGTATTCCACTGCCTTGTCGTAGTCATGCATATGAAAGCAGGCACGGGCCAGACCAAACAGGGCCCAGGGCATATGGCGGTCTTTCAGCTGTGCGGCATAGAAACGGCGGGCATCATCGTAATACTCCAGCTCCAGCATCAGCGTGCCTTTGATGCGCAGTAACTTGCCGGCCAGCTGAGGCTTGCTGTCCAGCAGCGCTTCTGTCAGTTGCAGGGCGCTGGCCCAGTCCTGACGGTCGAGCAGGACATTAACCTCCCGCATCTGCTCCTTCTGTTGCAGCATGCGGTCGATACGACGGCGTAGTTCAGCACGGGTGAAGGGCTTGGAGATATAGCCGTCAGGCTGATACTCCAGTGCGCCCATGACCATTTCCGGCGAGGTTTCGGCGGTGATCATGATAAACGCGGCTGTGTGGGGAACAAGACGATTGTGGCGGGCTTCCTCAAGGATTTGCTGGCCATCCTTACCACGCCCCAGATTGTAGTCCGACAGAATCAGGTCGTAGTGACGGGTGCGCAGGTATTCCATAGCCGCATTGGCGGACATGGCGACGTCAATCTTGCTGGCCCCGGCTTCCTTCAACGTATCGCGTACCATGGAGCGGGCTTCTACCAGATCGTCGATGACCAGAAAGCGTTTTTTGTTGTAGTCAATCAAGGGCACGCTTGCTTCATTCCTACCTGGACCACCCACTGTCGGCGGTGGCCATGCTGGTTACGAACTCGGAGCGTAAACACGCTCCTGCGGATGCGAGTTGATCTCATCCTGGCTCGGACTGTCTTCAGGGAGAATAGCAGAAATAAACCTGTTGCAAAGAATCACGCCAGGTCTGAGCTCTCAGGCCGAAAGCACGATAAAAGTGCGATAAATGCCACCGGTCAAGATGCCGTACGACAGGTCAGAATCGTTCAGCTCAGCCTTGATGGTTTAACCGTATTGCTAATGGCTATACGCATCTGCACGATAAAAAAGAAACAGTCACTACCTGTTATAGAAAATGCCAATTCCTGTGCGAGAAATAGCGGCTATGTATAACGAGAAAGTGCTTTTCTAATTAGCTGTTCTGATGATGTATGAAACATGGCGGTATCGGCTGTTGTTACTATGGTTCTGATATTGCCCGCTTGCCGCTTTTTATTCTTCGCTGATTTTTCTAATTATCTGTTTTTAATAGCTTTATTTTTTATTGTGCAACACTGTGCCGTGATTGTTACTTGATGCTGGAAATTAGTTAATAAAAACAAAGCACTGTGATGGCGTAAAAAGGTGAGCAAATCACGACGAAGTATTTTTGAACTGTTCGCTTGAAAAAAATGGAGGGCATTACTTAACTTCTAGATATTTGTGATTTTTATTGTGGCGCTTTAATTCGTGTTTATTGGAATGGGCGACCACTATCAGGGGCTGACCATGGAGCTGCTGTGTTTTTTCGTTGACCAACATCGTTATGCTCTGGAGCTTCAGCACGTCTATCGCGTTTTCCCTGCCGTCACTGTATCGCCCCTGCCTGATGGGCCGGGCATATTGCAGGGTGTCGTCAATGTGCATGGCCAGGCTGTCGGCGTGGTGCGCTTACGTGAGCGTCTGGGTTTGCCAGCGCGAGCTTTGTCTGTCAGTGACAAGCTGATCTGGGTACGGAGCCATGAGCTGGACCTGCTGTTGCCGGTCGATGATATTGACGATGTGCATCTGCTGAGCCAGCCAAAACTGGCTGATACCCACGATTTTCCGGCGTTACCTGCGCTGGTAAAGGGTGTGGTCATCCTTCATGACGGTCTGATGTTTATTCAGGATCTGGCCAGACTGTTGAGCCTGCAGGAGCAGCGGGAGGCGCGTGATGCGCTCGCTGCCCTGTAACGCAGCAGCAGACCCCCTGCTGAACGATACGCTGCTGAGCGGTTGTCAGGATGCTATCGCCCTGCGCTGGGGCTTGCAGTTTGGCAATGAACGCCGCAGCGATCTGCTGCGTCATCTGCAACAGGCGGCAGCCCGCCTGGGCGATACCGAGCCTTTGTTGCTGGCGCGCAGTCTGGTGGCCAGTCAGCTGAGCCCCGAACAGCAGCAGGCGCTCTGTGCCAGCCTGACGGTCGGCGAGACCTACTTTCTGCGTGACCGACCTTTCCTGCAGCACCTTACTGAGCACTTTCTGGGGCCGTTGATTGCCGAACGTCGTCATACGGGGCAGCGACATCTGAAGGTATGGAGCGCAGGCTGCTCCAGTGGCGAGGAAGCCTACACCCTGGCCATCCTGCTGGATCAGTTACTGCCGGACGTTGCCGACTGGCAGGTGCAGATTCTTGCTACAGACATCAACCCGGATGCGCTGGCCAAGGCACGTCGTGGCTGTTACAGCGCCTGGTCATTCCGTAGCGCAGAGCCGCAATGGCGACAGCGCTACTTTGACCCGTGTGACGGCCAGCAATGGCAAATCAAACCCTACCTGCGCCAGCGGGTCAGCTTTTATTCGCTGAATCTGGCTGACGAAGCACTGTCAGCGATGTCATCAGAGGGTGTGGCTGGGCCGCCTGCCACGGCGCCGTCACCAGCAGAGTCGTTCAGAGATGTTGATCTGATCCTGTGTCGTCATGTGCTGATGTACTTTGTGCCGACACTGGGTCAGGCGGCCCTGCGGCGTCTGCATCGCTGCCTGTCGCCAGACGGGGCGGTCATTCTGGCCGCCGTGGAGAATACTCCCAGTCAGGTATTTGGTCTGGAGGTGAGCCTGTGGCCGGGGGCACTGTGTGTCTATCAGCAAGCCCGTTGTCGTGAACAGAATGCGATGTTGCCCGCGCCGCCCGAGGGGCTGGAGGCAGCTGATATTTCAACGTCTGTACCGGTTGCTATGCCGACTGCTGCGCCGCCCATGCCGGTCTTCAACCTCACTGAGTCAACGCATCCGCTGCCAGCTGAGCCGTCAACGAGCACGGTGGCCTCCGTCACTCCGCCAACGCAGGGTGCTGTGAGTGTTGTTCCGCCTCCACCAGACCAGCCTGATGCAGATCAGGGGGATGCGACAGAGATGACTCGTGCCAGGGCACTGGCCGATCAGGGCGACTATGCTCAGGCGGAAGACGTGTTACGCCAGCAGTTACAACAGCAGCCGACGGATGTGGAGGCACACTGGCTGCTGGCCATGATCCTGCTGCAGCAGGAGCGCTGGCCGGCGCTGCAGCAGCAGTTACGCAAGGTGCTGTATCTGTCCCCCCTGCAACCCATGGTTCACTACCACAGTGCTCAGCTGGCGCGCCGTCAGCAGCAGGCGGAGCTGTCGCAGCGGCATCTGCTGCAATGCCGGCGGCTACTGGCACGTTTGCCTGCTGACCAGGTGCTGTGGGGGAGTGATGGTTTGAGTGTGCGGGATCTGCAGCAACTGCTGGAGCGTCATTCGGATAACAGGGAGGCGTCATGAGCGCAACGACAGGTGAGGAACACTGGCTGGTGCTGCGTCAGCGTCTGGATCAGCTGAGCCGGATGCAAGCGACCGCGGATCCGGACGCCGTGCTGGCGCAACGGGCCAGACAGCTGGCTGTGCCATTGCAGAATGAAGAGCAGGTCGCCAGGGTGGCGCTGCTGGTATTCGAACTGAGCGGTGAGCGCTATGCCCTGTCACCCTACCGGGTGGTTGAAGTGGTACCGCTGCGGCAGCTTACCCCTGTGCCCTGCACGCCCGGTTATATCCTCGGGGTGGTGGCTGTGCGCGGGCGGCTGGTCTCGGTGCTGGATCTGCGCCAGTTCTTTGAGCTGCCGTTACGCAGCCTGTCGGAGCGCAACAGCGTGATTCTGATCAGTGACGGCCGTATGGAGTTCGGTCTGCTATGCGACTCCCTGTGTGGCACGCAGGAACTGCCTCTGGAGCAGATTCTCCCACCCCTCAGGCATCGCCATGACAGCCGTGAAGGATATTTGCTGGGGGTAACTGCCGAACACTGGGCCATTCTCGATACCGAGGTGTTGCTAGGTGATCCGCGTCTGGTGGTCAACCAGCAGGTATAAGGAACAGACAATGATGACGGCCTATCGCAATCTCAGTATTCGCAACAAATTACTGGTGTCTTTTCTGCTGCTGACCCTGCTGTTTTGCCTGTCTCAGCTGTTCAACTATCAGCAGTTTCAGCGCCTGCAGCAGGGCCAGCAACAGCTGATCGACGAACAGGTGCAGGTGCTCATGCAAATGAAGGATGTGCGGGTGCAGGCCAACACCATCAGGGCGCTGTTGCTTGGGCGTATCGTACGGGCCGGGCAAGGCGGCGGAGCCAGTGATGAACTCATCCAGCAGCAGCTGGATGATCAGTCCCGCAGTCTGCAGCTGCTGATGCAGAACAGTGCTGACAGCAAGGATATCGCCGGGTTGGTGCAGAGCCTGTATCAGGTGTGGAGCGAATATGCCACGCAAATACTGCAGGAAGAGCTGCCGCTGCTGAATCAGGGTAAGTTTGATGCCGCCCGTGAACAGAGCATTGGCATCCAGGCGCAGCGTATCAGCCGTATTCGCGATCTGGGCGAGCAGATCACCCAGATCAAACAGCAGCAGGTCCAGCAGCAACTGCAACTGGCCGCCCAGCAACTCACCGAACTGCGGGTGGAAATGCTCGCTTTCTTTGTCCTGGTGCTGCTGATCATCGCGCTGGTCATTGCCGTGACCTCGCGCTCTATTGCCCGCCCGCTGGAGAACCTCACCCGCTGGGCACGGCAGATCGCCAGTGGCGAGCTGGTCTCCGATGTAACCGTTGAGCGCCGTGCGGACGAAGTGGGCCGGCTGTCAGAGGCCTTTCAGCAGATGGGCGGTTATCTGCGCAGCCTGGCACAGTCATCGGAACGGATTGCCCGCGGCGACCTGACACTGGAAGTAGCTCCGCAGTCCGAACGCGATGTGCTGGGCAATGCCTTTGCCCGCATGGTGGTCAATGTGCGTGAGCTGCTGCAGGAGCTGCAGGAAGGGATCGGTGTGCTGGCGACGGCCAGTCAGGAAATTCTGGCCTCCACCGCTCAGGTGGCCAGTGGTGCCCAGCAGACGGCAGTCGCCATCACCGAGATCACCACCACCGTTGAGGAGGTCAGACAGACCGCCAGCACCGCCACTCAGAAGGCACGCCATGTCAGTGACAGTGCCCAGCGAACGCTGCAAGTCTCGAAAGATGGCAAGGCAGCCATCGACGCGACAATGGAAGGCATGACCCAGATTCGTGAGCAAATGCACTCTGTTGCGCAGAGCATTGTGCGCCTCAGTGAACAGGCACAGGCCATTGGAGACGTGGTGGCGACCGTCAATGAGCTGGCCGAGCAGTCCAACCTGCTGGGAGTGAATGCATCCATTGAGGCCACCAGGTCGGGGGAGCAGGGACGGGGCTTTTCTGTCGTGGCACAGGAAGTGAAAAATCTGGCGGTGCAGTCCAAGCAGGCGACCGGGCAGGTGCGCACTATTCTCAATGATGTGCAGAAGGCGCTGAATCAGGCGGTACTGCAGGCCGAGCAGAGCAGCAAGGCTGTCGACAGTGGCCACCGTCAGGCCCAGTCAAGTGCGGTCGCTATCAATACACTGGCCTACAGCATCGAGGAGTCTTCCGGGGCGGCGCTGCAGATTGCTGCTTCCAGTCAGCAGCAGATGGTCGGTATGGACCAGATGGTGGTGGCCATGGAAAGCATTAAACAGGCCAGCCAGGAGAATGTGGAAGGGACCAAACAGACAGAAGCGGCTGCCCGTAACCTGCATCAGCTCGGGCAGAAATTGAAGGGGCGGGTGGCTCAGTTCCAGCTTTGATGCCGTACTCACCGCGAACTGGCTCAGCAAAGGAGAACCCTGTGGAGCGATTGGAACATCTGACCACCAGAAGCAAGTTATTGCTGTCCTTTGGCGTCGTGTTTCTGCTGCTACTGGCCGTGTCCTGGTCGTCAGCTCACAGCCTGCAGCAGCTGCAGGCAGCCCAGCAGCGGCTGTACGACACCTATGTCGCCCAGCTGCTGGCGCTGAAGAATATACGCATCAATCTCAACAGCAATCGTGCGGACATTCTGCAACTGCTGATGAATAACGACACCAGCAACGACGAGAAGATTCAGCAGCGCATGCTGCAGCGTGGTCAGGATGATGAAAACGCCATGCAACAGCTGATGGTCAGTAATGCGGCAAAGCCACAGATGCTGGCCGTGCTGAACCAGATGGTGGAAGTGCGCCATCAGTATCAGGCGGTCCGTGAGCGTCAGCTGCAGGCCATTCGCAGTGGCGACAGCAAGGCGCTGGAACAGACACTGGCACTGGCGGTAGGCGAGCAGGCACAACGGGTGGAGCAAATGAGATCGCTGGCGGAGCAGGCCAGTCTGCTGATCGAGCAGAATGTCGCACTGTTGCAGCAACAGAGCAGTGACACCCTGCAGCGCCAGGAATGGCTGCTGTTGGGGGTGACCCTGCTGGCGGTGCTGCTGATCATTGCGCTGGTGATCTGGCTCAACCGTCAGCTTGCCTTACCGCTGGTGGGGCTGACGCAGTGGGCGCAACGCATTGCACAGGGGGAGTTGCCTGACCATATGACGGTCAGCGAGCGTCGGGATGAGGTCGGGCAGCTACAGCGGGCTTTCGGCCAGATGGGGGGCTATCTGACCACCCTTGCGTCTCAGGCCGGGCGTATTGCTGACGGTGAGCTGGATTTGTCCGCCAGACCGGTATCAGAGCGTGATTTGCTGGGGAGTGCTTTTGCCCGTATGACCGGCTATTTGCGCGAGCTGTCTGTTTCTGCTGCACAAATCGCCGGGGGAGATCTGTCGGTCACGGTCACGCCGCGCTCCGGGCGGGATGCGCTGGGAGCAGCTTTTGCGACCATGGTCAGTAATCTGCGGGCGCTGTTGCTGCAACTGCAGGGCGGTATCGATGTACTGGCCAGTGCCAGTCAGGAAATTCTGTCGATGACGGCGCAGGTCGCCGCCAGTTCTCAGGAAACCTCGGTCTCTATCAGCGAGATCAGTACCACTGTCGAGGAAGTGAAACAGACCGCCGGGCAGGCATCGGAGCGGGCGCGGACCATGACGGCGGCGGCACAGCAGGCCGCGCAGGTAGGGCAGCAGGGCAAGCAGGCGGTGGAAGTGACGCTTGAGCGGATGCAGCAGATCCGCGAACAAATGCAGGACGTGGCAGACAGCATTGTGCAGCTGAGCGAGCGTAGTCAGGCCATCGGCGAGGTGGTCACTACGGTCAATGGGCTGGCGGAGCAGTCCAATCTGCTCGGCGTCAATGCCTCCATCGAAGCGGCCAAGGCCGGTGAGGTGGGGCGTGGCTTCAGTGTGGTCGCACAGGAGGTCAAGCTGCTGGCGGAGCAGTCGAAACAGGCCACCAGCCAGGCTCGGGCCCTGCTGGGTGAGATTCAGAAAGCGATCAATATGGCGGTGATGACCGCAGAGCAAAGCAGCAAGGCGGTGGATAAGGGCCATCAGCAGGCCAGTCTGTCCGGTGTGGCCATTCATCAGCTGCTGGAAAGCCTGCAGGGATCATCGTCTGCCTCTCTGCAGATTGCAGCTTCCAGCCAGCAGCAGGTGCAGGGTATGGATCAGGTGGTGATGGCCATGACCAACATCCGCAAGGCCAGTGAGGATAACGCAGCCGGCACCCGTCAGGCTGAACAGGCGGCGCTCAACCTGCATGAGCTGGGGCGCAAGCTGATGAGCCAGATGGCCTCGTTCAAGGTCTGAGGGGGATGGTATGAATCCGGCGCAACAGGCTCTGCGACTGAAACTGCTGGCCGCTTTTCGCAGCGAGGCGGCTGAACGCCTGAACGTGCTCGGTGACGTGCTGGCGCAGGCGGAGCAGAGCGCAACGCAGGCGGAGGTGGAGCAGATATTCCGTGAGATTCACAGCCTAAAGGGAGCGGCCCGGGCCGTCAGCCTGCCGCTGATTGAGGAGCTGTGCCATAGCTGGGAAAGCCTGTTTGCCAGTTTGCGGCGGCGCAATGTCAGCCCGGCAGCGGCTCATCTGCAGCTATGTCGTCAGGCCAGTGGCATGCTGCGGCAGTTGCTGGCCGACATTGAGGCACCGCGCCCTGCTCAGCTGAGCGGGCTGTGCCGGCAGCTGGAAAGTGGTCAGCTGGCACCTGCGTCAGCGATAGAGACAGACTTTGTAGAGACAAAGACAGATCTAGAGACAAATACAGAGATAGAGAGTACGGCGGCAACCGCGACCGAACCGGTAGTGGCTGAACCAGAGGCAGAGACGGCAGTGCAGTCTGGCCCAGCGACCGCAACGCTGCCACCAGTAACGCCAGAGCCCGTCACGCCGCAGACAGTGACCTCACCCGTGACTGAAGAGGCACCTGTTGCCCAGGGTAAGGCGTCTGAGGTTTCTGTGCAGCCTGAACCTCTGGCCCAGCCTCAGCCGGTTGCGACGGGATTGCTGGAGCAGGACAGCCTGCAGCAATGGCAGATGCGACTGCAAGGCTTACTGCAGCCACCCGCTGCACCGCCGGTGACAGCAGAAGAGGAGCAGCGTCAGGTGTTGCGGGTGGATGTCAGCCGTTTTGACGGCTTGATGGCTGTGGCCGATACCCTGCAGCAGACCAGGCTCGACAGTCGTCAGTTGGTGCAGGACTGTCAGGGGTTGCTGCAACAGCTGGAGCAGTGGCGTCGCCATGGTCAGGATGCGCAGGTCATGCTGCGGCAATGGCAGAGTGACGGCCATCAGCCGCCACGACAGGCCAGCGCCACGGAGCCGCAACGTCTACAGGAGCTGATCGAAGCGCTGCGCGCCGGACTGGCCAGCTGGGAATATCAGCTGGGGCATATGAATCAGGCCATGCAGCAGCTGGAGCGCAACGTCGTCGGCGTGACAGAGCTGATGCAGCAGGAGCTGCAGGCCATTCTGATCTTGCCCTGCAGTTCAGTGACCGAAGGTATGGCGGGGATGGTGCAGGAGCTGGCGGAAACCACTGGCAAGGCCGTCAGGCTGCAGATCAGTGGTGCCGAGCTGAAGGTGGACAAGCGTGTGCTGGACGGCATCCGTACGCCTTTGCTGCATCTTCTACGCAATGCCGTCGATCACGGCATTGAGGCCGCAGCAGAGCGCCAGAAGCAGGGAAAAGCGAGTCAGGGCAGCCTCTGCGTGCGTTTTGTGCAGGACACCGCCGGGCGCTTTGAACTGCAGGTGGAAGATGACGGCGGGGGCATGAATATCGAGGTGCTGAAGCGCAAGGCGCTGGCCCAGCGCATTGTCGATGAAGAGGCACTGTCGGCGATGAGCGATGAAGCCGCCTGCCAGCTCGCTTTTCATTCCGGGCTGTCGACGTCCGCCATGATTACTGACCTGTCCGGCCGTGGGCTGGGGCTGGCGATTGTACGGGAGAAGGTAGAGCGGCTGGGGGGGCATGTCAGTCTGCTCAGTGTGCCCGGCCGGGGGTGTCGTTTCACCTTCCGTCTGCCGGTCAGTCTGGCCACCTATCGTGTTGTACTGGTGCAGGTCGCCGGGAACTGTCTGGCACTACCGGCAGGCGTGGTCGAGCGGGTACTGCGTATCAGTCAGGAGGCGCTGAAAACCATCGAGCGTCGGCTGTCGGTACGGGTGGGTGACCAACTGCTGCCCGTGTGGCCGTTAGCGACACTGCTGCATCTTGTGCAGGCACCCAGAGAGCGCCCCAGCCACTGGCAGATTGTGCAGCTGAGTGTCGGTAGTGAGTCGCTTGGCCTGCTGGTCGATGAGGTGGTGGGCGATCAGGAAGTGGTAATCAAGTCCCTGGGGCCGCAGTTGCAGCGGGTACCCAATGTGCTGGCCGCGACCCAGCTGGGCGATGGTCGGATTGTGCCGGTTCTGCACCCGCAGGATCTGTATAAGAGCGCCTGTCTGAGCGGGGTTACCGACATGCCCCTCGGTGAACAGGAGCAGGTTGCTCAGCCGCGGGTGCTGGTGGCCGAAGACTCCATAACCTCGCGCAGCCTGCTGAAGATGATTCTGGAAAGTGCGGGCTATCAGGTGATCACCGCCAACGACGGTGTGGATGCCTGGGAACGTTTGCGTCAGGAGTCGGTCGACCTGCTGGTGTCGGACGTGGAGATGCCGCGCATGGATGGTTTTGAACTGACTGCCCGACTGCGGGCAGACCGGCGGCTGGAAAATTTACCGGTGATTCTGGTGACGGCACTCAGTCGCAGCGAGGACCGCGAGCGTGGTCTGGAGGTGGGTGCCAATGCCTATATCGTCAAAAGTGGTTTTGATCAGGGCAATCTGCTCGACGTGGTCCGCCAATTGGTGTGAGGTGCGATGAACAACTTGCGCGTGTTGATAGTGGAAGACTCGCTGGTGATCCGCCAGTTGCTGCGCCACGTCCTTGAAGAGGCCGGGTTCGAGGTGATTGGCGAAGCGGGTAACGGTCTGGAAGCGGTGGAGTTTGTCAGCCGCATTCAGCCTGACGTCATCACCATGGATGTGCATATGCCGGTGATGGACGGCTACAGCGCAGCGCGGCGGATCATGGAGAGCCATCCGATTCCTATTGTGGTGGTCACGGCCAGCAGCAATATCGGCGACAGCGTCACTGCTATGCAGGTGCTGGAGGCTGGGGCCATCACCGTACTGCAGAAGCCGCAAGGGCCGGATCATCCTCATTTTCAGCAGGATGTGGCAGAACTGGTACGGACCCTGAAGATTGCCGCCGAGGTCAGACTGGTCCGTCGTCGAGGCTCACGGCAGGCGGATACCCAGACGGTGCCGGTGCAGGCCGCCGCGCCGCTCTTGCACCCGCGTATGGTACTGATTGGCGCCTCCACCGGAGGCCCTGCGGCGCTCAAGACCTTTCTCTCACATCTGCACCCGCAATTGCCCTGGCCGGTACTGATTGTGCAGCATATCTCTCCCGGCTTTCTGCCCAGTTTGTGTGAGTGGCTGAACCTGTCTTCGGCCATTCCGGTACGGGTGGCAGAGTTTGGCGAAACAGTGCAGCCGGGGCATGCCTACCTGGCCCCCGATCTGTGCCATATGCAGGTGGACGGTCAGGGGCGGGTACTGTTGTCTGAGGGCGATGCGCGCACCATGCTGTGCCCGTCGGTTGCTCAGCTGTTCAGCGGTGCACTGCGTTATCTGCAGGGGCAGTGCATTGCCATTCTGTTTTCCGGTATGGGGCAGGATGGCGTCGAGGAAATGTTGCAGCTGCGCCAGCTTGGCGCCCTGACCCTGGCCCAGCACCCGGACACGGTGGTGGTCAATGGCATGCCGGGCGAAGCAGTGAGGCGAGGGGCGGCCAGCCAGGTGCTCACTCCTGAGCAAATGGCCGAACTGGTCTTGAAGCTGGGCAGGCAATAGCCAGTCAGATCGGACGGACTGGCTTCAACAATCGGTAGAGGGAGGTAGAGGCGTGGACGGCAAACTTATTCTCATCGTCGAAGACAGCCTGACCCAGGCGCTGCACTTGCAGGCGTTGCTGGAAGCGCATCGCTGCACAGTTGCGGTGGCAGGTAACGGCGTTGAGGCGCTGGAGTATGTCGAGCACAGCCTGCCAGATGTCATCATCAGCGATGTCATCATGCCCAGGATGGATGGATATGAATTATGCCGGACGCTGAAGTCCCGCCCGGCAACCGCCTCCATACCGGTGATTCTGGTCACTTCCCTGACCGATCCGCGGGATGTCGTCAGAGGTCTGACCTGCGGTGCCGACAACTTCATCACCAAACCCTATGACGAACGCTATCTGGTCAGCCGCATTCGCTACCTGATCGTCAACCACGAGCACCGTGAGCACGAGCGGGTGCAGATCGGCATTGAGGTGATGCTGGCCGGCGAGCGTCATTTCATTACCGCGGCCCGCCAACAGATGCTGGATCTGCTGATTTCCACTTACGAGGAAGGGATTCGCCTCAATGCCGAGCTGAAGAGCAAGCATGAGGAGCTGAGCCAGAGCAATTCCCTGATTAACAGCCTGTTTCGCTTCACCTCAGATCTCAGTGCCGCCAGCAGTGAGAAGGATATCATTCAGCGTGGGTTGACCCAGTTGCTTAGCTTTAACGGGGTAGCCTGTGCCTGGCTGATGCTGACCAGTGACGAGCAGTGGCATCTGGCGGGGCTGGTCGGCGAAGGGCTGACAGCCAACCGCATTCTGCACTGTGGGCTGCAGTGCCCCTGCCACCATGCCTACGACACGGATCATTTTTGTGACCTGATCGAGGTGGCAGACTGTCCCGTACTGCAGGAGGTCTTCCCCCAGCAGCACCACGTCACTATTCCGTTGTTCTTTGGTAATGAGGTGGCGGGGTTGCTGAATGTTGCGCAGGAAGAGGGCGCTGCCTGGGATGAGCAGCAACGTTCGGCGCTGCGGGCACTGGGGCATCAGTTTTCGGTGGCGCTGGGACGTGCCCGACTGTTTGACAGCCTTGAGCTGCTGGTAGGGCAGCGCACAGCAGCGTTGCAGCAGGAAATGCATCGCCGCGAAAGTGCGCAGATCGCACTGGCCAAGAACGAAGCATTGCTGCGTCATATTCTGGAAACCCTGCCAGTGGGGGTGCTGGTGGCCGATGTGGATGGCCAGATGATTCTGCACAACCCGGAAGCGCGGCGTCTCTGGGATGCCACCCAGCAGGGTGCACAGACCTGCACAGGGCACTGGGAAGCCAGTGGTGAAGCGATTCAGGGCCACAACTGGCCGCTGCAGCACAGCCTGAGTAGCGGTCAGGCGTTTCTCAATCAGGTGGCGGAAATCACCCGTGAGGGTGAGCAGAAGACCCTGCTGGTTTCCGCTGTTCCCTTCGCGCTGGAGGGCGAAGAGCGCCACGGTGCCATCAGTGTGCTGCAGGATATCAGTGTGCAACGCCAGGCCGAGATGGAGCTGCGGTTGCGCAATCATGCGATCGAAGCCAGCGTCAATGCCATCATCATCACGGATGCCAGTCAGGCTGATAATCCCATTGTTTATGTCAATCCGGCCTTCGAGCGGATCACCGGCTATGCCACGGAAGAGGTGATGGGGTGTAACTGCCGCCTGTTGCAGGGCAATGACCGCGAGCAGATGGGGCTGGAAAGCATTCGCCGGGCGCTGCGTAATGGCAGTGAAGGGGCCGCCTTGCTGCGCAATTACCGCAAGGACGGATCGCTGTTCTGGAACGAGCTGCGGGTGGCGCCGGTGCGCGATGATCAGGGTCGCATCCGGCATTTTGTCGGGGTGCTCAATGATGTCACCGATGCCAAACGTTATCAGGAGCAGCTTGAATATCAGGCCAATTACGATGACCTGACCGGCCTGCCCAACCGTAATCTGCTGATGGATCGCATTCAGCAGTCAATCAACTTCAACAGTCGCCACCGTTCCGGGTTTGCGCTGGCGTTTATTGATCTGGATAACTTCAAGTACGTCAATGACAGTCTGGGCCACGTTGTGGGTGATCAGCTGTTGCGGCAGGTGGCTCAGGCACTGAGTGGTTGTGTGCGGGAGGGCGATACTCTGGCGCGTCTGGGCGGCGATGAGTTTGTGGTGCTGCTCAATGATATGGCGGATCTCGACAGTATCAGTATCACCCTGCGCTGCATGCTGGATGCCGTTGCTTCTCCCAAGGTGCTGGAGGAAACCGAAGTGCTGGTGACTTCCAGTATCGGCTTCTGTCTGGCGCCTCAGGATGGCAACGATCCGGTGACCCTGCTGAAGAAAGCAGACAACGCCATGTATCGGGCCAAGGAGCAGGGCCGCAATCAGATTTGCAGCTACAAGCAGGAAATGGATGAGGCAGTCAGGCGCCGTCTGGCGCTGGAACATGACCTGCGTCTCGGGCTGGAGCGCAATGAGCTGGTGCTGTATTACCAGCCGCAGTGGAGTCCTCACAGCCATACCACGGTAGGGGTGGAGGCTCTGGTGCGCTGGCGCCGGGGCGACCGCATGGTGTCGCCCGCTGAATTTATTCCGCTGGCAGAGGAGACCGGGCTGATCCTGGAACTGGATGATTGGGTGGTACGCACCGCCTGTGCCCAGGCCAAAGCCTGGCAGGAAGCCAATCTGCCGCGCATGACGGTATCGGTCAATCTGTCTGCCCGGCAGTTCAAAAGTGGCCGTTGTATTGAGCTGATCCGTGAGGTGCTGCAGAAAACTGAGCTGGAGCCAGAGTTGCTGAAGGTGGAGGTGACCGAAAGTCTGGTGATGCAGAATGCCGAAGATGCCCTGATGACGATGCAACAGCTGCGACAGCTGGGAGTAGGGCTGTCGATGGATGATTTTGGTACCGGTTATTCCTCGCTGAGCTACCTCAAGCGTTTCCCCTTCCAGCAGCTGAAGATTGACAAGAGCTTTGTGGACAACGTGGTGGGTGATCGTGAAGGGGCTGCCATCGTTCAGGCGGTGATCGGTCTGGGTAAGACGCTGGGGATCCAAATTGTGGCGGAAGGGGTTGAGACCATGGCCCAGTACAACTATCTGACACTGGCGGGCTGTGACCTGATTCAAGGCTACTTTTTCTCCCCGCCCCTGCCAGTGGATGCCTGCACTACCTTCCTGCAGCAGGATCATAACTGGAACCCCAGACTGCTGTAGCGGTGGAAAATAAGTAGACAGAAAACATCATTTGCTTTCCGGTCAGTCTGAATCGTTCAGCATATTTGAATGCTGGCTTCACCAGATGATCAAAAAACTGTCATGAGAGCGGGGTAAGCTGGTATCAAAACTGCATGGGTGAAATGTGTGTCTTGACTATTTCACCGTATGACATGCAACTAAGTGATAGTTGGCATGTTGTATCACTCTGGCAGACTTTGAACCAATCGGTTTGGCAGGCATGAACACATAAGGGGCAGAGCAGGCGTAGCTGCACCAAGAAGGGGAAGGTTTGTCTCCCCGGAAGTGACGTGAAGATGGTGTGGGGTGAGGTTGGATCCATTGCTGGTATGGGAAATTAAGTAACACGACGATTTCTCACAGACTGTTTCCAATCATTTAATTGTATGTTGAACACGGCTTGACCTCGCATAGTGCGAGTGACACTCTGTAGTGGCGTCACTTGTTTTATGACCTGTGTTCTGTAAGAAACAAGATGTAGTTGTGCGAAGTTTGTACGAGGTTTCAGGGGGCGTTTTGGATATCCATCAAGAAGTAGATCTGCTACGCAAGATCCCGATGCTGGCCAGACTGGATACGTCCAAGTTGAAACTATTGGCGTTTACCAGCCGGCTGATGCATTACGAAGATGGTGAAGTGCTTTTCAGCATTAATGATCCGGCGGACTCGGTTTATCTGGTAATTGAAGGAGAGGTGGAGATCATGGCCACCACCAAGGCGGGCGACTTTACATCCGTTGTTCGTGGGGTGAACTCCCTGGTCGGGGAGATGGCAGTGATTTCCAAAAGCAGACGCAGTGCCACCGTTCGAGCGAGTGGTCATGTGGCTGCGCTGTGCATGGAAGGCTCCATATTTCTGCAGCTGATTACGTCCAACCCTGATGTGGCTCTGGATGTACTGCGGCAGTTGAGTGACAAACTGGTTGAAGCGCATCATGCTAACGAAGCGCTCTACAGCCAACTGGAACTGCATTCATAGGCTAACCATGAATAAAGAACGCTTTCTCGCCTTATGGCAACGGACGCTGGGAACAGCCGCCATGGACGCGGAGCAGGCTTTTACGACGCTGGAAGAGCTGTACGCTGCTCCGGGTCGCCATTATCACAACGGTTGCCATGTGCAGCATTGCCTGCTGTGGCTTGACCGCTATCGCAGCCATGCCATCAATGCGGATGCCATTGAGCTGGCTATCTGGTTCCATGATGCCATTTATGAATTTCAGGCCTGTGATAACGAACAGCGCAGTGCTGAGCTGTTCCTGCAGTGCAGTTTAGGTGCGGACCAGACCCTGCGCCGCTATATCTATGACCTGATCCTCGCCACCACCCATCGCCAGCCGCCGACCAATCCGGATCAGGCGCTGATCATGGATGTCGATCTGTCCAGCTTTGCCTTGCCCTGGCACCCTTTCATCAAGGACTCCGTGCGTTGCCGCAAGGAAAAAGCGTTTCTGACAGACCCTGAATTCTTCGCTAAGCAAATCTGTTTCTGGGAAAGTTTGCTGGCTCGTTCTGCGTTCTTCTACACCCCGGTGTTTTTCCATGAACACGAGCAGCAGGCCCGTGAGAATGTAAAACGCATGCTGGAGTTGATGGTTGAGCGCGGCTATGACTGCTCTCTGAATAAACAGTGCCAAAGCGCCTGATGGCGCTTCTGTAGCCTGCGCAGCAATGGCTGCCGGGCTGACGGAAACCCCTCCTGATTCTATCTCGTTGCTGTATCTCTCTGAATTAATTGAGAATTCTTTCTGCCATTGGGTCAAAGTCCGCGCAATACAGAGTTGTGATGCTTGCTCTATAGTTAAGCATGGTGGCGTTGTTGAAATTCCCCTGTGGTGTCTCCATTTGCAGCGGCCTCTGTTTACCCATGCTATCCCATGCTTACAAGGCATGTTGTCTATCCGGGATATCGTTTATGAAGCCTGAACAAATTGCCCTTCTCACCGGTGGTATGGATCAGTTGCCTGGCTGGCCGCTGCGTCCTGTAGTGAGTTGGTTGCTGCAGTCGGCTGCCGATCTGGAGCAGCCGGGTGAACTCGTGAGTGGCCTGTGTGCCCGTTTAACAGAGGCGGGCGCTCCCCTGAAACGTGTGCGGGCCGGCATCAATGTGCTGCACCCGGAGGTAGTGGGGTGTTCTTACACCTGGTGGCGTGATCAGGGGGTGGTCGAGGAAGAGAGTGCACTGCATGGCGTTACCAATACCTCTGCCTATATTGGTAGTCCGATGGAAAAACTGCATCGGCGCCGTGAACCGGTGCGCTATCCGCTGAATGCTGGCGATGAACAAGAGCTCCATTCGTCCCTGCGCGAGCTGAAGGAGGCCGGATGCACTGACTATGTCGGCTTTCCCGTGGTCTGCAGTAATGGCAGGGTGCAGTCGTTACTGTTCGCCACCGACGCAGCAACAGGGTTTGATGACCATGATCTGGCCAAGCTGACACTGATTAAAGATCTGCTGGCACCGTACTGGGAGATTATTGCGCGCCAGCAGTTGTGCGATTCGCTGCTGAGTACCTATATCGGACCGCGTATTGCCAGACGCGTCATGAATGGCCAGATCAAGCGAGGCGACATGGAGCTGATTGAAGCGGCACTGTGGTTCAGTGATCTGCGCAGTTTCACCAGCCTTAGCGAACACTTGTCGGCACAGACCTTGCTCGATTCTCTCAACAGCTATTTTGAGACGGTCGCCGCTGAGGTGACTTCCCGTGGTGGAGAGATTTTGCGTTTTATTGGGGATGCCATGCTGATTGTATTCCCGGTCAGTGAGCAGGTCAGTCTGGCGCAAGCGGCAAATCATGCAGTGGCCGCCGCACTGGCGACCCTGTCACGTATGGATGATATCAACCTTAAGCGTGCACAAGAGGAAATGCCACCGCTGTTGTTTGGTCTGGGATTACATGTGGGCAGTGTGCAATACGGCAATGTCGGGGCGCCAAACCGGCTGGACTTCACGGTGATGGGGCCTGCTGTCAACCGTACGGCCCGTATTGAAGATATGACCAAGCTTCTGCAGCAGCCGGTGCTGATCTCTGCCGAAATGGCGGGTTTGCTGGAGCGGCCGTTGCAGCAGATGGGCAGTCATGAGCTGCGGGGTGTGGATGAGCCGGTCACGCTGTTTGCGCCATTGCCTGCTGGGCCAGCTCTGTCGCATTCGGCAACGTAGATGGCCTGCAAAGCGGTAACAGATGTTGCGCTATATAGCGGAAGTGTAAAGGAATTCGTGCTAGGCTCTGTCGTTCGCGCCGAGCCGAGGAAAATGCCCCCAGATGGTGTCAACTCGCACAGATTGGGCGGTTCAGGTAGTGAGATGGTTGTATGCCGCTAGAACCCACTTCTAGGGAAAAGACGATGTACCGATTGGACAATACCCGTGTGTTGATCTACAGCCATGACAGCTTTGGTCTGGGGCATCTGCGTCGTTGCCGCGCCCTGGCTCATGCGCTGGTGGAGCGCTACAAAGGGGTATCGGTACTGATCCTCACCGGCTCACCTATCATTGGGCGTTTTGATTTCAAGGCGCGGGTAGATTTTGTCCGGATTCCTGGCGTGATCAAACTGCATAATGGCGATTACACCTCACTGGGTTTGCACATCCGCCTTGATCAGACGCTGGCATTGCGTGAGTCCATCATTCTCAACACCGCCAAGGCCTTTGAGCCCGATCTGTTTATCGTCGATAAAGAACCGCTGGGCCTGCAGGGTGAGGTGGAATCCACCCTGCGGATGCTGCGCGATACCGAGTGCGTCAATGTGCTGGGTATCCGCGATGTGATGGATGAGCCCGTCAAACTGACCAAAGAGTGGGAACACAAGCAGGCCTTTCCTGCTCTGGCTGAACTCTACGACGAAATCTGGGTGTACGGCGATGAGTCCATGGGGAACCCCCTGCAGGGCCTGCCGCTACCGTCCAGTGTGCCGGAAAAAATGTTTTATACCGGCTATCTGCAGCGTCAGCTGCCGGTGCATACCCGCTCCCGTTATCTTGAAACCGTGGAACGGCCCTATTTACTGGTGACCCCCGGTGGTGGTGGTGATGGTGCCGAAATGGTGGACTGGGTGTTGCGTGCCTACGAAGCCGACCCCGATTTGCCTTGGGATGTCATGTTTGTGCTTGGCCCCTTCATGAACAGCCAGGAACAGCAGCAGTTTATGGACCGTGCTGAACCACTGCGCGGTGTACATATGATTACCTTCGATGCCAATCTGGAAAGTCTGCTGAGTGAGGCTGCCGGCATTGTGGCGATGGGTGGATATAACACCTTCTGTGAAATACTTTCCTTTGATAAGCCTGCCTTGCTGATCCCGCGTACAGAACCGCGTCAGGAGCAGTTGATACGAGCCCGCAATGCCAGTGAACTGGGCCTGCTCAGTATGCTGGATCCGCGCGAGCCCCATACCACCGAGCGTATGCTGGTCGCCCTGCGTGCCCTGCCACAGCAGAGTGCGCCATCACAACACATGCCTGCCAATATGCTGAGTGGTCTGGAGCAGGTGCAGTGCCGTGTTAAAGGCTTGCTCAGCGAACGTATCGACTGACAGCTGTTCATATCCGAAACCCAGCCCCACATTCAGGGCAACGGACCTACAGTTTAGGAAAGACCATGCGGGTAATGTTTTACGTCCAGCATCTGCTGGGGATTGGCCACATCAAACGTGCCGCACAGCTGAGCCTGGGTATGCAGCAAGCCGGGCTGGAAGTCTGGGTGGTGCAGGGGGGCGAAGCGGTCGCAGGTATCAATTTTGGTCAGGCCAACGTTATCAGTCTGCCAGCGATTCGTGCCGCAGATGCGCAGTTCAGTGGTCTGGTGGACGATCAGGGCAAGGCGCTGGATGACGACTTCAAGGCCAACCGGCGGTCCCTGCTGCTGCAGGCGCTGGAGCAGATTCAGCCCGATGCGTTGCTGATCGAGAGTTACCCTTTCGGCCGTGGCCAGCTGCGCTTTGAACTTGACCCCTTACTGCAGCAGGCGCACAGCATGTCGCCGCGTCCGTTGATCCTGTCATCGGCACGGGACATTCTGCAGCGCCGTCCGTTGGAGAAAGAGCAAAAAGCACTGAAGCTGCTGGAGCATTATTTCGATGGTGTGCTGGTGCATGGTCAGCAGGACTTTGTGCCGCTGACGGAAAGCTTCAGCCTTTGTGATCAGCTGAGCATACCGTTGCATTACACCGGCTATGTAACGGATACCAGCGTCAGTCCTGCAGCTGAGGGGCAGAATGAAGTTATCGTATCCGCCGGTGGTGGTGCGGTGGGTTTTGGCATCATGCAGGCAGCTTTATTAGCCCGACCGCTGACCGTACTGCGTGAACATCGCTGGCGCGTCCTGATCGGCCCCAATCTCCCTGCCGATCAGATTACGGCCCTGCAGCAGCTGGCGGCGGACGGCATTGTCCTTGAGCCTATACGCAGCGACTTCCGTGGCCTGCTGGCTAATGCAGCACTGTCCATCTCGCAGGGGGGGTACAACACCCTGATGGATATTCTGCTGACAGGTGTTCCCAGTGTCATTGTGCCGTTTGAAGGCAAAGGTGAGACAGAACAGATTACCCGTACCGCCAAGCTGGAGGCCCTGGGAATCTGTGCCATGGTGCGGGAGCAGGAGTTGCAGCCCGAGTATCTGGCCAGCGTGATTGACCAGACGGTGGCTGACCTTCATCAGCGTTCTCCCGCACTGTCACTGCAACTGGCCGGGGCCAGGCGCAGTGGCGATATTATTCGCTCACTGCTGGAGCAACGTCATGGCTGACTGGCAAAGTCTGGAACAGGAGTTGCGGCTGTGGGCACGGAGCCATCGCCGGCCAACATTGTGGTGGCGGGATGACGATGCGGAAGCGGATGTGCCCGAACTTCAACATCTGTTGCAGATCAGTGATGAACTGCAGGTGCCTGTGCTGCTGGCAGCGGTGCCGGCGAAAGTACAGCCGTCACTGGCGGCAGCCGTACAAGGACATGGTCTGGTAGGCATAGTGCAGCATGGATTTGATCATACCAACCATGCGCCACCCACTGAGCGTAAACATGAGCTGGGCGCGCATCGGCCTCTTTCAGTCATGATCGATGCGTTGCGTCAGGGGCGGGAACTGCTGGAACAGCACTTTGCCGGACGTTTTCAGCCTGTGCTGGTGCCGCCATGGAATCGCTATACCCCGACGTTGCGGCCTTATCTGCATGATCAGGTGGGATTGCGAGGTCTATCCACTCTGGGGCCGCGCGATGCGGCGGAGGTGGACGGCCTGACACAGGTGAATGTTCATGTGGATGTGCTGAAATGGAAGCCGTCTGCTCACTTCGCCGGGGAAGCTGACACGCTCACGGCCCTGATCACCCATCTGCAGCAGCGACGTCTGGGGCTGGTGGATGCGGCTGAGCCAACCGGCATCATGACTCATCATCTGGTCATGGATGCTGCAGCCTGGCGCTTCACCCGCCAGTTGTTCAGGGTACTGAACGATGCTGGCGTAGGCTGGATTGCCGATCTGTTACCAGCGGGCTAGCGTGATAAAGCGCCAGCCCGTCACTGCCAGCAGGCGTTGTCTGGCTGACGTGCTCAGTGCAGCTGCATCGGTAACTCGAAAGAGGGGAACCCCGTGTCAAAGGTGGTGTGGGGGTGATACTGCATCAGCAGCAGTGCCTGACCGTCCTGATTCTGCGTAAAGCGACGCTGGGTGACAAAACCATAGCGATCATAGAAGTGGCGGCCCTGTCGATTGGATTCATAGATGACTGCCTGCAGGTGCGGAAAGAACTGCCGCACATAGTTAAGCAGGGTGCAGCCAATGCCTTTACCGCGCAGCTCGGGTTGGACGCACAGGCAGACAATTTCGGTATCGACCAGACTGATAAATCCCACCACCTGCATCTGATGCAGATACACCCAGGTTTCTCCCTGCTCCAGTACCTGATCCAGTTGTTGCAGGCGCTCGTAGCTACGCCAGGCGGGGTGGTAAAAAGCACTGATCTCGTTGGCGGTATCTTCCCATAGCGCTTCTATGGCCGTCCGATCCGATGCTAGATAGGCGCGTATCATTTCTCACTTCCTATATAACAAGGCTAAAGGTTTACTCAGCGTCAGGAGGGTACGCACTTCCCGTGCGGGTCCGTTGGGGTCGCTGAGGTCTGCCTGAAAAGATCATTACTGGGCTGACTCAGGCTCAGACAAGGAGCGCTGGCTGGCCGCTGATGACGGCAAAATCTGTGGTTCGTTACGAAACGCCAGATTCACTTAGCATAGAGCAAAAAACGCAGCGGGGAAGCGGGGGGAGCGGGCTTTGTAGCGAGGGATCACGCCATTTTTCAGGTAGTGCAGGTGCAGGTCGCGGGCAAGTTACATCTGGTCGTAAAATAACCAGCCATTGTGGCGCAAGCCTTGGACTGAGGTAGAGAAGCAGGTAGAATGCGCGCCTTTCTGAACAGGTGCTCACGTTCTTCCTGATGTCGGTCATGGCTCATGAGCGGCTCAGATTGGCGAGATTGTAAGTGCCTGCTAACCCGCTGTCGTGCTCTGGTTTTACGTTCCAGACCGCATGGAGAAGTTCGATGTCACAGTTTGTTGTTTGTGCGCTGTATAAGTTCGTCGCTCTGGATGATTTTGAAGCCATCCGTCAGCCATTACTGGATGTGATGGAGAGTAACGAAGTCTGCGGTACCCTGCTGCTGGCGAAAGAGGGGATCAATGGTACTGTGGCCGGCTCCCGCGCAGGTATTGATGCATTGCTGACCTGGCTGAAGTCCGACCCTCGTCTGGCTGCCCTGTCCTATAAAGAATCCTTTACCGAGGTGCTGCCGTTCTACCGCACCAAGGTCAAGCTCAAGCGTGAAATCGTCACTATGGGGGTTGAAGGTATTGACCCTAACAAAGTGGTGGGGACCTACGTCAAACCTCAGGACTGGAATGCTCTGATTTCTGACCCGGACGTACTGCTGGTCGATACGCGTAACGACTACGAAGTGCAGATCGGTACGTTTAAAGGTGCCATCAACCCGATGACCGAAACCTTTCGCGAGTTTCCCGAATACGTGAAGCAGAACCTCGATCCGGGCAAGCACAAGAAAGTGGCGATGTTCTGCACCGGGGGTATTCGTTGTGAAAAATCCACCGCCTACCTCAAGGAGCAGGGCTTCGATGAGGTCTATCACCTCGAAGGTGGCATCCTCAAATATCTGGAGGAAGTCGCTGAGGCCGATACCCTTTGGGAAGGTGAATGCTTTGTGTTCGATAACCGTGTGGCGGTCAATCACAAGCTGGAAAAAGGCCAGTACGATCAGTGCAATGCGTGCCGTCGTCCGATTACCGAAGCCGACAAGCTGCGCCCTGAGTACAAGGCAGGTGTCAGTTGCCACCAGTGCCACGATCAGCTGAGTGAACAGCAGCTGACCCGTTTCGAAGAACGCGAAAAGCAGATGCAGCTGGCAGCCGAGCGTGGCGAAACCCATCTGGGCGGCGATGTGAAACACACCATCGAAGAGCGCCGCCGTGAAAAGCAGGCATGGCGTGAGCATCAGAAGGCTCTGAGCGAGCAGGGACAGACCGCGTAAGCATCGTTAAGCTGAAAGACGTATGCAGGATCTGAAGTAAGCACCGATGATTCAGAGCAGAAAGGGCACGTAACGTGCCCTTTCTTGTTTCTGTCTTTTCTTATTTTTGTCGTGGCTCACATCCTGCTCGATTCCAGCAGGAACTCCACAAACGCCCGATTGGCCCGCGACAGATAGCCGTCCTTGCGCCAGGCGATGCACAGATCAAGAAAGATCGGCGGCGCAAAGGAAACCGTGACCAGATCAGGGTCATCTGCCACGGCCATATTCAGCAGGGTGGAAATGCCGAAACCCTGTTTGACGATGGAGCGGATCAGCGGCACCAGATTGGTCTCAAAGCTGATGTTCGGTGTACAGCCGACCTCCCTGGCCAGCCTGTCCAGTACCTTGCGGTGAAAGTAGCCGGGCTTGAACATCACCAGCTCTTCGGTAAAGAACTCCTGCAGGGTGATCGAACTGCGCTCGGCAAAGAGGTGCTCGCGGCTGACGGTGGCGCGCATTTCCTCGCGCAGAATCGTCCGGGCTTCCAGAATGTCGGAAATGGTTTCCGATTCGATGACAGCCAGATCCAGTTCGCCCTTTTCCAGCATCTGCTGCAGCTGCCAGGTGCCGCCTTCCTGTACCGAGAACGTCAGGTTGGGATAGCGATGGCGAAATGCCATCAGTATGGGAGGGAAGTGGAACGAACCCAGCATACTGGGGATACCCACCCGCACTTCGCCGCGGCTCAGCCCCTTCAGCTCCTGCATTTCCAGCTCGGCATCGGCCACTACCTGCAGGATTTTTTCTGCCTGAACGAACAGACATTTCCCCTCGTCGGTCAGGGCAATGGAGCGTTCGTGACGATGAAACAGGGTCAGCTCCAGTTCATTCTCCAGCTTGCGAATCGCCATGCTGACTGCTGGCTGGGCGAGATTGAGCAGCTCTGCCGCGCGGGTAAAGCTGCCGAGGCGTGCGACCTCATAGAAGTAGCGCAGAGGTTTGAGTTCCATGGTGCGGGTCCGTCAGAGCAGGGGAATGTCAGGTCTGCAGTGGGAAGACTGTCACAACCGTACAGAATATAAAACTTTATTATCCTAATCATAATTTGCATATATTTTTATTATGACCAAGCGGTCGATATAGTGTGCCGTAGGCCCCGCTTTCCGGGCTGCTTCACTACCGCAGGACCGCCATCATGATTCAAGCAGGCAGTCGCGCTTACTGGCGTGCCACCCTGGCTCTGTGCCTGGGCTCCTTTATGATTTTCTCCAACCTTTATGTGACCCAGCCGCTGTTGCCCATGCTGGCCGCTGACTTTCAGGTGTCTCCTCTTTCCGCCAGCTACAGTTTTACCGTGTCCACCCTGACGCTGGGCTTATCACTGCTGGTGTACGGGCCGCTGTCTGATGTGCTGGGGCGTCGGGGCATCATGCTTGTCACGATGGCCGGGGTGATTGTGACGACGCTGGCGCTGTCGCAGACCAGCAGTTACGAAATGCTGTTGGGACTGCGTGCGGTGCAGGGCTTTTTCCTTGGTGGGTTGCCAGCGATTGCGGTGGCCTATATGGGGGATGAGTTTGACAAAGAGGCGCTGATGACCGCTGTCGGTCTGTACATTGGTGCCAATACTCTGGGTGGTATAGGTGGGCGTCTGATTGGTGGTTTTGCCGGAGAAAGCCTGGGCTGGGCCAATACCTTTCTGGTGATTGCAGGTGTCAGTCTGGTGGTATGGCTCAGTTTTGCCTCCCTGCTGCCACGCTCCCGCAACTTCCAGGCCCGGCCATTTCATCTGCGTACCATGCTCGGCAATATGCTCGATCACCTGCGCAACCCCGTCCTGCTGACCGCCTATCTGATCGGCGGATTCAACTTCTTTATCTTTATCAATCAGTACAGCTATATCACCTTTGTGCTGGGTGATGCGCCGTACTCATTATCACCGCGCTTTCTGGGCATGCTGTTTCTGACCTATCTGACCGGCACCCTTGGTTCGGCACTGGCTGGTCGTGCTGCCAGGCGTTTCCCGCAGCCGCTGTGCATGGCATTTGGCATCGTGGTACTGATGCTGGGCAGTCTCTGCACTCTGCTGCCCAGTCTGTGGGCCATCATTCTCGGTTTCTTTATCAACAGCTTCGGCTTCTTCTTTGCCCATTCCACCAACAGCAGCTGGGTCAGCCGTAACGCCCAGCATGCCAAGGCCAGTGCCAGTTCGCTGTACCTGGTGTTCTATTACACCGGCGCCAGTACCGGCGGTATCTATTTGCATCCCTTCTGGGAATGGCGTGGCTGGACGGGAGTGATCATCGGCTCTTTGGTGGTGCTGGTGGGTACGCTGAGCGCAGCGCTTTATCTGCACCGTAAAACCCGGGTTGCGGGTGAGGTGACAAACGCAGTGGTTTGCTGAAGGGCGTGTAGCGGGTCAGTCGGGCGTGAGAGTAAACCACCGATGCCAGTGTCGGCGCCAGATACTGGCAAAGTGCACGAATTCCCAGGCGTCCAGCTGTCCCTGGCGAGTGACGGCATGCTGGGGAACGTAGCGGCAGCGCAGAAAGGACTGTTTTTCCAGAACACGCTGTGAAGCGATATTGCTGACCGAGGCAAAAGCACGCAAATGGTCCAGCTTCATCTGCTCATAGCCCGCCCGGATCAGCTGCTTCAGTGCCGCCGATGCTACACCCTGGCCGCAGTAGGCTTCACCGATACGATAGCCGACGAAACCATAGCGCGAATCATTGAGCGAGCGACGCAGGTTGGCTCTGCCCATCAGCTCGCCCTGCTCATTCACAATCAGCAGCGGATAGATCATGCCTTCATGGTAACGCTGCACGTATTCATCAATATGCTCACGCACGCCCTGAAGGGAATAGAATGCCGGTTCGCGGGCCTCGATGGTCCGTTCAAACCAGGCCTGATTGCTTTCTTCAAAGGCCAGCAGCGCTTGCGCGTGGCGCTCGCTCAGTAGTTCAAATCGCATGATGATCAGGTCAGGTGGTTGAGGGGCAGGGCGGTACTGCTGATAGGGGTTTTCATCACAAAACTGGAATGCACCCCGGTCACGCCTTCAATCGTGGTCACCCGATTCAGCAGGAACTGCTGGAAGGCTTCCATATCCTTGACTATGACTTTCAACAGGTAGTCGGCCGACTGGCCGGTGATCAGGTGGCATTCCAGCACTTCCGGATAGCTGGCAATCAGCTCTTCAAAACGCTGGAATCGCTCCGGAGTATGACGATCCATACTGATGCCGATAAAGGCCATCAGGGTCAAACCGAGCTTTTTGGCATTGAGCAGAGCGCTGTAGCCCTCGATGATGCCCTCTTCTTCCAGGCGTTTGACCCGTCGCAAACAGGGGGAAGGCGACAGCTGAATGCTGTCTGCCAGCTCCTGATTACTCATGCGGCCGTCCTTCTGTAGTACTTCCATGATGCGCCGATCGTAACGATTGAATGTCATTTACTGGTCTCCCTGCGGTCTGGACGACAGATTAATGCGCGTTTGGCTATGGTAAAGCAATTTTGTGCTTTAGGCATTGTCAGGGCTTTGTTGCGATCCAAGAGACAATCTGAATCAATCATTAGATTGATCTTGTGATAGATAATGAGAAGCTTTAGCATTAGTAAAATCTATTGGATCGAATGGGCAAGCTTGGTTAGCCACTGGCAATGCGTCGGTTAACCGCCCAGCAGCCCTGTCGCCGTCGGGATTTCACATGAAAAATATCGAGCAGAACAAAGGCATGGCCAAACGCTGGGCCATGATCGTAGGGCTGAGTGCTGGCATGGTGCTGGCTCCGTTGAGCCACGCTGAATCGGATACGCTCACCGCTCCTGTTACATCGACCAGCGCACCTGCCAGCAGCGAATCGGCGACCTCTTCCAGCCCTGCTACTGTTTCTGCTCCTGCCAGCGATGCCGTTTCCGCGGCGGACACCCCAATGCAGGGATCAGCCTCTGCGCCAGAAGACCTCTCCCAGACCAATGAGCCTCTGCCCGGAGCGGTTGCCGACAGCAATGCCGTGGCATCCATGCTGCCACACGACCTGACCCCCATGGGTATGTTCATGGCCGCTGACTGGGTGGTCAAGGCGGTCATGCTGGGTCTGGCCTTTGCTTCCATCGTGACCTGGACCATCGCACTGGTGAAAAGTATCGAGATTGCTGCAGCGAAGAAACGCGCTCGCCGCACCCTGCGTAATCTGGGTGAGGTCGGCACGCTGCGTGAGGGGCTGAAGGCCGTTGAACATGACACCTGCCTGTCAGCATCCATGGTGCAGGCGGCCGAGTATGAGCTGGTGTTGTCAGCCAAGCACGAAGCCTTTGATAAAGGTGGGGTGAAGGAGCGTGTCGAATCCCGTCTGCATCGTATTGAGGCTGCCGCTGCGCGCCGCATCAATGTCGGTACCGGTGTGCTGGCCACCATCGGTTCGACTTCTCCCTTTGTCGGTCTGTTCGGTACCGTCTGGGGCATCATGAACAGCTTTATCGGTATCTCCAAATCGCAAACCACCAATCTGGCCGTGGTGGCGCCGGGTATCGCCGAAGCATTGCTGGCCACTGCGATCGGTCTGGTGGCAGCCATTCCGGCGGTCGTCATCTACAACCATTTTGCCCGCAGTATCGGTGGCTACCGCGCCATCATGGCCGATACCACCGCAGAGGTGGCGCGTATTGTC